>CAZIMM010000004.1:0-14853 GCA_964540415.1 uncultured Eubacteriales bacterium
CCATCATCTCCACCCTGACCTTTCCGTTTTTTTACCTTTGCCTGAGATTTTTGAAAAAACAAATAGGGCAGTCCGTTTTCGGACTGCCCAGACGGTCGGCAAAACTTCCCGAATGCCGCACTGTGTTATTTCACATGAACCGTCAGCGGCATAAGGTGCAAGAACAATATAGCATATACTTCCCGGCAAGTCAATCGCTTTTTTCGGTTTATTGAAAATTTGGTTATATTGTCGAAAAAAGGCAGGAGACAAGAGGAAGCATGTAACGCAAAAAACGGAAAAACGACGGAGACTGACTCCGTCGTTTAAATAATTTACCGTGCCCCGGGTGTTGAGAAAAACGTTCCGCATAGCTTCCCGGCATAGCAGTTTACGCATACACTCCGCCCCGGACGATGCGAAAAACTTTCCGCATAACCTTCCCCGGCATGCCTCCCGGGCATCCGGGTTATTCTCTTTCGAGACCCTTGAAGGATGCCTGCGCCTGTTCAAACTGCTTCATCAGCTCGGTGAGCAGGAGCTGGGACTGGCTGAGATGATATGAATGCACCTGAACCTGCTTTGTCAGCTCCAGACGCTCCGCGGAAACCTTGCTTTCAAGCTCGCTTCTCTGCTGTGCGAAGTCATACGCCTGCTGCTTGTTTGTGGCGCGTAGGTTCGTAAGCTCCTCATCAAAGGTTTTTTTCTGCTTTTCAAACATTTCTTTACGGACGTTGTAATCTGCAACCGCCTTGCGCAGGCTTGAAAGCTCCGGCTTTACGGCGGAAAGCGCTTCGGTTGCCTTTGCCAGATCAGCCTTTGCCTCTGCCAACCTCTTGGTGCTGTCCTGAGTTTCGACCTTCAGCCTCTCGTTCTCGGCAATTGTATCCTCGGCCTCGCGGGCAATGCCGTTAAGCCTGTCAAGCTCAACCAAATTCTGGGCAAGCTGTGTTTTCTGTTCCTGATTTTCAGCCTTGATTTTTTCGTTTTCCTTGAGAGCGGCACGGCCTCTCTCCAACTCGTCCTTGAGCTTTGCATTGTCTCTTTCTAGACCGGTGATTTTTGCGTTAAGCGTTGAAACAACGGCCACAAGCTCCTGCGTGCTCTCAGCGACTGCGGCGTCCTTGTTTGAAGTTGAGTTGATTTCCCTAAGCCTTGAAAGCTCGGACTGCGCAGCCTCAAACTTGCCTCTGATTTCCGAAAGCTGAGCATTGAGAGTTTCTCTCTCTCTTGTCAAAAGCGCAAGATTGTCGCGGCTGTCCTCCAGCTTTTGGTCATACATGCGGCAGGTCTCACTGTAGTTCCTGTTGAGCTCATTGATATAATCAACAACCTCTTCGGGGTCAAAGCCGTAAAGGCTCTTTTTGAACGCAAGGGCATCATAGGCCTCCTCGGGCTGCTCTGCAGAATTGCGACCCTTGCCTCTCTCTTTTTCGGCACTGTCTCCCGTTCTTGCCGCGGCACGCTGACTTCTGCGCTGTTCACGTCTTGACTGCTCTTCCTTGCCGGAAACCTGAACTTTATCATTGCTTTGGTATTCGTTTTTCATAACTGTACTCCTGCAACCTTTCAAATTGTTTATTATTTCAGCCGGGACTCTCCCGGAAAAGACTTATTCAAAGGTAAGCGTCTGCCCCTGCTCCATTCCGGCAGCGGCGGCAACTCCGGGGCAAAGCTCCAGCACCTCCGCAGCCTCGCGGACGGTTTTGCAAACCTTGCGCGGCGGCACAGCAGGGTCAATCTTCACAATTGTACCGTTTTTTCCGATATACACCACATCAATTGCAAACTTCATTGAAAAAGTGTGTATCTGATTGCACGGACGAAGCAGCAGGCCGCTGCTTTCCGGCATTTTCTTTTTGAACATAAGCCCGCGCAGTCGGGTGAGGAAGTGATCCGCGACATTCACGTCCGGAATCAGAACTCTGTCCCCGCATTTGCAGCTGACCTTTTTCATTTGCATGACATCCCTTTTTGATGAATAATTTTGTCAGGTGCTCGAGAAAGTTTCAATAACGTTCATAACCGTCGGTCCCATAAGTATGATGAAAACAACGGGGAATATGAACAGAAGCATGGGAATCAGCATTTTGACGGAGGCCTTGTTGCCCTTTTCCTGCGCCTGCTGGCTTCTTGTCTGGCGAAGCTGCTCAGACTGAACGCGCATGACGTTGTTGATAGGAATACCCAATTGCTCCGCCTGTGCGAGTGCGGATGCGAAGGTTTTCAGCTCTTCAATATCGCTGACGTTGCTGAGGTTTCTCAAAGCCTCGCGGCGGGAACGGCCCATTTGCATCTCGCGGTAAACAATCATCAGCTCGTCAATGAACGGGCCCTGCATTTTTTCGGCGATTTTCAGCAGCGAGCTGTCGAAGCTCAGACCTGCCTCAATACAAACACCGAGCAAGTCCATTGCGTCGGGAAGCTGGTTGCGGATGCCCTTCTGGTGGCTGCTCACACGGGAGCGAAGATAATATGTCGGCCCCATAACACCGACGAGCAGGCCGAAAGCCATTATCAGAAGCATTATAAGCGGCTGGAGAGTGTTACGGAGCACAAGGATAACCAGCACCGTGGCAAGAATCGTGAAAATCAGCACAAGTGTTTTTGCAAAGGAGAACTCCTCGGGAGACACATACATTCCGGCAAGCCGGAGCTGACGTTCCAGAAGCTGATTCTTGTTCTTCGACGTTTTTTTCTTTTCTTTCTTCTTCGGGAGCAGCTTTGACGCTCCGCCCTTTATCTTTTTTATTGTGGGCGCAATCATGCGCTTGTAGAAGCTCTGATTAAGCTCCATGAAAGCCGGGTTCTCAACAGTGTTGTTAATGGAGTTTATTCTGTGCTGCTTAAAATCAGCACGTCTGCCGAATGCGCCGAAAATCACAACAACGAACATGAACGCAAACACGGCATACATAATTACGAGAAATCTCAATTAGCTCACCTCGTTTCAAAGACAGACATTAATACTCGATTGTAACGACCTTACGGATAAAGGCAAAGCCGATGCTTTCCATAACGGCCGAAACGGCAAGCATGATTTTACCGGCTGTTGTTGTGAAAAACACCATCATGTAATCGGGGTTGATAACCATAAGCAACCCGCCGAGTGCTATAGGCAGAGAACCGATGATGAGGCCGGAAATTCTGCCCTGCGCCGTGAGAGCGGAAATGGTTTTTTTGATGCGCATTCTTTCTTTGATTGTTTTTGATATTGTGTCCAGAATTTCGGAAAGATTGCCGCCCGTCTGCCTCTGGACATTTATGGCGGAAACGGCAAGCATAAGGTCGGCACTCTTGACTCTGTTCACCATGTTGTTCAACGCGTCCTCAAGCGTGCTGCCGTATTTGATTTCATTGACAACCCGGGAAAACTCAACGCTTATCGGAGCCGCCATTTCGTTTCCGATTGTTTCCATTGCCTGTTGGAAGGTAAGGCCGGAACGCAGGCAGTTGCAGACGATAATCAACGCGTCGCCGAGCTGGGTTTCAAACTGCTTTGTCCTCTTTTTCTTTTTGCTTTTAATAAATAGAATGGGAAGAATTGCGCCCGCCAGAGCAAGAGTTGCAGAGGAGAGCATATTGCCGATGAAAAGCGCCGCAAGGCTGGAGGGGCCGAACACCAGCACCAGCCACATCACGCTGAACTCCTCGGGCTTCATCATAATGTCGGCAAGAATCAGCTCGTTGAAGATAACATCCATGAGCTTTTTTTTGCGCAGCGAACGGCCGGAGCGCGCGCTTTCAACAATTGAGTTTTTGCGCTTTTTCCGCTCCTCGGCAAAGCCCTCAAAGACAGATTTTTCTTTGCCTCTGATTCTCTCGACACGCCTGGAAACCGTTCTCGAATCCTCTGTTGCCTTGCCCATAATGGCGGTGACCATCAAAAACACAAGGACGGTTATGAGGATTGTCATTGCGATGATACTAATCTGTAAACCAGTCATTGTTGATGCTCACTCCGTTTCCTCTGATTTTTTCAAGGCAATAGGGGCGCACACCGGTGGCGTGGAATTCACCGATGAACTTGCCGTTTGCATCGACACGGCCTTCTGTTTCATATTTATAGATTTCCTGCATGCTGACAATGTCACCCTCCATGCCGACGATTTCGGTGACGGAGGTGATTTTACGTGAACCGTCGCGCAGACGGCTCTGCTGAACGATGAGGTCGATAGCCGAAGCAACCTGGTCGCGGATGGCCTTCAGCGGCAGCTCCATACCGGACATCATAACCATTGTTTCAATACGTGAAAGTGTATCTCTGGGTGAGTTGGCGTGGGTTGTGGTGAGCGACCCGTCATGACCGGTGTTCATTGCCTGGAGCATGTCGAGGGTTTCTTCGGAACGAACCTCACCGACGATGATACGGTCCGGCCTCATACGAAGGGCGTTCTTAACAAGGTTACGGATGGTGATTGCGCCCTTGCCTTCAAGGTTGGCCGGTCTGGCTTCAAGCGTGATGACATGATCCTGTTTGAGCTGAACCTCGGCGGCGTCCTCGATGGTGACGATACGCTCGTCAGCCGGAATGTAAGCCGAAAGCACGTTGAGAAGTGTTGTTTTTCCGCTGCCGGTACCTCCGGCAACGATGATGTTCAGCTTGCCTTTGACACACGCCTCGAGGAAGCCGAGCATTTTCGGAGTGACGGAGCCGAATTTTATCAGCTGCTCCGCCGTTATCGGCTTTTTGCCGAATTTACGAATTGTCAGCACCGGACCGATAAGAGATATCGGCGGAATGACAACGTTAACACGAGAGCCGTCAAGCAAACGCGCGTCGCACAGGGGGCTTGCTTCGTCAACGTGTCTGCCGACCTGCGAAACGATTCTGTCGATAACATTCATCAGGTGCTGCTCATCGCGGAACTTGAGACCCGAGAGAACAAGCTTACCGCCCTGCTCGACGTAAATCTGATTCGGGCCGTTGACCATGACCTCGGAATACTTTGAGCTTTCCAGCAGCTCCTCAATCGGGCCGTAGCCCATAACATCGTGAAACAGATCCGTGATGACCTGCTGACGGTCCATTCTCGGAATATTGTTTTCATCATCGTTGACATGGTCTTCAATGAGATGGAGCATCGTCTCTCTGTCGAGATTCGCGTTGCCCTGCTTGTTGAGGTTGTCAATGATGTCGTTGTGAATTCTTTGTTTAACCACTATGTAAGGATCAAGTGGTTTTTGCGGGGTTTCGGCATGCGGATTTTCATTTGCTCCGCCGTCGGAGGATATCTGACCGGGGGCGGCACCCTGCTTTTTTTGCCCCTCCATCCTGTCGAGAAGACCCATTTGTTCACCCTCCCGGTATTATTTCTTTTCTGCTTTTCCGGCCTTTGATTTATCTTTCTCTTTGTTCTTATCCTTGTCGTTTTCTTTCTTCTTGCGGCGTTTCTTCTTGCCGTCATCCTCCAGCATCTTGACGCCGGTGTGCAGCTCAATTATTTTGCCGGCAATCCGGTTGAACTCCTTTGCCGCTGCGGAACGCGGCTGAGCGAGCATCATCGGCTGACCCTTGTTGATGGCGAGCGTTGCGGTTTTAACATCCAGCGGGACAACACCGAACACGGGCAGACTGAAAACCTTTTCAAAGTCCTTGACCTTGATGAGTCCGTTCGTCTGCTTGTTGATTAACATTCTGATTTTTTCGCTCTGCTGAAGCTGGGCGAGAATGTTCACGCACTGCTTGGCGTTGCGCAGAGACAGGATTTCTGTGTTGTAAACCAGATAAACCTCCTCGCAGTTTTCGATTGCTGCAATCGAAATGTCGTTAAATGTCGGGGGCAGGTCGAGAATGATGTATTCAAAATACGGGCGCAGCACGTCGATTATTTTTTCAATGTGCGCAGCGTTGACGTATTCCGCCATCTCGGGGCTCTTGGGAGCGGCAAGCACCGTGAGACCCGTGCTGTGAACCACCGCAAAGCTGTTGATGTTTTCGATTGTGATTCCGGCTCTGTCCTGCACCAGCTCGACAATTGTCAGCTTCGGCTCAAGGTCAAGAGCAGTGGCAACGTCTCCGAACTGCAAATCGCAGTCCACAAGGATAACCCTTTTTCCCGCCCTTGCAAGAGCTGCGCCGACGTTGACGGACATTGTGGTTTTTCCCGTGCCGCCCTTGCCGCCGAAGAAGCTGATGACCTTTGAACGGATTTTTTTGGATTCGTTTGTGTCAAGCGAGCGCTGCGTTTCGAGGGCGAACACATTGAGAATTGCTTTTTCAAAATCCTCGGGTGAGGTGTCCATGGGAAGCACACTGCGGATGCCGTACTGTGCAGCCTTGTTGACAAGGTCAACGTTGACCTCATCCGTTTCCAGAATTACGATAAAGCCCTGCGAGTTGCAAAGCATATCCTGAATGAATGCAAAAACGCTGTCCTCAACGGCACCCTTCACCGCGCAGACCACTGCGTCCGGGAAAAGGCTCTGCACTTTCAGCTTGCCCGCTTCGTCAAAGTCGCAGTAACCCGATATAACGGTCTCCTGACCGGAAAGCTGGTTCTTCACGTGAACACGCAGGTCGATGCCCTGTGAAATCACGACTATATTAAGCTTTTCCATATATTATCCTCTCAAAATGAATTGTTTTCCGGCGGCAGTTACGGCGCTGTTGCCGCAACCGTCGCACCCGGAACGGTTCCGCCCGGCACTGTGTTGGTTGTCAGCTTGTCGGACTGCGCAATCTGGTTAAGCGTGTCTGCCGCTCCCTCCTCGATTGAAACAAGAACAAATTCCATTGAGCTTGAATACAGAGACTTGGCGGTGACAAGCTTTGCAACCTGGCTCTTGTCGAGCACAAAGGTCATGTCGCTGTAGCCGCCGACGGCAGTGCCCTTTGTCTGAGCTTCGACGTTTTCGGTGTAGCCCGAAACCTTGAGCACACGGACCTTTTCCATCTGGAGACGGACTCCCGAGCCTGCATCCCAATATATATTGACATAATCGCCTTCACGAATGAAGTCCGAAACGGCGTTCTCCGTGCCGACCGCAACAGTCACCGCGTATTCACCCGCGGTCAGCTCCTGCGAAAGCACGAGAGAGCTGCCGCTGCCGCTTGCAACAATTCTGTTGCTCAAAACCGTTTCGCCCTTGACGAGGGGAAGGAGAGAAACCTTTCCTATAACGTCCTCAAGAGTCAGCACGGCGCCGGAGACGACATAAGAAGTCGGGATGCTCTGCAGGCCGACCATCGTTTCGTCAATGGGGGTGTATTGCGGGATGTCCGACAGTGCGATGACAACGTCCGTTTTCGGCACGTCCTTAATCGTTGAGCTTTCCTGGATTTTAACGGCAAAAAAGTATGTTGCAAAACCTGTCAGAATTGCAACAATGGTTGCTACGAGGTAGATTTTTTTCATTTTTTCCGCTCCCTTATGTAATTTTATTGACAGGCAGAATCAAGCGAATATGCTCCGCTACGATTCCACCCTCATTGTAACGCTTGAAATGATTGTTTTTGTCTGCGAACCGTTGAAGATGCCGAGTACGGGCGTGAGGATTCTCATGTCCGTCGACAGTCTGACCGTAACGTCGCCGATCAGCGGATTGGTTGCGTTGGAGTAGGTTACTGTGATGTCAACATCATCGGTGAACACATGGGTTGTTTCGGAAATTATGTGGGCATGTATTAAATTGTCTCTGTCAGCGTTTTCTGTGTTGACAACAGCATATCTCGCGCCTTCTCTTGCGGCGTTGTTGAGTGAAAGCTGATTGTAGAACAGCCAGCCGAAATCGAGAATGCCGCACAGCAGCAGCAAAAGGATGGGAAGAACCAAAGCCATTTCAACCATTGCCTGACCCTTTTCGTCCTTCACTTTTCTGAACAGACGATGTGTTTTTCTCCTCATTGATCTCCCTCCTTTGAAAGAGTTTTAAGGATACGGTAAATCTTTGGCATTTTAACCCGAATACACCATAGCATTTTTTAAAGATGTTTTCAAGTCTTTTTGTGCAAAATGCTCTAAAAAATAAAAATATTTCGAGATTTTTCTTCAATAATGTTTGACAACACCGCTGCTTTCGTGATAAAATAACAATGGGAATCACTCAAATTTACCAATTGATATTTCAGCAGACTTTCCGAGGAAGGAGCGGAATAAACAATGAAAAGATTTAAAGAAATCAAAACATATTATCGCAATTTTTCGGCAGAGGAAACCGGCGCCGTAATTGTCATTGTTGCGCTCTTGCTGGTTGTGTTGCTTTCGATAACCTCCTTTGCCGTTGACCTCGGCGTGGTTTATTATCAAAAATCAAAGCTGCAAACGGCAATGGATGCTGCGGCGCTCGCCGCAGTGCACGAAATGCCGGACCAGGGCGCGGCAAGGGCAAAGGCTCTTGAATTTGTCATCAAAAACGGCTACAACGTGGACGACGTCGAAGTCACTTTTCCCACAAACGATTCCGTGCGCGTGAGCAAATCCACCCAGCAGAAAACCACCTTTGCAAACCTTTTCCACGTTGACATGGTGAACATCAAGCAGTATGCGACGGCGAAGCTCGTTTCAAAAAGCACAAGCTGCAATTTTGATTATCTGATGTTTGCCGGCAGCCCGGACTGCACAATCACACTGGGTGCTGTGTTCAAGCTCAACGGAAGCATGCACGCAAACCACAAATATAATCTTCAGGGTGCAACCGCCGGCGGAGTGTGCTATGTCAGCGGCGCGGTTGAGGGATGCAACGGCGGATCAATCCCGAACGGTCCGACCGACAACAACCGCTGCTGGGTCGGGCAGGAGGTTGCGGACGCCGATTGGATAGACATGCCCGATTTTTCCCAGGTTCTGCTGGACATTGCCCCGCAGCTTCCAAATGAATATCTGATGCACGGCTTCATTGTGCCCGCATATTCAACAAACCTTTCCGGCGGCGGTCCGATTTTTGACAATGGCTGGACGAATTATTACGTTTATCCGATTCCCGTCACTTTCAAATCGAACTACAACACGTGGACCGGAATCTGTGTTTACGGCAACGCTTATTTCAAATACGGCTGCGGCTCCCTCGGCTGGAACTCGGACATTGCCGGCGACATCTACTGCAACGGCAACTTTTCCAAAGGCAGCGGCTCGTTTTTCGTCGGCGGGGACCTTTGTGTTGACGGCAATCTGACCATCAGCTCCACGAGCGCAATGAATAACCATTCGCCATACACCAGCTACATCGGCGGAGACATTTATGTTGACGGCAGCTTCACCCTCGGCGGCGGCGGCATCATGTATGTCGGCGGCAATATTTACGTCAACGGCGATGTCAATTTCTCGGGCAAATGCGTTGTGCAGGGCGACATAATCGCCAACGGCAAGGCAACCTTCGGCCAGCAGGTGACATGCAGCGGCGACATCCGCAGCGTGGGCGATATGAGATACGGCGGTCAGAACCCCTGTGTCACTCTCAACGGCGGTGTGATTTACTCTTCCGCAGGCAGCATTCAGTTCACGCAGGGCTTCACAATTGACGGCTGCGTCTATGCCTACGGCGACATCAACTGCGGCGGTATGCCGAACTTCATCGATTCCAATTCCGCAACACTTTCGGTTTATTCGCAAACGGGCGACATCAATTTCTATGCCGCAAGCACCGCGATTTACGGCATGGTTTACGCGCCCCAGGGCACGGTTACGATTGCGGGCAATACCTGTGAATACTACGGCAGCATCATCGCCGACAAGATCGGCGGGTCAATTCCGGCAAGACTGATTATGGGCGAAAACACAAGAGACCTGCCGTATTCAAAGAAGGTCAAGGTTGCCGCCCTTATTGAGTGACCGCGTTAACGCTCTCACGCTCTTTGAAAAGTGCGGGCGCGCGGCATTCAGTGCAGACCGAAAATAAAACTGAATATAAAACAAATTGTACGGATTTTGAGTCTGCCCGAAAAACAAAACAGCTCAAGACCCGTACTCTTATTTTGCATGAATTTTTTAGCCGTTTTTCCATGCGCGGACGGCTGCGTGTCCGGACACACAATGCACACCCATGCGAGGAGAAACGCACACGCGAAATCCTCACCGTAGGGCGGGGGCTTGCTCCCGCCGCTGTAAAAACTAACCTCACACCAATCGAACGGATATTCGCAGAACAGCTGTTTGATCGCTAAAAACGATATGATAATGTGAAAAATGATAATTGCGATTATGCTAACGCACATACACGCCATCATTGTTCTGACCTCTGAAACGGCGGGAGCAAGCCCCCTACTCTGCATTTAAATTCACAATTCACATTGAAAAACACCTCGCTATATTTTTCTGGACAAAATGATAATAATATGGTAGAATATTTTTCAGCTTATTTCAGGAGGATAAAATGACTGAACTCAACGACGCGTTGACCCAGATTACGGGTCAGCTCAACGAAACCTTCAAGGCATACAAATTGCAGGCGGTTTATCCCGAAGGGGAAAAGAAGACCGGTCTGCCCGTTGAAAATCTTGAAAACGGACGCAGTATTCTGACATATGAGGCACCTGCGGGTGCTGTTCGCTTTGAGTACTTCGGGGACAGGCTGACAATCAAGTTCGCCGAGCCCGCCGAGGAGGGCGGATATTCCGCGTTCACCGACTCCTCCGCTTCTCTGCTCGACCTTGAGCATTTCAACCAAAAAGACGTAAAATATATTTCGGGCGAAATCCGCGAGAGCCTCGAGGCACGCTTCGGCAATCCCTCCGCGGGGACGGCGGTGATCAAAGCTCCGAAGACGGTGTCCAAGGCGGCGGCGAAGAGCGGCGCTGTATACTACGACGCAAACACGCTTGCAAGCCGTCTTATTTCCGGACTTTTCCCGGAGTTGCGCGCGGATTACAACGACAATATCCAGACCTACGGCGAGTTTTTGCAGGACGATTTTTTTGACCGCTTCGGAACTCCCGCGGTGCTTGAGGTCATCCGGCAGAACGACCCTGTCCGCATGAAAAAAATGTTCAACATTTTCAACGACATTTATCCGGACGCCACAAACGAAACGCAGGATCTGATTGCCGTAACCGTTCTCGGCGCTATGGACAATGATCAGGATCTGCTTGCGCGCTGTGTTGATTACATGAGCCCGGAGCTGACTCAGCCCGTCATCAAGGTCAACCGCTTCTTTGCAACCCGCGCCGGAAAAAAGGCAAAAGAAAAGCTCAAAAATCCGCCCCTTTACAAACCCAAAAAGGATAAGAAAAAGGGCGGGCTTTTAAGCATGCTCGGAATGTGATTCCGTTTTAAAAATCAATATCCAGAGTTAATTCAACGGGGCAGTGATCGGAGCCGGTTATAAGGCTGTGTATCGCCGCTCCGTTCAGTTTTTCCCGAAGCCCGGCGCTGACGAGAAAATAGTCAATGCGCCAGCCGACGTTCTTTTCGCGCGCGTGGAAGCGGTAGCTCCACCAGGAATACACATTCTCCAGCTCCGGATAAAAATATCTGAACGAGTCGATGAAGCCGCTGTCCAGCAGCCGTGAAAACTTTTCGCGTTCCTCGTCCGTGAAGCCGGGATTGCGGCGGTTTGTCTTCGGGTTTTTCAAATCAATTTCCCTGTGGGCAACGTTGAGGTCGCCGCAGAAAACAACCGGCTTTTTCTCCGCAAGGCGGCAGACGTATTCTCTGAAATCGTCCTCCCATTTCATGCGGTAGTCAAGGCGGCGCAGCTCGTCCTGCGAGTTCGGGGTATAGACGCACACAAGGAAGAACCGCTCATATTCGAGAGTTATCATTCTTCCCTCGCGGTCGTGTTCCTCAATGCCCATGCCGTAAAAAACATTCAGCGGCTCACGCTTTGTGAAGACGGCAGTGCCGGAATAGCCCTTCTTTTCCGCAGAGTTCAGAAACCTGCTGTAGCCCTCCGGAAAAAAGTCTGCCTGCTCGGGCTGAAGCTTTGTTTCCTGCAGGCAGAAGATGTCCGCGTCAAGCTCCGCGAAAATTTCCGCAAAGCCCTTTGTCATGCAGGCGCGCAGGCCGTTGACGTTCCACGAAATAAATTTCAGCATTATGTGCCCTCTTTCAGCTTTCCATCAGTTTTTTTATCGGCTTAACGGAAATTATGACAGCGCTGAGCACAACCGTCCCGATAATCTCCGGTATCATATACGTTCCGTTGTAAATAAGAGAATACACCATCGCCAGAGCCGTTCCGGAAAACTCCGAAAGAAGACGCGGACCGAAGGAGGAGGTGGTGTCCAGGGTGAAAAACCATTCTGCGTAGCTGCCGAAAATGATGAAGCCGGAGACAAAGTGGCAAAAATATCTCAACAGCCCCGCAATCAGCGAGCCGAGCGCAAAGGAAAGCGGCGCTTTTTTGATTTTTCGCCTGAACATTCCCGAAAGACCCAGCACTCCGAACGCGACAAGATAATCGAGAGCGAGCACCCCGAGGACGGCACCCGCCGACTGCCCCGCAAACGCTGCGCTTGTTGCCGCGCCGATGACCGCCTGAATTGCGCCGTATGCCACGCCGCAAACAACTCCCCAGCGGGCGCCGTACATATAGCCGAGCATGACAATCGGCAGCATGCTGAAGGCGGTTACCGTGCCGCCGTAGGGCAGAGCCGCAAAGCGGATGAGAGAAAGAATTGTTGCGAGCGCGATGAATATTCCGCTCACGGTGAGACGTTGAATTTTTTTGCCTTCCCTGTTCATTTCAGATTATTGACCTTTCAAATATAAATATTCCCGGCTTTATGAAACCGTGATGAACACGCCTTCACAGCTTTCGAGTGTCAGCGCGAGCTTTCCGGAGGGGTAGCTTTCCGCAGCACCCTTGCGGTAAACCACAGCGGTTTTTCCGGAGGGTATGTTCAAAGTGAACGCGGCATCGGTGTCAAGCTGAGGCTCGCTCATGTTCACAACGGTGTAAGCCTTGCCGTCGCCGTCCTTCAAATCAAAGCAGCCGACAAGCAGCGGGTCGCACGAATTGAGCTGCGGCTTTTTTGTTTCCACGGGGGTGAGATACGCATCGTCAAGCACGCCCGCACAGCTCCGTTTGTTGAGCAGATAAGCACCCTTGCTTTCGTAATTTCCGTAAACACCGGCGAACGCCTTCAATTCGGAATTGACCTGCTTGACAGAATAGTAGGTTTCCGTCCTCTCGCCTGCGGGGTTAATGAGGTGGGTGCTTGAGTCCCACCAGCCACCGTCATAGCAGGCGTGAATGATTGCCTTCGCCCCGAACGCCACGGTGACATAGGACTGCCAGCGAATGTCCGCAGTGTCGCACGGTCTGGCATAGCTTCCTTCCTTTGCAGCCTCGCCCGTCGCCTGGGTTATAACCCAGAGGTCGCGCCCCGTTGCGCGGCACGCCTCGGCAAGAATGTCAAGATTTCTCAGCCAGAGAACACGCGTTGACTTTTCACCGTTGGCTTCAATGCCCAGCGGATAGATGTCAACCGAGATATAGTCGGTGTCGATTTTGTTAATATAGTCGGACACATGACGCCTGTATTTGTCAACATAGGGGTTTGTCACGTCGCGGTTCAAAAAGAGCACATTGTTGAGGAGAGAAATGTCGGGGGAGTTGCCGAGCTGCTCTTCGTTTGCATACATCGGGAACAGGTTGATGAGCGGCAGCTTGCCCGGCACGCTCATGTAGTAGGACTTGACCATCTCGTCGAGCTTTTCAAATTCCGCGGAGGTCGGCTCGTCAATGAGGTCGTTGCCCCAAACGCTCGTGTGGCTGTTCTGAATGTCACCGGGCATGAGCGTCAGCCATTGGGACGGATTTTTCACCTCATAATAAAATGTCGGCAGCTTATAGTTCTTTGCGATAACGCCGATGCCGTATCTGTCGCACAGGTCGAGGAAGGGCTCGTCAACTCCGGTTATGAAGAAATCGAAGTCCGCATCCTTGGCATATTTCACATATTGCTCCTGCCTGTGATTGATGTTGTAGCCGCCGATGAGCAGAGATGAATTGTCAAAGCTGTAGTTTTGCCGTTTCGCCTGAATCGGTGTGCCCTCGGTGAGACCGACAACACTGCCGAGGGACGCGGGCATGATGAAAAGCATGCTCATATCATAAAAAGAGTGAGGAAGCGAAGACAAAGTTTCAAAAATGCCATGAAATTTACCCTCTTTCAAAAAAAATAGCCGAAGGCTCAACCTTCGGCGTTAATAACTTTTGATTCCTACGCCGGCATTATCCGGATCAGGTTGAAAGGGTCATGGACTCAACAGCCCAAATCTCAGCCGATAACATCAGCACCCCGAAAATATTTGCTTGTTACGGCAATTATATTATGAAAAGGGGTTGTTGTCAAGCGGAATTTGAAATATAATATAACCGTGTCAATTTTCTCCCCGTTCCGGAGCGGCAGCACCGACCTTTGAACACTGCCGAGCCCTGCGCGGGGTTTCGGGATTGCACTGGCAATCTCACATTCTGCAAATCAAATTGTAAGGAGGCATTCCGCATGAAAAAGGCAAATTTCCGCGACATTTCAGAAAACGCCGTAAAGCTGCTTGCCGAGGACTGGGCACTCGTCTGCGCCGGAAACGAAAACGGCTGCAACGGCATGACTGTCAGCTGGGGCGGTGTCGGCGAGCTTTGGGGCATGGATGTTGTTTACATCTTTCTGCGCCCCGGCCGTTACACAAAAAAGTTCGTTGACGAAAACGGACTGTTCACCCTGAGCTTCTTCGGCGGCGAATACAAAAAGGAGCTCGGCTATTTCGGCAAAGTCTCCGGCAGAGATGAGGACAAATTTAAATCCGGCGGACTGACTCCCGTTTTTTCGGACGGCACGGTTTATCCCGAGCAGGCAAAGCTCGTGCTCGTGTGCAGAAAAATCGCGCTATATAAGCTGGGTCCCGACGGCTTCCTTGACAAAAGCATTGCCGGCAACTATTCCTCGGACGATTTCCACACTATGTATGTCGGTGAGATTACCGACTGCTA
>CAZIMM010000004.1:14863-60278 GCA_964540415.1 uncultured Eubacteriales bacterium
AAGTGCAGGGAGATGTAAAAATGAAAAAAGCACTGATTTTTTTCGGCGGCTGGGACGGCCATCAACCCGAGCTTGTGTCCGCCCGGTTCAAAAAAGCACTTGAGCAGGAGGGCTATTCGGTTGAGGCAAGAAACGATATGGAGCGGCTGAAGGACGTTGAATATCTCTGCTCGCTCGACCTCATCGTTCCCTGCTGGACAGGGGGCACAATCGAGGGCGAGTATACCCGCAACATTTCCAAAGCACTCGGTTCGGGTGTGGGGCTAGCGGGCTGTCATGGCGGAATGTGCGATTCCTTCAGGCAGGACACCGAGTGGCAGTTCATCACCGGCGGCCAGTGGGTGAGCCATCCCGGCGGCGACGGAATAACCTACACCGTCAACATCCGCCAAGGTTCAAGCCCAATCACCGAGGGGCTGGAGGATTTTGAGGTGTGCAGCGAGCATTACTACCTGCACGTTGACCCTTCAATCGAGGTTCTCGCCTCAACGCATATGCCCCTTATTACATATTATCACATCTCTAACAAGCCGATTGAAATGCCCGTTGTGTGGACAAAATTCTGGGGCAACGGCCGCGTGTTTTACAACTCCCTCGGCCATCATGACGACGTGTTCGACAAATCGCCAACCGCAATGGTTCTGATGAAAAGAGGAATGCTCTGGGCGGGCGCAGGAAAGGAATTCGCAATGAAAAACGGTCTGACAACGGAAAGATTTGAAAACAGCGCAAAGATGTATTGATAAGGAGAGATAAAAATGATTGGTATCGGCTTTGTCGGTGTCGGTGACATCAGCGGAATTTATCTTAAAAACATCATGGGTCTTTTCAAAGAAATCGAAGTGGTCGGCATATGCGACCTTGTCCGCGCAAAAGCGGAGAAGGCAGCTGAAAAATACGGCATTACAAAAATTTACGACGATATGTTCGAGCTGTTCGCGGACGAGCGCGTGGACATTGTGCTGAACATAACAAGGCCTTATGAGCATTACGGCGTGACAAAGGCAGCCCTGCTCGCGGGCAAGCATGTTTATTCCGAAAAGCCTCTTGCCGCAACCTTTGAACAGGGGCTGGAGCTGACAAAGCTCGCCTCCGAAAAAGGTCTGCTGCTCGGAGGAGCACCCGACACCTTCCTGGGTGCCGGACATCAGACCTGCCGAAATCTCATTGATTCGGGTGCAATCGGCACTCCGACAGGCGCGGCGGCATCCATGGTTTGCCCCGGGCATGAGAGCTGGCATCCCGATCCCGAGTTTTATTATAAGCACGGCGGCGGCCCGATGCTGGACATGGGGCCTTACTACATCACGGCTCTCATCAATATGCTCGGAGCGGTTGAAAGCGTCACGGCGATGACCCGCGTGACCTTCCCTCAAAGAACAATAACCAGCAAGCCTCTCAACGGCACGGTTATTGACGTTGACGTGCCCACCACAATCTGCGGAGTTATGCGCTTTGCAAGCGGTGTTATCGGCACAATCACAACCACCTTTGACATGACACCTGTCAGGAACGCGCAGCTTGAAGTTTACGGCTACGGTGCGTCTCTTCGCTGTCCCGACCCCAACGGCTTCGGCGAGGAGGGGCAGATCACTCTTTATAAGAGGGGCAGCGAGCCGGAGAAAATCGCCAACAGGTTCGAATACCCCGAAAACAGCCGCGCTCTCGGCCTTGCGGATATGGCGAAGGCGCTTGAAACGGGCAGACCCTTCCGCGCGGACTGTTCACAGACGCTGCACGTGCTCGAAATCATGTCCGCTTTCAACGAAAGCGCCCGTACGGGAAAAGAAATCAAGCTCACAACCTCCTTTGAAAGGAAGGCTCCGATGGCTGTGCCGTGCACAAAGGGGATACTGGATTGAAAAAAAACGATGTTTTGCCGCTTGAAATAACAGACTGCACACTCGACGGCAGCGGTGTCGGCAGGGCAGACGGTATGGCGGTCTTTGTGCCGTTCACCGCCCCGGGGGACAGGCTTGACGCGCACATTCTCCGCGTCAAGAGCAACTGCGCGTTTGCAAAAATCGACGCGCTCACCTCTCCCTCACCCCTGCGAAGCGAAAACGACTGTCCGGTTTACACGCGCTGCGGCGGCTGCCGCTTCCGGCATCTGACCTATGAGGCGGAGCTGGAAATCAAGCGCGGCGCAGTTGCTTCGGCAATGAAACGTATCGGAGGGGTTGAGGCACCGGTTGAAGAAATCGTGCCCGCACCCTCCGTCACGGCTTACCGCAACAAGGCACAGTATCCTGTCGGCAGGGACGAAAACGGCAAAACAGCCCTCGGTTTTTTTGCGGCGCGCTCCCACAGAATGACACACTGCGAAAACTGTCTGCTCCAGCCGCCCGAGTTTGAAAGAGCGGCGAAAATCTTTGCAGAATACGCCGACAAAAACGGTCTGAGCGTTTATGACGAAGCAACCGGTAAGGGGCTGCTGCGGCACTTGTTTTTGCGCCGCGCCCACTCCACCGGTGAGCTTGCGGTGTGCGCCGTCATCAACGGCAGGCGCTTTCCGAAAGAGGAGGAGCTTGCCGCCGCTCTGGTTGCGGAACTGCCGCAGATAAAGAGCGTGACGGTCAATTCCAACACAAGGGACACGAACGTTGTCCTCGGCGACAAAACACGCGTGATTTACGGCGACGGCTTTATCACGGACAGGCTGTGCGGCATGAGCTTCCGCCTTTCGGCGCACTCGTTTTATCAGGTGAACTCCGAACAGGCGGAGGTGCTTTACGGCATTGCCTCGGATTACGCGGCTCTCACGGGCAGCGAGACCCTTCTTGACTTATATTGCGGAATCGGAACAATCGGTCTGACAATGGCAAAGCGTGCGGGCAGGCTCATCGGCGCGGAAATTGTGCCTCAGGCGGTTGAAGACGCGCGGCTCAACGCGCAAATCAACGGTGTCGGCAACGCGGAATTCATCTGCGGTGACGCTTCCGACGCCGCGGCAGAGCTGACAAAACGCGGCATCGCTCCCGATGTGATTATTCTCGACCCGCCCCGGAGGGGCTGCGCGCCGGAGCTTGTTGAAACAGCGGCGAAGCTTGCCCCGGAGCGTATTGTGTACATTTCCTGCGACCCTGCCACGCTTGCACGCGACTGCAAGCGCTTCTCCGACTGCGGCTACACGACGGTGCGTGTCAAACCGGTGGATATGTTCCCGCGCTGCGGGCATGTGGAGACGGTCGTATTGATGTCAAGGGTGCAAGACTGAGTGTGTTAAAAGTCCAGTATTTAAGCGCTGTTCGGGGTTTGAGAGTGAAAATCAGATGTGGTAAAATCATAAAAATATCGGTTTAAGGAAACAAGTCAAGACCGGCATTTTTGAGTGCGAGAGAGCGATTTAGATGTCAGTGTTTGGCGAGTGGTCGATTTGGATGTTTTTGGATTTTGGCGGGGTTGTGTGGTCAGAATTAATGTTTAATAAAACGTTGCGGAAATTAAGAATAAATGAGGCGAAATATGAAGACTCTGAATGAATTAATTGAGGGGTATACGCATCATTTACAACAGGGTGAAATACAAGTTGCGTACAAAGGAATATTAGAATTTTTAGGCAAGTTAAGAGCTGAGTTTATCAAGAAACACCCACATTACGATGTAAGCAGTATATATCAAGGTTACATGGATATGTCCTATTTTTCTTTGAGCACGAAGTCTTTAAAAGATAAAGGCTTAAAAATAGCCATTGTCTATTTACATGATAAGGGAGACTTTGAAGTATGGCTTTCTGCTCGAAACAGAGATATTGCAAAAAGCTACCTATCTTTACTTAACAGCAGCATGTCTGGTGATGTGAATCTTTTTCATGATATTAATAATCCGGACGCTATAATTGAATGTATATTGACACCCAAACCAAATTTTGAAGATCAATCTTCGTTAATAGATACTATCAATCAAGGCGTGGAGAAATTCGTAATAGCTATAGGTGAATGCTTATCAATTCAAAATCAAGTTTGATTGGAGGTTTGACCAATGAAATTAGATGGTTTTGGAATCTTCGTAAAAGACATGGCAACGATGGTTCGCTTTTATAGGGATGTTCTGAATTTTGAAATCAGGGAAGATGAAAATGCGTCGAATGTTTATTTGGTCAAGGATGGAACCTTGTTTTTGTTATACCGTCGGACAGATTTTGAAAAGATGACAAACAGAACCTTTGGATATACGAATAATATCAATGGGCATTATGAAATTGCTTTAAGCGTCGATAACTATGATGCGGTTGATTTGACATTTAAAGAAGTCGTATCCAAAGGGGCAATACCGGTTTTGGAGCCTACTACCGAGCCGTGGGGGCAGCGCACATGTTATATCTCTGATCCGGAAGGCAACCTGATTGAAATTGGTTCATTTAATAATAAATAAAGCTTTGGCGAGAGAAAAAGGAGTGGAATAGCATCATGCAATATACGCTGGACTTGGAACGGCTGTCTGTCCAAGAATACCAAAACACTGCTGAAGCAACAAAATCTGCTGCCGGGTCGCAGAATTCTTTGGCAAGACATTGATAAAAATTTTGCTGTATTTGAAAGCAGAGAAATTAGAAACGTCGCACATCTGAAAAAAAGCCTTTCCACTCCTACGAAAATTGCGGATATCGTAGCGGCGAGTGGTATACCTCAAGAATATCTGGTGATTTTGAAAAGAGAAATTGGTAGTCTGGAGCAAAAGCCCGTCCCGCTTTCAGGTTTTCCCGAAATTGATTCCTCGCTTGCTACAAAGTTGAGGGGTGCCGGAGTGAAAACATCAAAAGAGTATTGGGTGACAAAACACGACTTATCGGACGAGTTGTTTTGTCTTTGTGACCTTGTTCGGATAAACGGCGTGGGTCCCGTCGCCGCAAAAGCGTTTTATGAAGCTGGATACCGGTCTGTTTCCGACGTTGCCGCATCGGACGCCACGGTTATGCTGGAGAAGGTTTCCACAGTCAACGAAGCCCAGCACTATTTCAAGGCGAAGCTGGGACAAAAAGATATGCAATTTTGTATTGATTTCGCTGTATTGCTCAATAAATATGCCGTCTGACAATTTACAACTGTTTATGCAAATAAGCAAGGCACCCTACCAGACATCAATCTGATGCTATCGTTCCATGTGGAGACGGTATCTTTGCTCACTCGCACACAGCTTTGATTTATAAGGGCTTTCTATGTTTTCAACTCGACTCGGTTGCGTTTGAGGAAACATATCGACCGTTTTTTACCGCTGCTTTTTGACCGGGTTGAGTTGACAAGATGAAATGGCAAGGGTCGAGTTGACAGAATAACTATGGCAACAGTTGAGTTGATAGCATTACTGTCGAGTGAGACAAACCGGAAGTTGTCGGGCAAGATTATTTATATAATGAGAGGTTAGTATATGCCGGAAATACCTACAATAATAGGGAAAATGATTACTATTAGGAAAATAAAAAAAGAGATATTGATGATAGGCTTGCTATAGGAAGACACCATGAATTTGTTCATATGTGTGGAGGAGAATCCTTACATACTCCCGAATTTCCAGATAGAGCAACATGGGAAAACTGGTATAAGAATAATAAAGATGCCGAGTATTCTTGGATAATTGAAAAAGCAGGGCATTGTATAGGTGCAGCAGGATTTCATCATATTTCCGTGCAGGATAATTCTGCGACTTACCGCATAGGCATTTTTGACCCAAAATTTCATTCTAACGGAATTGGTACCGAGGTTACTCAATTGCTGTTGAAATTTGGGTTTGAAACGATGAAATGGCATAGAATTGACTTAAAAGTTTTAGATTATAACCTGAGAGGGATTCACTGCTATGAAAAATGCGGATTTAAGAAAGAAGGAAAATTGCGTGACAGTGCTTTTATTGACGGTGAATATTATTCTGATATAATAATGAGTATACTTGATTTTGAGTATCAAAGCATGCTTATAAAATAAGCATATTCTTTATCGCAACAAATTCTGATTTGACTGGCAGATAAATCGAAGCTTTTATTTATGTGTATTTGTGTTTTACGAAAGGCGATGGAAAGATGGAATTGCCGAAGCGGAAGCACCCAAGGCTGAAGGAATATGATTACAGCCGGAACGGATATTATTTCATCACCGTAAATACATACAGCAACCTGCCGGTTTTGGGCAGAGTAGGGCGGGGGCTTGCTCCCGCCGAAACAAAAATCAGCCTCACGCCTATCGGCAAAGTATGCGAGGAACAGCTGTTTGAACTCGAAAAACGATATGATTATGTAAGAATTGATAAATATGTTATCATGCCGACGCACATTCACGCCATCATTGTTCTGACATCGGAAGCGGCGGGAGCAAGCCCCCGCCCTACCCTCACGGATATAATTTGCGCATATAAATCACTAACCACACGAATATGCAATCAAACTGACAACGCAGCGGGGAGAAAAATATTTCAAACCTCATTCTATGAAAAGGTGCTCCGCAGCGAAAATGGCTACCGTGAAGCGTGGCAATACATTGACGAAAACCCGGCAAAACTGAGTCTGCAGGATTGATTAACATATCGGCAACCCGAAATTTGACAAAGCAAAATTCAGTTGAAAGTGGACAGTTGAAATTTGCACGCATAATTGTTATGGGAAATGTTCACATACCGATTGACGATATATTGACTATCGAAAGTCAATAAGCCGAAGTTTTGAATAACTGTTCCGGTGTAACACCCGAATGTGAAAAAAGGAGTCTTACATGAATATTTTCGATGAAATTTCTTCAGAAAGAAGCGAACCTATACATATTTTACACGGAACGGATTGGTGGACTGACTGTGACGACCTTGTGGCATTGCGTGTGCTTCTCAGGGCGCACAAGAAAGGACTGATTGTTCTTGAAGGAATAGGAATTAACTCTGTTATGGATTATTCTGCTCAATCTGTAGATGCTTTCGTTTTTGACGAGGGGCTTGACATCAAAATCGGTGTTGACAAAAGCGCTTATCGTAAAGGCTTGCTGTGCCGATATCAAAAGAAGCTTGCTTCTTTTGAACATCGCATAAATACAAATGATGAGTGTGAGCAAGCATATCTTATGTATCGGAGAATACTTGCAGAAAGTGAAAAGAAAATTGATATTACCGAAGTCGGCTTTCCGCAGATAATTCAACAGCTCATGGAAAGTAAACCGGACAGCATTTCTCCTCTTACCGGTTTAGAACTTGTCGAGCAAAAGGTCAACAAAATCTGGATGATGGCAGGGCGCTGGGATAAACCAAAGGGCTGGGAGTACAATATTTCAAGTTCTTCTGCGGCACGCAGGGCCGGCAATTATATTTGTAAGAATTCACCTGTACCGGTGACTTTTCTGGGCTTTGAGGTTGGCGCACGTGTTATAACAGGCAACAAGCTCAATAAGGATGATATTTTGAAAGTCGGTATGGTCGCACACGGCTCATCAAAGGGAAGAAGCTCATGGGATCCGATGACAGTGCTTCTTGCAATTATCGGTGATGCAAAGAAAGCAGGGTACACAGAGGTTTTCGGGAAAGCGAATGTCAGCGCAAGAACAGGAATGAATTCCTTTACTAAGGCTGATAACGGGCTGCACAGCTATGTTGTAAAAACACAACCCGATGAATATTATGCGAAACTTATAAATGAAATTATTGAGTAAAGCACACGATTTGTCGAGATATATACAAACCGCAATTTGCCGAGATGAAGGCCGGCAGGAAAACCAAATTTTACTGTCAAAACAATTGGTTGATAAGTTTTCAAAACTATACCCTAAATATTCAACAGTCCTATAGGGAAAATGCAGCGATTTTAGACTGAAAACAGATGTGATATGTTATCATCTGCTGCATACATAAGAATGTTAATTATTTCTGTGTTATTGAAGCAGTGTTGAAACCGCCGCACTTCTGCTGCGGAAGTAAAATATGACCGGCGCTTTTTGCATAGGTTAACAAACGCATCAGCACAAAACCAAATGCACTCTTTTCCCGTGGGCGGCGCAGTCTGCGCAGGCGATAACCGGGCGCATTCGGACATTAAAAAACGGCGGGAGCAAGTTCCCGCCGAAATGTATTTATATAACCGTTGCCGCAAAGATAATCAATGCCGCAAAGCAGGGCAAAATCAGTCCGAACAAGCCCCGACCGTTTTCGCTTCCGTTATGCCGAAATAACCTTATCAGCCCATTCGAGAATATCCGAATATACTGTCTGCCTGTCAAGCTCGTTGAGAATCTCGTGGCGGTCGTCGGGATAAAGCTTCATGCTCACATCCGTGTGTCCGCTCTTTCTCAGGTCGGTGAACACCTGCTTGACTCCCTTGCCGTAATCGCCGACAGGGTCCATTGCGCCGGAAATGAGCAGTATCGGCAATGACGCGCTCAGGGTTTTGTACCACCGCTTGCCGGAAACCTCACGAAGCAGCGTGAACATGTCACGGTAACCCGCGGCGGTGAAAAGGAAGCCGCAGTATTTGTCCGCAACGTAAGCGTCAACAATGCTCTCGTCTTTTGTCAGCCAGTCAAAATCCGTGCGCGCGGGCTTGAACTTTTTGTTGTATGATCCGAAGGCGAGGTCGTTGATGAACTCGCTGCGGAAAAGCTCTCCCTTGCTCTTGGCAATGGATGCCGCAAGCTGAATTGCTATGCCGGCAGCCGGATTTGCACCGGAGGTTCCGCAAAAAATCGCGCCCTTGATTGACTTGCCGTATTTTGCGGCGTAAGCCCTGGCAACAAACGAGCCCATGCTGTGGCCGAAAAAAACAACCGGTTTGTCCGGATATTTGTCACAGATTGCCCTTGTCACCTCGCGGCAGTCCTCAACAAGAACCTTCCAGCCGCCTGTCTCGCCGAAATAGCCGAGATGCTCGTCGTCCGGTGAGGACGCACCGTGGCCCATATGGTCATGCAAAACAACAACATAGCCGTTTGAGCTGATGAACGATGCAAAATCGTCATATCTCTCAATGTGCTCCGCCATGCCGTGCGTAATCTGAAAAATCCCCTTGATTTGCGCCTCAACAACAGGCACATAGACCTTTGCGTTGAGCGGCAGACCGTTCAGCGCCGACTTGACCTCAAGCTTTTCGCAAAAAGTTTTCATCTGTTCAGCCTCCAATCAAAGATATTTTAACACATTGTTGACGTTTTAAATTTATATTATAGAATTAACGAAAAGAGTGACCTTACCTTGTCAAACATTGTCTTTCTCGGGCTTGTCAGCTTCTTCTCGGACATCAGCTCCGAGATGGTTTATCCTCTCATCCCCCTTTATCTGACCGCCGCGTTCGGGGCTACCCCCGCGCTTGTGGGCGTTATCGAGGGCATTGCGGAGAGCGTTGCAAGCCTGCTGAAGGTTTTCAGCGGCTATGTAACCGACAAAAAGGGCAAGCGGAAAACCGCCGCGTTTTTCGGCTACGCCGCCGGACTTGTTTACAAGGTTGCGCTGCTTGCCGCCGGCTCGTGGGGAGGCATTCTTGCCGCGAGGGTCACGGACAGAATCGGCAAGGGCATCCGCACCGCTCCCAGGGACAGCCTTGTCAGCGACAGCGCGGGGTCGTCGGGGCTGGGCAGAGCTTTCGGCATCCACAAGGCTCTGGACATGGCGGGTTCGGCAATCGGAATTCTCTTGTCCTTCATTCTGCTTGCATCTTCGGGCGGAAGCTTCAACTACAAGCGCATTTTCGTCATTTCCGCAATCCCGGCGGTTCTCGGCGTTGCGATGCTGCTTTTTGTAAAAGAGAACAAAAGCATACCCGCAAAGGTTCGTGAACCGTTCTGGAAAAAAGTGCGCGGGCTGGACTCGAGGCTGAAGCTTTATCTTGTAACCGCGTTCATCTTCACTCTGGGCAATTCGTCAAACACTTTTTTGCTTTTGCGGGCAAAGAGCATCGGCTTTACTGACACAAATGTTGTGCTGCTTTATTTTGTTTACAACATCACGGCAGCCGCACTTTCCGTACCGCTCGGGAAGGTCGGACAAAATCGGAAGAAAGCAGCTGCTCATCGGAGGCTATCTGATTTTTGCCGCGGTTTATCTGATGTTCGCCTTCGTTCGCAGCGCCGTGTCGCTGTATTTCATCTTTGCGCTTTACGGAATTTATACCGCCGCGACAGCCGGTGTCGAACGCGCCTTCATTGCCGAAATTTCACCGCCGGAGCTGAAGGGCACAATGCTCGGACTGCACGGGACTGTAGTCGGAGTGGCGCTGCTTCCGGCAAGCGTCGTTGCCGGTTTGCTCTGGAATCACATTGCACCCGCCGTACCGTTTGTGTTCGGCGCGGGTCTGTCTCTGCTTGCCGCTCTGATGCTGACTTTGGGTTTTTCCCGCGGACAAAAAAAGGCTGAACGGTGAGCGGCTCGCTCAAATATTAAATATTAATATCTACTATATTTTCTCTTGTTTCAGCTAATTTTTTATGATATTATATAGTTCGGAACGGCACGGACAAGTTGCGGACACCGTGCCGGGTTATTATGTCCGATCAGGCTCAGCCGGGCACGGCTCGCGGTCATTCGTGTGCACCGCCGAACTGCCCGGGCGGGACGGAGAGACAAAAATACCATGGGGGTTTTTATGGATAAGCTCTGCAGCTGCGGCAACGTTCCGTGCGTCATTGTGCCGGGCATCGGCCAATGCGAGGTGTACCAGACGGGAACGGACGGTTCCAGAATAAGAACGGTTTTTCCCTTTGACATCAACGCAAAAGCACTCGTGGCAAAAGTTGCGCCGCGTGCTCTCGCGATGATCGCTTTCAGGCGCGACCTCGGCTTCTCCGACGCCCTTGCGGACGCTCTCATTGATCAAATCGGCGGAATAATCTGCAAACCCGACGGCACGCCCGTGTTTGATCTCAAGACAGTCACCTTCGACTATTCGCTTGCCGAATGCTCGAAGGCTGAGCGCAAATTCATCTTCACCATGGTGCCGATTCAGCCGCTTGAGGACAAAATCGGTGCCGACCATATCTATTATTACGCCTACAATCCCTTCGGCAGGGCGGACGAGGCGGCAGACGGTCTGCACGATTTCATTCAGCTCGTCAAGCGCCGCACCGGGCACGAAAAGGTGAACATTGTGCCGGTGAGCCTGGGCGGAACAATTGCCGAATATTATCTCGGGCGATATGCCGACCGCGGGGACATCAACCGTGTTGTGTCCGTTGTTCCGGCTTACGACGGCTCGCAGCTGCTTGCGGACATTTTCACGGACAACCTGCTTTATGACAGCTATGAGGAGGCTTTTACCTCCATGCTCGGCAGAGGCACGACGGAAGAGGTAAAAAAATACCTCGGCATTGTTCCGAAGGATGTCTTCAACAAAATCCTGCACACCGTTATGCGCGCCGTTGTTGAGCGGGTGTGCATGAATTCCTCAGTCATCTGGGGGCTTATCCCGGCCTCGCAGTATGAGGAGCTGAGCGCGCGCATGATATCCGACCCGGCGCATGCCGAGCTTAAGAAGGTTACGGACGAGGCTTATGCCTACCGCCGCGACTTTCCGCAAATTGTCGACAGACTGCGCGGGCAGGGTGTTGTTTTTGAGGATGTATGCTGCCACGGCGTGCGCATTCTTGAGTTTTCATCGTCCAAAAGCCTTGATTCCGACCATATTGTCCATACCCACTCCTCCTCCATGGGCGCTGTTTGCGCTCCGCTGGGCGAGACCCTGCCCGAGGACTACAAGCCCGCCGGCACAGGCTGCTCAAATCCGGAGCACAACCACATTTCCCCCTGCCGGACGGTGGATGCCTCCGCCGGAATGATTCCTGACACCACCTGGTATTTCAAGGGCCAGTCGCACGACACCGTGCAGTACTGCAAGACGGTGCTCGATGCCCTCGAATGGCTGCTTTCCGACGAAAAAGAGAAAACAGTTTTTTCCGACCCGCGTTATCCCCAGTTCACAGTTATTGAAAACCCGGTTTGACAGAGCGGGTTTAGCAAATAAGGTTTTGAAAGGATACATAAGCTCTATGAAAAAGATGAACAGAACGCAAAGAATTTTTTTCAAGTCTCTTTCGGTTCTTCTGTGCGCGGCGCTTGCGTTTTCCTCCGCCGCCCTCGTTTCCGGCAACACCGATTCGGTGTTTGCACAGCCGGACACTGCACAGGCGGCAGCCGAAACCGCCCTTGAAACCGCCGAAATGGCAAAGGAGCAAACACTTGACAGCTCTGCACCCGAGCAGGCTGACACTGCGGAGGTGCTTGAAGGATTGAACGTTGAAAAGTTTACTGCCGCGCTGAACAAAGAAACCGACAAATACAAGGGCACGGCGAATTCAAACCGCCATCCGCTCGAGCCCGTTTATGTTGAGCTTGACGGAAAGAGCTACAATCTGCTCAACCCCGTGCAGGCGATTGCCGCGCTGACAAAAGCAAAGACGGACGCACAGCTGAAATATGTTCTTTTCACCTATCTTGAGCTGGGCTTTACGGACATTCTGAACATGCTGTTCATTGCCGTTCCGGATGCAACGCGCATTCTCAAGGAGTCCGAGTACGTCAGCGAAAACTTCCTGCCGGGCGACAAAAAGTTCCTCACCTCGTCGGCGGACGGCGCATGCTGGAGTCTCGGCTATTCACAAAAGAGCCTTGTGCCGGACGATATCCTCTCCGGCAAAAAGAAATATTATCTCGCGGGCTATCTGCTTCAGAACCTGCCGTCCAACACGGTTGAAACCGTGCTTGACGACATGAAGGTGCGCACAATCGTGCTTGACGACGGCTCGGGCAGAGGTCTGGTTTCGTTTTCAACGATTGACTGCATCGGCATTGCGAACGCGGACATCCGCGACATCCGTGCACTGCTCAAGGACACAATCGAGGAATACGGCATCAAGAGCGTCAACGTGTTTTCAACTCACTGCCACAGCGAGATTGACACTCTCGGCCTCTGGAATCCTTTCTTCCTCAAGGCCGGCAACAATATCCTCGCTTCACTGACCAAAGACAAGCTTCTCAAGAGCAAGGCAGGCCCCGACGAGGAGTTCATGGCACTGCTCAAAAAGCGCACGGCAGACTCCGTCAAGGAGGCTTGTGCAGGAATGAAGCGCGGCGAAATGTACCTTGCAACCAAGGACGGCGCAAAGTATATGTTCGACAAGCGCGACCCGTCCGTTTATGAAACCGACATCACCACTCTGCGCTTTGTGCCTTACGATGCTTCGGTTACTCCGACCCTCATTCTGAACATGGCGGGGCATCCTTACATAACCGGCCTGAAAACAGACGAAAGCTCCGGAAAAGAGCTTTCCGCGGACTATGTTTATTATGCCGAGGAGGTTGTCAACCGCGGCGGCTACAACTTCATGTTCTTCAACGGCGCAATCCTCGGTGTTTATACCGACCGCGGGCAGACCAACGACGGCGTTGACATGACAAGGCGCTCTCAGCAGGCGGAGAGATTCGGCCGCGAAATCGGCTACTTTGCAATGAGCATGACCAAGACCTATGAACAGATTCTTGAAGCGGACTACGTTGACTGGGAGACAATCAACGCCGAAAAGAACGTTGAGGGCTACACCCTCTGGTGTGAGGACTGGGAACCGGTGAATGAAAAACGCGTTGACCCGATTCTCAACATCATCCTTTCGGAAGTTACACTCACGGTTGAAAACCCGATTATTGAGGGTGCCGGCAAGCTCGGCCTTGTCAACCACACCGTGTTCAAGGGTGCTGACGGATACTACAAAACCGTCTCCGAAATCGGCTATCTCGAAATCGGCAAGGATTTGAAGGTTGCGATGATGCCCGGCGAATACACTCAGGAGCTCATCAGCGGCGGCGGAGTTATGGACGCGGAATCCGCTTTCTCCTGCAAGGACTTCGGCTACCCCTCCCTCAATGAAATCGTCGGCGCAAAGCTCATTTGCTTCGGTCTCGCAAACGACGAGCTGGGTTACATTGTCCCCGACAACGACTACTGCATGATTTTCTTTGATGATGTTCAGCCCTTCGGCGACCATTATCAGGAAAGCATTGCTTTCGGCAGATGCGTTGCGTCGGACACAACCAGGGCGTTTGAAATAATGTACAATTCCATCGAGAAATAACAGGAGGTAAACACAGTGAAAAACTTCAAAAAGGTTATTGCCGCTCTGCTCTCCTTCGCACTCATCGTCGGTGCAACATTCGTCACCGCAGGCATGAAGGGTGCCGACCTCGGCGTGGCATCGGAGAACATCCTTGCCGCAGGCGAGGAAGCCGTTGACACTCTTGTGACAATGATGAAGGCAAACGCCGAAAAGGAAACCGAAGCGAACGGCCGCTGCAATTGCGGTTATGACCCGGTTATCGTCCTCCCCGGCATCAATCATTCAAGGGCTTATCTCTGCGATGAAAACGGCAACCCGGCTCTCGACGCTGACGGAAACGTCATTGAGGGCAACAACATCATTGTCAACGCGCCTTATGTCAAGGATGTCGCGCTCAAAGAGCTGCCCGGCCCGCTTCTTGCAACCCTGCTCACCCAGCACGATGCCGGCCTTTCCAAGGCTGCTGCCAAGGTTGTTGACGCTGTGGTTTCCGTCCAGAAGGCGGACAACAACGGCGACACCTACAATGACATCAAGGTTTACCGTTATGATTCCATGGCAAAGGTCAGCAAATCCGACTATGACTGGCTCAACAGAATGGTTCCCATGCAGGATCTCATTGATGTTGTCGGCAAGGACCATATGTATTTCTTCACCTTCAACCTCGCGGGCGACCCGATGGATTCCGCAGACGAGCTTGACGCTTACATCCAGAAGGTTAAGCGTGAGACAGGGCACGACAAGGTCAGCCTTCTCTCCGTGAGCCTCGGCGGCACGCTGTTCACGGCTTACGTTGAAAAATACAAGCAGAAGAACGATGTTTCCTGTGCAGTCAACGCTGTTGCGGTGCTCAACGGCACAAACATTGTTGAGGACTTCTTCAACCGCAACTGGAACCTCTCCGATGATTTCCTTTACAACGAATTTATGCCGATGTTTGCGGAGGAAAACATGGATTCCAAGGCTCTCGGCTACGTTTTCAATTTTGTGCTCAGGCTTCTCCCGAAGCAGGTGCTCATGAACACACTGACCGCCGCGTATGACCCGCTTTACAACCAGATGCTTACGAAAATCCCGCAGTTCTGGGCGATGATTTCCAAGGAAGCATATGCAAAGCTCGCACCCGCGCTCATCGGCGGTGAGGAATATGCGGTGCTCAAGAGCAGAACCGACGCTTACCAGCAGGCAAGAATCAACCTCGAAAGCAACATGAAATACATGATTGCAAACGGCACGAGAATTCATAACATCTGCGGCTACAATCTGTTCAGCGGTGACGTGCAGTACAATATGTTCAAGATTGCCGCCTCAGCTCAATATGTAAACTCGGATTCGATAATCCCGATTGAGTCAACTGCTCTGGGCTGCACGGCTGTTCTGCCCGGCCAAACAATTACCGGCCATGACGGCTCGAAGTACCTTTCACCCGACAAGAGCGTTTACGCAGGCACCTGCGTCCTGCCGGACAGCACCTGGTTCTTCAAGGATCTCCACCACGAGGATGCCGGCAACAATGCCGCAACGATGAACCTCGTCAAGGAAATCCTGATTGACAAGGACTTCAAGAGCGTTGATTACAAACCCGACATCTTCCCGCAGTTCAATTACGGCACAAACAACAAGGTTCTGCGCCGCTGGCTGCTTCCGGATGCGAAGGCAGTTGACCAGAGCACCCTGAGCGCCGAGGACAAGGCAGAGCTGAACGCCGCTATTGCAGAGGGTGAGCATGTTCTCACCGCAACAATCGGCGACTCCGCCGCAGTTGTTGCCGCGACCGACAGGCTCAACGCAATCCTTGTGAAAATCGGTGTGCGCGAGCCCGAGAAGACCCCCACAAAATTTGACGACATTCTTGAAACAATCGCCCGCATTTGCAGCGACGCGATGAACAAAACCGTCGGAGGCCGCGGCTTCTCCGATGTTCCCAAGGATGCAGTCAAGAGCATATTCAGCTGATAATCTCCCTTTTGCGGGAGCACGACTCATAATGAAGGGGCTGTCGCATTTAGATGCAGAAAGCGTTTTCTCCGCCCCGAAGGCGTACAAAGGTACTCCGAGGGGGCGGAAAAACGCTTAAAAAAGTAAAAGAAAAAAACGCGGATTTTGAGCTGTTTCATATGATGATTCGGTTCAGAATCCGTATATTTTATTTGCTATTCTGTTTTTACTTTTTGGTCTGCGCTAAATGCGACAGCCCCTTTTTCTGTGCGGTTCAGCCTCACTTCCGCGCCCGGAGCGTGGAATTTCCGTGCGCCGTTACCCCGCAATCCGCGCTTGACAAAAGTGCCCGTAGCATATACAATATAAAATATATTTTTAACGAGAGAAGTGGAAAAAATGGGGCTTAACATTGCTCAGAAGCTGATAAAAGCTCACATGGTCAGCGGAGAAATGACAGTCGGCTCGGAAATCGGGCTGAAAATTGACCAGACCCTCACGCAGGACGCAACGGGCACCATGGCATACCTGGAATTTGAGGCCATGGGCGTTGAAAGAGTCAAGACGGAGCTTTCCGTCGCTTATGTCGACCATAATACATTACAAACAGGCTTTGAAAACGCGGATGACCACCGTTTTATCCGCAGCTGTGCCAGAAAGCACGGCCTGCGTTATTCCCACCCCGGCAACGGCATCTGCCATCAGGTGCATCTTGAGCGCTTCGGCAAGCCGGGCAAAACCCTTATCGGGTCAGACAGCCACACCCCGACGGGCGGCGGCATCGGAATGCTTGCAATGGGCTGCGGCGGAATGGACGTTGCGGTTGCAATGGGCGGCGGAACTTACTACATCACAATGCCGAAGGTGACCCTTGTGCGCCTGTCCGGAAAGCTTTCCCCGTGGGTTGCCGCAAAGGACATCATCCTTGAGGTTCTGCGCATTATGAGCGTCAAGGGCGGCGTCGGCAAAATCATCGAATACGGCGGAGAGGGTGTTGCCACCCTCACTGTTCCCGAGCGCGCAACAATCACCAACATGGGCGCGGAGCTCGGCGCGACAACATCCGTTTTCCCCTCGGATGAGGTGACAAAGGGCTTCCTGACCGCTCAGGGCAGGGCGGAGGACTGGACGGAGCTTTCAGCCGACGCGGACGCGGTGTATGACGAAGTTATCGACATCGACCTTTCCACCCTCGCACCGATGGCTGCAATGCCCCATATGCCGGACAATGTCAAATCCGTCACGGAAATCGGAAAAATCAAGGTTGACCAGGTTTGCATCGGCTCCTGCACGAACTCATCGCTGCTCGATATGCTCAAGGTTGCCGCGATTCTCAGGGGCAAAACGGTCAACCCCGGAGTCAGCCTTGCAATTGCTCCCGGCTCAAAGCAGGTGCTCACAATGCTTTCGCTCAACGGCGCTCTCGCCGACATGATTTCGGCAGGCGCGCGCGTTCTGGAATCCGCCTGCGGCCCGTGCATCGGCATGGGGCAGTCCCCGAACTCGAACGGCGTATCCCTGCGCACCTTCAACCGCAACTTTGAGGGACGCTCCGGCACTGCCGACGGCAAGATTTACCTTGTGAGTCCCGAGGTTGCGGCGGCAAGCGCAATCAACGGTTTTTTGACAGACCCGCGCGAACTCGGCGCTGCGCCGGAGGTCAATCTGCCCGAAAGCTTCCTTGTTAACGACAATCTCATCGAGCCGCCTGTTCCTGCCGAGGAAGCAGCGACGGTTAAAATCGAATACGGCCCGAACATCAAACCCTTCCCCGTCACCGACGCTCTTGCAGACGACCTTTCGGCAAAGGTTGTGCTCAAGGTCGGCGACAACATCACAACCGACCATATTATGCCGGCAGGCGCGAAAATCCTGCCTTACCGTTCAAACATCCCCTATCTTTCACAGTTCTGCTTCAGACAGTGCGACGAAAACTTTGCCGAAAACTGCAAGCGCGAGGGCAAGGGCTTCATCGTCGGCGGCTCGAACTACGGCCAGGGCTCGTCACGCGAGCACGCTGCGCTGGTTCCGCTTTATCTCGGAATCAAGGCTGTCATCACCAAGTCCTTTGCGAGAATACACAGCGCGAACCTTGTCAACTCCGGCATAATTCCGCTCACCTTTGCAAACCCTGCGGATTATGACAAAATTTCTGTATGGGATGAGCTGGCACTTCCCGGAATCAGAGCGGCGCTTGCCAAGGCAGGTAAAGTGACGCTGAAGAATCTGACCAAAAACGAAGAATATGAGCTTGCATACGATTTGTCCGAACGTCAGCGCAATATGCTGCTCGCCGGCGGTCTGCTCAATTATACAAGGGAGAATTCATGATGAACGACAACATTAAAAACGCGGTTGAAAAATTTGAAGCTCTGCTCACAGAGCAGCTGGAACGCTCGGAAAAAATTAAGGCTCAGGGCGATTTTATCGACTATGCTTCGCTTGACAAAATTATTATCGGCGTATGCGGCGGGGACGGCATCGGCCCCGTGATTTCAAAAGAGGCGGGACGCGTTCTCGAATATATGCTCACGGACGAGGTCAAGGCCGGCAAGGTTGAGTTCAGGCATATCGACGGCCTGACAATTGAAAACCGCGCCGCCGCAAACAAGGCAATTCCGGACGATGTTCTCGCACAGCTCAAGGAGTGCCACGTAATTCTGAAAGGGCCGACAACAACCCCGCAGGCGGGCGACGGTCTGCCGAACATCGAAAGTGCAAACGTCGCAATGCGCAAGGCCCTTGACCTGTTTGCAAACGTGCGTCCTGTCCGCGTTCCGGAGGAGGGTCTGGACTGGACATTTTTCCGCGAGAACACCGAGGGCGCATATGCCGTGGGTTCAAAAGGCGTTCATGTTTCGGATGACCTTGCCGTCGATTTTGTTGTCACAACGAGCGAGGGCAGCGAGAGAATTGCGAGGCTTGCCTATGAATACGCCCGCAACAACAACAAGGACCGTGTTTCGATTATCACCAAGGCGAACGTCATCAAAACAACCGACGGCAAGTTCCTGAACATCTGCAAGAGAGTCGGTGAGGATTACCCGGAGATTACGACGGACGAGTGGTATATCGACATCACAACCGCAAAGCTCATTGACCCCAAGCGCCGCCGCGACTTCAAGGTTTTCATTCTGCCGAATCTTTACGGCGACATAATCACGGACGAGGCGGCAGAGTTCCAGGGCGGTGTCGGCACGGCGGGCAGCGCAAACATCGGCAAGCGATATGCAATGTTCGAGGCAATTCACGGCTCCGCTCCGCGCATGATAAAAGAGGGCAGAGGCGACTATGCCGACCCGTGCTCTATGCTCCGCGCGGCAATCATGCTGCTCTCACACATCGGCTTCAACGAGAAGGCGGATTTGCTCGAGAAGGCGCTGGATAAATGCATGTTCACCGAGAAAAAGCTTTCCATCACCGGAAGAGCGGACGGCTGCACCTGCGCCGAATTCGGTGAATATGTTATGGAAACGGTTAAAAACATCTGACCGCCCGGCATTGCACACCTGCCGTGACGCGGCAGGCATAATCCGGAAATGTATCAGACAAAAAATCAACAGGCTTCCCGAATCACTCCGGGAAGCCTGTTTTTGTTCTTTGTTGCCTGTTTTATGCGGCAGCTGTTGTTGTCTGATTGTAGTAGGTGTTCTTGAATTCCGCAATGATGGAATCCTTGAGCTTGAGAAGAGCGGGGGCGTTGGAGTCAACCTTGTACTGATCGGAAGCAAGGATTTTGTCCATTTCATCTCCGTAGGCCTTCTGCGCAAGAGTTGTGCGGATTGTAACCTTCCAATACGGTTCGGTGGCTGTCTTGACAAAGTACATGACATGATAGCCGTAGGAGGTCTCGATTATTCCGCTGTCTCCGGCTTTTCTGTCCTTATCAAAGCACCACTCCTCAAAGGGCTTGACCATCTGACCCCTGATGACGTTTTCAATCAGACCGCCGTTGTTTGCGGAGGAAGTGTCGCCGCTCTTTTCGGCAGCCATTGCACCGAAGGAATCCTCGGATTTATCGCCTGCGAGCCATGCATCATATGCTTCCTGTGCTGCAGCCTTCTGCTTCTCGGCATCGGCATTGATTTCGGTTTTTTCGGTGAGCGAATCGTCAAACTTGAACAGTGCGTGACGGACGCTTACGGGCATTGTTACATCGTCCCTGTATGATGCCTTCACAAGATAAAGCACCGCATAAGTTCCGTTCACATCAACAACAGTCTTGTCTCCTGCCTTGCGGGCAGCGTCGAAGAGCCACTTTGCAACATCCTCGGAAATGTTTTCGGTGATGCTGCTCTTGAGCGCGTATTTTGAAAGTGTGGTTTCGTCAAGAGTGTAATCGTAGGTTTTCTTTTGATCCGCGGTTGCGTATTCACCGGCAAGCTTGCCGAAGGAGGCGGAGTCGGTGATTTTTCCGAGCATTTCGTCTGCCTTCTTCTTGGCATCCTCAGACGCCTTCTTGGTTGCTGCTGTTTTTTCTTCCTCGGTTGCATCCTCATCTGTTTCGGGGGTCTCGGCAGCTATATAGAAGCCTCTGTAGTCAACCATGTTGTATGCGCTCTTGTCCTTGTTGTATTCGGCAAGCAGCTGGTCCTCTGTGTAAGCTGTTTCCTTTTCGGCAAGGATCTTCTGATAATAGTTCTGCGAGACTGTCTGACTTTTGATGATTTTGCGCAGCAGACCCTCGTTCATTCCGCGGCCGTAATACGAGCGGAGATAAGTGCCCAGCGAAACAACAACACCGGTGGATTCTTCTTTTTCGCTGTTTGTCGCGTTGTCATAAATGCTCTGACGCAGTTCTTCAATCTGACTGTCAATTTCGTCAAGGTCGGATTTTTTAAGCTCAAAGTTGTTTTTCTTTGCCTCGTCGGCAAAATAGACGGACTCTTTGATTGATTCAAGAGCCAGATGCTCAAAATACTCCTCCCAGGACGGTGTGTCGCCGCTTTCAAGCTTAAAATCGTCGCCGACATACTGCTGCTCGCCCGGCATGGCTGTGTAGTCATAGCCGGTGTAGGCTTTGCCGTAGCCCTTGCCGTAGTAGTTGTCGTACTGCGATGACATGGAGTAATACTGATTATGGATGTATTTGTAGTAGTATTCAAACTCGGCGGCGGAAATATCTGTTCCGTTGACTGTTGCGACGGTTTTCATACGTTCAAACACGCCGAAATAATACATCCCTCCGAATGCTGCTCCGATGGCAATGACTGCGATAACGGCAATTGCTATGCCTGCCTTCGCGCCCTTGCTCATTTTGGGTGCATCAATACGATATGCTTTTTTCGAGTTTTTCTTTGCCGACTTTGCAAGGCGTTCTTTGCGCTCCTGACGATAAGCCTCGGCTGACTTTGCGGCGTCTTTGTTTTTTGCCATTTGATTCATCCTTTTCATCTTGTTTTCGGCCGGTAAAAAAAGAGCATGCGCACCGCAGAGGGCCTCCGCGGCACGACACACCCTATTGTATAACATTTTTATGAAATATACAAGGAGATTTTCAAACTTTGCAAGAAATTTTACATCTCCGCAACGATATTGAGCTATTTACTCGCCCTTGACAATTTCCTTAACTCCTGCCGCAAGCCCCGCGATGCCCTGAATATCCGAGGGGATAATGAGTTTTGTCGCATTGCCGTTTGCGGCGGCGGCGAATGCTTCAAGGGATTTGAGGGTCAGATAACCGTCGCCGGGCGCTGCTTCATTAATCAGCCGGATAGCCTCGCTCTGCGCTGTCTGCACTGCGACGATTGCCTGCGCCTCGCCCTGTGCTTCGCGGATCTTTGCCTCTTTGATTGCGTCCGCATGGAGAATCTGTGCCTCTTTTTCGCCCTGTGCGGCAAGAATCTGAGACTCTTTCTGGCCCTCGGCAACGAGTATCTTGCTCGCCTTTTCGCCCTCGGCTGTCAGAATTGCCTCTCTGCGCTGACGCTCCGCCTTCATCTGCTTTTCCATTGCGTCCTGAATTTCACGCGGCGGAAGAATGTTTTTCAGCTCAACCCTGTTGACCTTGATGCCCCAGGGGTCTGTTGCCTCATCGAGTATACCCCTGATTTTCGCATTGATTGTGTCGCGAGATGTGAGGGTATGGTCAAGCTCCATTTCGCCGATGATGTTACGCAGCGTTGTCGCCGTCAGGTTTTCAATTGCCGAAATCGGGTTTTCAACGCCGTAGGTGTAGAGCTTCGGGTCGGTTATCTGGTAGAACACAACGGTGTCAATCTGCATGGTGACGTTATCCTTTGTGATAACGGGCTGGGGCGGAAAGTCCACAACCTGCTCCTTGAGCGATACGATTCTCGCAACTTTTTCAAACAGCGGAATCTTGAAGTGCAGACCCGTCTGCCATGTCACTCTGAACGCTCCGAGTCTCTCGATAACATACGCTTTTGATTGGGGTACGATTTTGATGTTCGCCGCGACAATCGCCAGCAAGACAACAACCAAACCGATTAATACAAATCCGTATTCCATTTTTTCACCTTTTAACCTTTCATGATTTACTTGGCGCTTTTTGCGGAATTCATGAACTCCTGCAAATCGAAGATGTAGTCTCCGTCGCCGGCAACCGTGGGAAGTTTGCCGTCCCACTTGTTGATCCATTCCATTGCAAGCATCTGCTGAGTGATTTCAAGGCTCTTGAGTTTGTACGCCTCGGCCTCTGCCTTTGCCTGTTCAACCTTCTGCTCCGCCTCAACCTTGATGCGGGCAAGATCCTGCTCCGCCTTGAGGGCGTTTTGCTGTGCAGTCTGTTTTGCTTCAATCGCCGCATTGAATTCAGCGCTGAAGTCAAAATTGACTATGTTGAAAATTTCGATTGTGAAGCCGTAGGGCGTGATTTTTTCGGCGAGCGCGTCGCGCATTTTTTCGCTAATCGCCTGCCTCTTGGTTATCAGCTCCTCAGCAGTGTACTGAGCCGTGACAGCCTTGACGCTCTCCTGAATTGCGGGGATGATAATGTTTGTTTCGTAGTTCAGACCGATGTTCTGATAAATCGTCGCTGAGGCGTTTTTGTCCACACGGTAGTTGAGCGAAATCGTGCTCGTAACCGTCTGCATATCCTTTGTTGCGTTTGAGGAGCTGACCTCCGCTTTGAGTACCCGATTGTCAAGGTTGATGACCTGTGTGACAAACGGAATCTTGAAGTGCAGTCCCTCGCCCATGACCTGCCCCGTGACCGCGCTGAACCTTGTTACAACGCCTGTGTGTCCCGCCGGGACAATTGCGAATGACGACAATAGTATAACCAGTACAACCGCTGCCGCCACGCACAGCCCGATGATTTTTGCAGGCGCCTTTTTGCCTGTTTTTTTCATTTCTTTAATATCCATATGTTCTCCTTTCATAATAGCACCCTGTGCCGGGTTTATTTTTTTGTTACGAGCAGCTTTACGCCCTCGATTTTGTCGACAGTGACATTGTCACCCTTTTCGATTTCGGTGCCGTCACTCGAACGGGCGCTCCACACAACGCCTCCGACATTCACACTTCCGGTTCCCTCCTGGTTGTTGATGCTGTCGAGAACCGTGGCCTCCTTGCCGATGCAGCGGTCGGCATTTGTGGGCTCGAATTTTTTGCCGGTGAACTTTTTGACCAGCGGACGCGTGCAAATCAGAGAAGCCAGAGACAAAACGATGAACACCGTAATCTGAATTCCCGTGCCGCCCCCGAGAAGATTTGCAATGAGCGCTCCGAGAGCTCCGAGAGCAAACCAGATTGTAACAAGCTGAACCGTCAGTGCTTCAACAACAATCAAACCGACGAGCAGCCCCGCCCATAAATAAACCATATTCGCCACCTCCTTTTGTTGCGGTGGTTAAATTATAGCATCAGAAGATTCAAAAATCAAACAAAATGTTTGCCAATTACCGCTTATAATGTGTCGCAACGGTTGTCCATACACAATATATTGAAATTCCAGTCTGATGATATACTCGGACTTGTATTGTTCTCATTTGTAAATAATTTGTGAATACATACGCATTTTTTGCATTTTCCGGGCATTTGCGGCCCTAATTAATATAGTATAGGGTTTTCGCAGTGCATAATGACGAAAACTATGAAAGAATTTCAATCATATCCGCGATATCCCTGCACCGGCTTTCGACCGCCGCTTTCACTTCGTCGAGCGCACACTCAACCGCAAAGCCGTGAAAAGCTGTCAGCATGGGGAGATCGTTGTTGTTGTCGCCGACCGTGTAAACATTCTCTTTCTCCACCCCGAAAAAGTCCGCCACACGTGCAACTCCCTTGCCCTTGTCCACCCCGCGCGGAACAATATCAATGCACCGTCCGTTGCGGAAAGCCGTCAGGACGCGGAAAAACTGTTTGTTGACGGCATCGGTGAATACCTGCGCGCCCGGCTCATCCTCGGTTCGGGCGGTGAACTGATGAAAAACGCCGTTCTTCAAATCGGATTCAAAAAAATCAATGTTCTGCGAACGGACAATGTCGATGAGCTGCGGCACAAGCGCACCGTCGGCGGTGGATTCAAAAGCAAGCCTGCCGGACGGAAGAAAGCCCTGTGCGCCGTTTGTCAGCACAATAAAATCCAACGGGAGCTTTTCGGAGATAAGATATTCCAGAAAGGTGTTCTGCCTGCCGGAAATAAGCGCAAAATAATTGCCGTTTTTGCGCCAGCGCTCAATTGCAGCCAGGTCGCGCGGGTCCAAATCGTTTTTGTAATGCAGGGTGCCGTCATAGTCGCTTGCGATAAGTTTGCCCGACATAATTAATCACTCCCGAATAAATAAAATCCCTTATAAATAAAAAAACAACCGCCCTATTGGACGGCTGCCTTAATGTTGGCGTTACCTATTTTCCCGGGCGGTCGCCCGCCAAGTATCGTCGGCACAAATGAGCTTAACTACCGTGTTCGGGATGGGAACGGGTGGACCCTCATCGTAATCAACACCAACTGTCTCTCGGGCACAGTCCCGAGTGCTTGAATAATTTAGCACAATTTCGTCGAATTGTCAAGGGTTTTTTTATATTTTTTTGTAATTGTCAACTTTTTGTCTTTTTTTCGGCGGAAACGCTGTTTTCAAGCAGATATTCCGCGATGCTGCGGAAGACCGGAGCACAGTCCGACGCTCCGGAGACGCCGTCCTCCTTGAGCACAACAATCACATATTTCGGCTTTTCCGCAGGCACACAGCCGGCAAACCAGGAGTTGAGCAGCTCGCGCTCGCCGGAGAAGCTGCCCGTCTGGGCGGTTGCGGTTTTTCCCGCCGCCGTTCCGTTTGAGGGTCGGGCAGCCTTGCCGGTGCCCTCTTCTACAGTTGCGGTGAGATATTTCAGAAGCTTTTGCGCCGTAACGGGAGAAATAACCTGCTCGCCGCGTGCGCGCTGAGCTGCAACAAGCGTCGGCTCAACATATCTGCCGCCGTTCGCAATGCAGCCGAACACACCTGCAAGCTGCAGCGGAGTCACCGTCAGGCTGCCCTGTCCGAAGGAAAAGTTTGCACGCGCGCCGGGAGAATCGAGACTTGCCGCAGAGGTGAGAGTGCCGGAATCGGTGAAAAGCCCCTTTGCGGGCTGAGCCGGCACACCGAGCCCCATGCTTTCGGCGAGACGGACGGTCTCATCAATGTCAAGCATCTGACAGAGGTTCATAAAATAGGTGTTGCACGAAAACATCACCGCTCCGCGCAAATCAAGCTTTCCGTGCCCGTTCTTTTCGTGGCAGTTGAAGGTAACTCCGCTGTACTGCGCGCTGCCCGTGCAGCAATAAACAGTGTTTTCGTCAATGCCCTGCTCGAGCGCGGCTGCTGCGACAACGAGCTTGAAAACCGAACCGGGCGCGAAGGCGGAAAACGCGCGGTTGAGGAAGGGTGAGCGCGGGTCGTTCATGCAGGCGGCAAGGTTGTCGGGGTCAAACGCGGGGCGTGACACGCTTGCAAGAATCTCTCCCGTTGAAGCATCCGTAACAACCGCCGCGCCCTTTTCAACACCCGCCTCGTCAAGCGCTTTTTCGGCGGCAAGCTGGATGTCAATGTCAAGCGTAAGTGTGACTCCGCTGCCGGCGGCGTAATAGTTGTCCGAAATAATCTGGATTTCGCTGCCCGCGAGCACCTTGCCCAGAGCGTCGGCGGAAAAACGCGCGGTGAGTGTGCCGTTCAGTTCCGAAAGCTCCTTGTCAAAGCTTTTTTCAATTCCGCTCACTCCCAGAGATGCACCCTGCCCGAGATAGCCGATGATGTGCGCGGCGGGCTGAGGAGAAGAATATCTGTCTGTCAGGGTGACGGTGCAGATGTCGCTGCAGTCAACGGGCTGCTCAACCTCAACGCTCACCGGATATCCCTTCGAAAGCCGTTCATACAGCTCGGCGAGCCTGTCCGCTCCGACGATTTCGCTCAGCTGCGACGCGGCAAGCGCAGTCGGCTTGACAACCGCCACTTTCCTCGTCCGGGCGTTGACAAGACGGTCGCCGTTGCGGTCGAAAATCGTGCCGCGGGAGGTGTCAAGGGTCAGGCTCATTGTGTTGTTGAGGTCGGAAATCTGCGCATAATCTCCCGAGATTATGCTGAGCAGGCGCAAAATCAGCAGCACCATGCACGCGGCAAAACACACATAAATACTGACAATTCTCACTCCGTCGCCTCCCGAAAATATTTTGCCCTTTTTTTTGTAAAAAATTGCGGCGGAACACAAAAAAATATGTTATAATAAAGTGTATTTTTGTGTCGGCGCGCCCGTAAAACCGCGTCCGGCATCCGCAGGCGTTGCTTGCGGCGTGAAATCCATTAAATTATCACAGACGAAAGAGGTTGAAACCATGAAAAACACCGACAGCATTTTGTGGTATGACAAGCCCGCGAGGTACTGGACGCAGGCACTTCCCATCGGCAACGGCTCGCTGGGCGCAATGGTTTTCGGCGGCGAGAAAAAGGACGTTCTCAAGCTCAACTGTGACACGCTCTGGTCGGGCAGACCGCGCGAAATCACGGTTGAAAACAGCTATGAATATTTCAGGCAGGCGCGTGAGCTTGCACTGAAGGGCGAGCTGGCAAAGGCGCAGGAAATCATCGAAACCCACTGCCAGGGGCCGTGGACACAGGCATACCTTGCAATGGGCGACCTCATCTTCTCTTTCAAAAACAGCGGAACGGTGAGCGACTATGAGCGCTCGCTCGACCTTGAAACGGCGGTTGCCTCAACGAGCTTCAAGCTCGGCGGAACAAAATACACGCGCGAATACATAACCTCCTGTCCGGACGGCGTTCTGGCGGTTGCTCTGACCGCGGGCAAAAAGGGCGCGCTGAATTTTACGGTAAAGTTTGCCTCACAGCTCAAGCACGAGATGTCCGCGTTTGACGGCATGCTGATTGCCGATGGCGAATGCCCGAGCGACATTGACACAACCAACCCGCGCTCCGCCTCCCCGCGTATGGTTTACAGCGAGAACGACTCCGAAAAGGGCGTACAGTTCCGCTGCGCAGTCAAGGCGTGCTCAAACGGCAAGGTGACTCTCGGCAAAACCGGCATCACCGTTGAAAACGCAACCCGTGCTGTGATTTATTTTTCCGCAAGAAGCAGCTTCAACGGTTGGAACCGTCACCCCGTCACACAGGGGAAGGAATATAAAATTGCCGCCATCACGGCTCTTGCCGCGCTGCAGCAGGAGAGCTATGAGCAGATTAAGCGCCGCCACATTCTCGACCACCGCAAATATTATGACCGCGTGAGCCTCAACCTCGGCAAAACGAAGCAATCCGCCCTTCCCACGGACAGAAGGCTGAAGGCTTTTGCCCGCCGCGGGGACGACCCCTCACTTTATTCACTGATTTTCAACTACGGCAGATATCTTGTCATTGCAGCCTCCCGCGAGGGAACCCAGCCGACAAACCTGCAGGGAATATGGAACGACAAGGTGAATCCACCGTGGAATTCAAATTACACCGTGAACATCAACACGGAAATGAACTACTGGCCTGTTCTCATGTGCAATCTCGCGGAGCTCAACTCTCCGATGATTGAGCTGGTGCGCGACCTTTCCGTTGCCGGCGTGTCAACCGCGAAAAACCACTACAACGCGCGCGGCTTCTGCTGCCACCACAACACGGATTTGTGGAGGCACACAACGCCTGTGGGCACAACCCAGAATTCCGGCAGCGCGCAGTATTCCTTCTGGCCCATGGGTGCGGCGTGGATGACACGGCATCTGTTTGACCATTATGAATACACTGCGGACAAGGACTTTCTGCGCAGCACCGCCTACCCGATAATCAGGCAGTCGGCGGAGTTCTGCCTGGATATGCTTGTTGACGACGGAAACGGCGAATTGATTTTCGCCCCTTCCACCTCTCCCGAAAACAACTTCAGGCTTGACGGCAAGTCGACAGCTCTGGCGCAGACAACAACAATGACCATGGCGATTGCCCGCGAGGTGTTCCTCAACGCAATCAAAGGCGCGGAAATTCTGAACACGGACTCAGCCTTTGCAGACGAGCTTCGGGCAACCCTCTCCAAAATGCGCGGCTTCAAAACCGGCAGCGAGGGTCAGCTGCTCGAGTGGTACGGTGAATACGAGGAAACCGAGCCTCACCACCGCCATGCCTCACACCTTTATGCCCTGCATCCGTCGCACCAGATCAGCGTTGAAAAAACTCCGGAGCTTGCCGAGGCGTGCAAAAAATCGCTCGAGCTGCGCGGGGACGACGGCACGGGCTGGAGCCTGGGCTGGAAAATCAACTTCTGGGCGAGACTGCGCGACGGCGACCACGCGCTGAGGCTTGTTGAGCGCCAGCTGAGATATGTCAGCCCCTTGCCGCAATTCCAGCATCACGGCGGCGGCACCTATCCCAACCTTTTTGACGCGCACCCGCCGTTCCAGATTGACGGAAACTACGGCGCGGCAAGCGGCATTGCGGAAATGCTGCTGGACAGCGTTGACGACACAATTTTTATCCTCCCCGCCCTGCCGTCAAAATGGAAGAACGGCAGCGTCAAGGGTTTGAAGGCAAAGGGAAATGTCACAGTGGAAATCGACTGGAAAAACGGCAGGCTCACCTGCTGCACTCTGGAGGGCAAGGGTTCGTTCAACATTGTTTATGCCGGCTGCACAACCCGCGTTGAGCTTGACGGAAAGCAGAGAGTTGCCTTCGGCAAATAAAGCACAAAAGGAGCGCCGATGTTTTATGAAGATTTTCGTCTGCCGTCCGGGATTCAGACGGTTTGTCTGCGCGGTGCTGGTGCTCGCGCTGTCGCTGAGCTGCGGCATTGTTTGCTTTGCGTCGCCGGACACACAGAATGCTCCCTCCGCTCTGCCGAACAATGACCTTCCCGTCATCGTTGTCCGCGGGCTGGACTTCGGCGAGCTTTATCTCGACCTCGGTGAGGAAAACGAGCAAAATGCAATCAAGCGCATTGAAGCGAGCGATATTATCCGCACGCTTTTCAAAGCGGCCGCCGCCGGAATCAGAAACCTGAGCATCGACAAGGCCGTGGATGAGCTGCTGTACTATGTGGACGACATTTTTGAATACCTGCGCTGCGACGAAAACGGCGTTCCGGTTTACAATGTCTCGAGCAGGGAATACCCGCTCGCGGTGAGCAATTATCCGGACCTGTTCAGCGGCTACATCGGCAACGAGGTCGGCATCGTCAAAACCTGCGCCGAATATTACGGCGCGGAGAACACCTATTATTTCAAATATGACTGGCGGCTGAGTCCGCTTGACATTGCGGACGACATCGACACGATGGTTCGGCGCGCGCTTGCCGAATCCGGCAAGGACAAGGTCAACCTTGTTTGCTGCAGTCTCGGCGGAATCGAGGCTGTCGCCTATTTCACAAAATACGGCTATTCCTCGGTTGAAAAATGTCTGCTGCTGTCCAGCGCGTTCTGCGGCACCTATGTTGCCTCGGATTTGCTCAACGGCAGGGTGAAAATCACGGCTGACACACTTTACAGCTTCGTCTCCTCCGCCGCGGCAGGCAACAAAGCGCTGTCGGCGCTGCTGAAAATCCTCAAGGCTGCCGGCGTGTTCGGCGCGGTGAGCGACTTCGGGCAGGGCTTTACGGAAAGATACGCCGACCGTGCGTTTGAAATCATTCTGCGCGACACCTTCGGCCAGATGCCCGTGATGTGGGGAATGATGCTCAACGAGGACTATGACGGTGCTTTGAACTACATTTTCGGCGGACGCGAAAAAGAATGCGCCGCTTTTCTCAAAATGATTTTCGACCTGCGGCGCATGAACGAAAACAAGCGCGGTCTGCTGCTTGAAGCGCAGAGGAACGGCGTTGAGTTTGCCGTCGCCGCGGGCTACAATTCACCTGTCGCGCCTGTTTACGAAAGGGCGGACGAGAACGGTGACGGCACGCTCGAATCAATTCCCATGAGTGGCGGCGCAGTGATTGCGCCTTACGGCAAAACCCTCGGAGACGGTTATGTTCCCGCGGTTGCCGGCTGTCTGTCGCCGGACAATGTGGTTGACGTTTCGCCCTGCATTTTCCGCGAGAACACATGGATGGTGCGGAACGGTCCTCACGTCGGCGGGGATTACGGCTCGGAATACGCGGAATTTATTCTCCGTCTGCTCGAATGCGAGGGCGCTGCCGATGTCGGCACTTTCGCCGAATATCCTCAGTTTTTGAATTACAATAACGGCAGCTTGACTGCTCTTGCATCATAACTTGACATGTCACGGGGATAATGATATTATATACTCTGCTTATTTGAGAGGTGTAAGAGCTTGTTGCTTTCGGATATCAAATTTCCAAAGGGTACCCGTTTTCTCGTCACGGGGGGAGCGGGTTTTATCGGTTCGAACCTGTGCGAGTTTTTGCTTAACAGCGGCTGTGAGGTCGTGTGTCTTGACGATTTGTCAAACGGCAGCGAAGAAAACGTCGCACTCTTTGCGGACAACCCGCATTACCGCTTCATCAAGGGCGACATCTGCAGACGCGAAACCTGCTTTGAAGCCTGCGAGGGTGCGGATTATGTGCTGCACCAGGCGGCATGGGGCAGTGTGCCTCGCAGCGTCAAAATGCCGGCTTATTATGAAAAAGTCAATATTGGCGGCACGGTGAACATGATGGACGCGGCACTCAAATGCGGTGTGAAGCGCTTTGTGTTCGCCTCAAGTTCGTCCGTTTACGGCGATTCCGAGCAGCTCCCGAAAAAGGAGGGCTGCGAGGGCAGGGTTCTGTCTCCCTATGCTCTGACGAAGCGGGTCTGCGAGGAATACGGCAGGCTGTATCTTTCACTTTACGGCCTAAAAACAGTCGGCCTGCGTTATTTCAATGTTTACGGCAGACGGCAGCGCCCGGACGGTGCTTATGCCGCGGTTATTCCGAAGTTTATAGGTCAGCTCCTGCGCGGCGAAAGGCCGGTTATCAACGGTGACGGCGGGCAGTCGCGTGATTTCACCTATGTTGACGACGTTGTCAAGGCAAACCTCTGTGCCTGCCTTGCGGATGACGCCTCATGCGGCAAAGCCTACAACATCGCCTGCGGCGGCAGGGTTTTTCTCAACGATCTTTACGACGAAATTGCAAAAATACTCGGCAGCGATATCCGCCCCGAATATGCCCCTCCCTCGGTGGGAGATATCCGCCATTCAAACGCGGACATTTTACTTGCGCACGAAAACCTCGGATATACCCCGGAATTTACATTTTCCCGGGGAATACTCGCGGCGGCTGACTGGTATAAAGAATCCCTTGCAGACTCAATCACAAAATAAAAGTAGGTTTTTCAATGCTTAAGGATTTTTATGAAAAGCTCATTTCGGGAGAAAAAACACTTGCGGTTGTCGGTCTCGGTTATGTCGGGCTGCCGATTGCCGTTGAATTTTCAAAAAAAATCAGGGTTATCGGCTTTGACCTCAACTGCGAAAAGGTTGCCGTTCTCAACTCGGGCGTTGACCCCACGGGCGAAATCGGCGATGAAGCTCTTAAGGAAAGCCCCGCAAAGTTCACCTGCGACGCGAACGAGCTTGCAAAGGCCGATTTTTATATTGTCGCAGTGCCGACACCCGTCAACGCGGACAAAACCCCCGACCTTGCTCCGCTGAGCAGTGCAAGCAAAATTGTCGGCGACAAAATGAAACCGGGCAGCGTGGTTGTTTTTGAGTCCACGGTGTATCCCGGTGTGACACAGGAAATATGTATGCCTCTGCTTGAAGCGCACTCAGGGCTCAAATGCGGCAGGGACTTCAAAATCGGCTATTCTCCCGAAAGAATCAACCCCGGGGACAAAGAGCACCGTCTGGAAACCGTGGTGAAAGTTGTCAGCGGAATGGACGATGAAACCCTTGAGCTTGTGGCAAAGGTATATTCGCTCGTTGTCAAAGCGGGCGTGTTCCGCGCAAAGAGCATCAAGGTTGCGGAAGCGGCAAAGGTGATTGAAAACAGTCAGCGCGACATCAACATAGCCTTCATGAACGAGCTTTCGATTATTTTTGACAAGCTGGGCATTGACACAAAGTCCGTGCTCGAAGCGGCGGGAACAAAGTGGAACTTCATGCAGTTTTCCCCCGGCCTTGTCGGCGGACACTGCATAGGCATTGACCCGTATTATCTCACCTACAAGGTGGAGCAGCTCGGCTATCACTCGCAGGTCATCCTTGCCGGCAGGCAGATAAACGACGAGATGGGCCGCTATGTTGCCGGAACGCTCGTCAAAAAGCTGGTGAAGGTCAAAACTCCGATTATCGGCGCGAGAATTGCCGTGCTCGGCTTCACCTTCAAAAACGACTGCCGCGACACGCGCAACACAAAGGTGATTGACATCTGCACGGAGCTGTCCGAATACGGCGCGGACTGCTTTGTTGTTGACCCGGTTGCACAGCCGGAGCAGGTGCTTGCGGATTACGGCATCAAGCTGTATGACATCAGCGAGCTCAGTGACATGGACGCGGTGATTATTTCCGTGAACCACCGGGAGTTTCTTTCTCTCACGCAGGAGAAAATCTCCCTGCTTTTCAAGGACATTCCGCCCGAAAAACGTGTTCTGCTCGACTTGAAGGGGATTCTCAACATGGACGAGTTCACGGAAAAGGGCTACGTTTACTGGAGGCTTTGAGGAGGCTCAAATTCATAATAGCACAGTGTGCCGTCGATGTCGCTCGTTGCGAGAAAGATATCACCCGTGCGCACACCCTTCTCCTTGAGAGTGCGGCGCAGCCAGATTTCATCAAAGCCCAGAGATTTCAGTTTTTCCGGAAGCGGTTTGCCGTCCATTATGACCGGCACAGCCGCTTTTTTCTGTTTTGCGGCAATGTTCATGTCCTGAGGAGTCAGCGGGCTTTGCGCGGCGGCCGGGAGAAAGCTCAACCTGCCGTTCGGTTCGAGAATGACGGTGTTCAGATCGTCCGGCGAAAAATAGCCGTTGATTCTGCATTGCGCAAGGAACTCGTCAAGGTCGAGCTTCGCTTTTTTGAAGCTGTTTTTGTACAGCTTGCCGTTGCTGAAAAGCACAATCGGCTCGCCCTCAATCAATTTGCGTGCCTTGTGCGAACGGTTTGAAAGGAGCGCGAGCATCACGCTGAGCACAGCGTAAATCGTCATGGCAATCAGCGGCTCTAAAAAGTTGTCATCGAGCGAGGTTGCCATTTCTGCAGCAATCGAGCCGATGGATATGCCGACAATGTAATCGAACATGCTCAGCTGGGACATCTGCCTGTGACCCATGAGCTTTGCAAGCAAAAACAAAAACACAAACGATCCCACGGACAGCAGCGGAATATATAAAAGCTTCAAAAAAATCGCCCTCCGAACGGTATTTTATCCGCCGGGAGGGCAATTATTCTTTTAACCGAAGCGCTCTGTCAGGTTGCCGTTTTTTTTCTTTTGAAGGCTTTTTCCTGCTCCGGGATTTCGCCCGCCTTTGTCAGTGAAATCTTTGTGATAACCGGGCCGACGAGTTCGTAAATCAGCGTTGCGCAAAGCACAACGGCGCGGATTTTGTTGCCGTATTCCGGCAGCTCGCTCATCACCATTTGCGCCATGCCCACGGCAACGCCCGCCTGCGGCAAAAGCGTCAGCCCGAGATAGCGCCTGATGTGCTTGTCCGCTTTGACAATCGACGCGCCGAAGTATGACCCGAGATATTTGCCCAGCGAACGGAAGATGAGATAAAGCACCCCGACTATTCCGACGGACGGGAGCACCGAAAAATCAAGCTCCGCGCCGGAAATCACAAAGAACAGCATGAACAGCGGAGGAGTCCAGCGCTCGCAGTTTTCGAGCATCTTGTCACAGTCTTCAACAGCGTTCGCAAACACTGCTCCGAGCATCATGCACACCAGCAGTGAGGACAGCCCCCACGTTTCGGAGAGCGCGACACCCGCGATAACCGCCGTTGCCATGAGGCAGATTCTGTTTGCGCGGGATTTGAAGAAACGGGTTGAAATGCTCAGCAAAGCGCCGAGCACCAGACCGACAAGCAGTGAAAACACGATTTCAAGCAGCGGCTCAAGCAGGATGCTGCTCACCGAAAGCTTTGCGTGGGACGAAAGGTTTTTTGCAATTGCGATGCTGATTGAAAACACCATCAGACCGATTGCGTCATCCAACGCGACAACGGGCAGAAGGGTGCGCGTGACAGGTCCGTCCGCCTTGTACTGCCGCACGACCATGAGCGTTGCGGCGGGAGCGGTGGCGGTGGCGATTGCGCCGAGGGTTATTGAAAGCGGCGCGGGAAAGCCCCCGATCAGAAGTGCCGCGTCAACAAGCAGGCAGGCGGAAAGCGCCTGAAAAAATGTTATGACAATCGCCTGCGAGCCGAGCTGTTTGATGTGTGCAAGCTTGAACTCGCCGCCGATTGAAAACGCGATAAAGCCGAGGGCGACGGTCGTGATGATTTCAAAGCCCTCAAGATTTTTTCCTTCAACAAACTTCAGGCAGAACGGGCCGACAAGCAAACCTGCAACAAGGTAGCCGGTGACATTCGGCAAATGAAGAAGTTTTACCACGCGCGTCATGAGCAGACCGACGAGCATGGCAAGGCTCAGGCTGAGCAAAGTGTTCATTGGTATTACCTTCTCCGCAAAAAATAATTATTCGGGCAGATTTATTCCGAGAGCTGAGGAAATCGGCAAAGTGAAAACAATGCCGGTGTTCGGTCGGGACAGTCCGCCCGTCACCTTTTCGATTATCTCGCACGCCTGTGCGACACGCTCTTTTTTGATGACAAGCAGCACGGTTTTGTTGCCGGACTGCGAGCGATTGACAAAATGTCTCAGAGAGCTGAAAATTGGCGGCGGCTCAACGCTGTTTGCGTCAAGCGTCTGAAGCATTCCGTAGGAGTCCAGCACAGTTGCGTCCCCCAGACCGGAGCGCATGAATTCGGAAAGAATTTCACCGAGACATTCAACCTTGCTGAGAATGAGAACCAGCAGTTCCATAACAGTCGCGTCCTTTCAATTACATTATTTCATAATTTTATATATCGTACTCTTAATAAGCAAAAAGAAGATTACACACCGCCGGTTTTCACATCACGGATTGTGCCATTTTGAGGAAACACCGAGCAAGAAGGCGTACATCTCACGGTAAGCGGTGAAAGTCTGTCTGATTTCGTCAATTATGCTTTCGTCGGCAAGGCGTGTTATGTCCGGATTCCGTTTGATGAACCAGCAGGTCTTCACGCTGTAAAATTCACTCACTGCCTCGCAGGGTAAGCCGGGCTTTTCTTTTTTGTATTTTTCACCGCCGAAAACCGCTCCCTGCTCAAGGCATTTTGCGGCGGCGGACAAAAATTTTTCAGGGCTTTTTCTTATGGCTTCACGGTAGCACTCCATCATACCGGGAGGAGTGGCATAGGTGCCCACTCCGCAATCGTAGCCGTCGGGGCGCACCTCAAACCAGAATGCCGGAAAATCCGGCAGCTCGTGCTTTTCCCGCATGAACAGCATCCAGATGTTCTCGCGGTAAAGCGATTTGTCCTTGGTGAAGCGGGTGTCGCGCCTGATTCGGGAAACCATTTTTGAAGGGTCAATCGACATCAGTCCGTCCGTCTCAAGCATATCGTCAGCCAGTGCCTGCGCAATCTGACGCATCGGGACGATAATTCCGTTCTTGATTTTTTCCTTGTTCTCCTCGTAAAAGCTCCTGTCGTTTCTGAAACGGTTTTCCGACAGCAGAAGCAGAGACTCGGGAGCTATTCCGTTGTAGTTATATTGTGCCACAGGTTTACCTCCTTAAAGCAAATCCGGTTCTTCGTCGAGAATCTTCTGCGCGGCAAGCAGTATTCCGAGCTTTGCGCTGTGAAAGTTGAGTCCGCCCTGCAGCCACACCGCGTAAGGCTCGCGTAGCGGCGCGTCGGCGGAAAGCTCAATTGACGAGCCCCCCGTGAAAGCTCCGGCGGACATGATAACCTTGCTGTCGTAGCCGGGCATATCCCACGCCTCCGGCACAACAAACGAATCAACCGGGCTGCCGCTTTGCACACCGCGGCAAAACGCCGTCAGACGGCTTTCGTTGCCGAGCATGATTGACTGGATGATGTCCCCGCGCTTCTGAGTACTTGACGGAGAGCTTTCAAAGCCCAGCAGCTCAAACAGTGCCGAGGCGAAAACAGCGGTTTTCAAAGCCTCGCCGACAACATGCGGAGCGTTGAACAGCCCCATATAAAGCTCGCGGTTCTGGCCGAGCGTTGCTCCGACCTCGCGCCCGACTCCGGGCACTGTCATTCTGTAAGCGCAAAGCCCCACAAGCTCCGCGCTGCCCGCAATGTATCCTCCGCATTTTGCAATGCCGCCGCCCGGGTTTTTAATCAGCGAGCCGGCAATGAGGTCTGCTCCCGCTTCGATAGGCTCGCTCTTTTCGACAAACTCACCGTAGCAGTTGTCAACCATAATGAGAGCGCCGCTTTTCTTTTTCACGGTGCGGCAGATTTTCTCAATGTCTTCAACAAGGAGGCTCGGGCGAAGCGAGTATCCGCGGGAGCGCTGAATATAAACAAGCTTCACATCCGGGGTGAGCGCATTTTCGATTGCCTCAAGGTCGGCCCGACCGTTACGGTCAAGCTCAACCTGTCTGTATTCAACACCGAAATCCTTAAGCGACCCCATGCCGCCGCCGGTTATGCCGATGACGGGCTGAATCGTGTCATACGGCTTGCCCATGACGCTGAGCATCACATCTCCCGGACGGAGAAGCCCGAACAGCGCAACGCCCAGAGTGTGAGTGCCGCTTGCAAAGGAGTGGCGAATGAGAGCGTCCTGTGCCGAGAAGCTGTCCGCAAGCACGCGGTCGAGATTTTCGCGGCCCCTGTCGCCGTAGCCGTAACCTGTGCTCTCGGTAAAATGGCTTTCCGAAACCTTGTTTTTGATGAACGCCGAAAGAACACGGCGCTGATTTTGTTCTGTTGTGCTCTCAATTTCCGCAAAGCGCTTTGATGCGTTTTCAAGCGCCTTTTCACCGAGAGCCTCAAGCTTTGGACTGATACCGAAATTCAATTTGACAGACCTCTTTCCTTAGGGCGGAGAGATTCGAACCCCATACGCCCAAAATGCTGAATTTTCCGCACACTTGTGCGTTTTTTGTCTTGTAATACGACAAGTATTACCGCGCCAAAGAAACACCCAATTGCACGAAAACTTCAGTATTTTGGGTGCTTCGCAGTTTTTTGAAGTTGAATTTTTGTCAATGCAAGGAAAAAACCGCAGGAATGCTGACGCATTCCGAGGAGTTTTGACGCGGCATTGGCGAAAAAGCGGCTCAAAAAACCGTATTGCGTTCGATTCTCTCCGCCCTAATTTTACCCGCCGCTGCAAACAGACAGAAGCAGACGGCGTTTGTAACAACAACACTTGCTCCCGTGGGCGTTTCAAGCACAAAGGATGCGTAAAAGCCCAGGAAGAAGCAGACGAGCGAAATGATTGCCGAACACAGCACAACGCCGCGAAAACTGCGGAACACGCGCATGGAGGTGAGCGCGGGGAAGATGAGAAGCGAGGAAATGAGTATCGCTCCCATAATGCGCATGCCGACAACTATTGTCACCGCCGTCAGCAGGGCGACGAGCATATTGTAGCCCTGAACACCGACACCCGACGAGCGCGCGAAGCTTTCGTCGAAGGTCACGGCAAAAATCCTGCTGTAAAGCAGAATATACATAACCGTCACCACAGCGGTGAGGACAATGCTGATTGCGGCATCTGTTTTGTCAATTGCGAGGATGCTGCCGAACATATAGCTCCCCACATCAATGTTCACGTTCCCCGTGAGCGCAACAACGAGCACGCCCACGGAAATTGAAGTGCCCGAAATGAGAGCCACGGCGGAATCGCCGTTGAGCTTTGTGCTCTCGCTCACCCTCAGCAGCAGAAACGCCGCAAGCACAACCACCGGGACAGCGATTTTCAGCGGAGCAACACCCATTGCGGCGGCAACTGCGAGAGCGCCGTAGCCGACGTGCGACAGACCGTCGCCGATCATGGAATATCTTTTGAGCACCAGCGTCACTCCCAGCAGGGCGGCGCACAGCGACACGAGCATACCGATTATCAGCGGCTCGCGGATGAAGGAATAAGACAGCATCTCACTCATTTCCGAAGCCCGCCTTTCGTTCAAGGTATTCTGCGGTGCTGCCGAAAAACACGCTGTCCGTGCCGAGGTGCAGAATTTTGTTTGCAAACTTCAGCGCGCCGGAAATGTCGTGAGTGACCATGATTATTGTTATGCCGCTGTCGGAAAGCTGGCGCAGATTTTTGTAAAACTCGCTTGCCGCCGTCGGGTCAAGGCCGTTGCACGGCTCGTCAAGCAGCAGAATTCTTTGTGTTGCGCAAATTGCGCGCGCAAGCAGAACGCGCTGCTTCTGCCCGCCGGACAAATCTCCGAAGCTGCGGTGATGCAGCTCCCCGATGCCCAGACGCTCGATTGCATCGTCCGCGCGTTTTTTGTCCTCGCGGCTGTACCTTCCGAAAAGTCCGTGCCTGCCGAGGTTGCCCGAAAGCACCACCTCGCACACGCAAGCCGGGAAATCCTTCTGAATGGCGTTCGCCTGCGGCAAATAACCGACCTGTGTTTTTTTGACGGAGCTGCCGAAGGAAATCGCGCCGCTTTTCGGCGGCAGAAGCCCGGCAATGCCCTTGATGAGTGTGCTCTTGCCGGAGCCGTTTTCACCCACAACGCACAGCCTGTCCCCCTCGCGGAGCGAGAACGAGAGTGAATTGAGCACCGTTCTGCCCTCGTAGCCCATAGTCAGATTGCTGACTTTCAATACCGTTTCGTTTTTCATGCAAGTGCAATCCTCAAATTCTCCGCGTTCTTTTCCATGAGTGACAAATAGCCCTCGCCCGCCTTAAAATCGTCCGAGGACAGATTGTGGCAGGAGTGGAACACCAGCACCTGTGTGCCGGTTTCGTCCGCTATGGATTGAGCAACCTTTCCGTTTGAAAGCTCCTCACAGAAAACCACGGGGATTTTCTCCTCTTTGATTGTGTTTATCAGTCTGATTTTCGCTGCCGGTGACGGCTCGGTGTCCTCCGTGCAGGAATCAAAGGCGGCAAGCCATTCGAGTGAATACTCCTCGGCAAAATACCTCACGGCGAACCTGCTGCCGAAAACGATTTTGTTTCGCTTTCCGTTTGAAACAATGTCTCTGATTTCCGAATCGAGAGCATTGAGCTTTTGCAGATAAGCGTCGGCATTGGCTGTGTAAAAGTCTGTGCTGTCCGGGTCAATAAGGCAGAGCTCGTCACGGATTTTTTCAACCATTTTCATCGCGTTCACGGGACTCGTCCAGATGTGCGGGTCAACCGAATGGTCGTGCTCATCCTCATGCTCTTCCCCGTGCTCTTCCTCGTGCTCATCACCGGTTGAAAGCAGCTTGATATCCCGGCTCAGGTCGAGCGTTTCCAAAGAGGCGCTGTCAACTGAGCTTATCAGCTTTTCCGCCCAGCTTTCCATCATTGCGCCCGTGTAAATAAACAAATCCGCCGAGTTGATTTTTATTGTGTCGGACGGAGTGGGGTCATAGGAGTGGCTGTCCGTTCCGGGCTTGAGCAGCAGGGTCAGATTCACCCTGTCCCCCGCGATTTCGCGCACAAAATCATATTGCGGAAACAGTGAGCACACAACCTCCGGCTTGACCTTCTCCTGTTGAGGTTTCTGCTGTCCTCCGCAGCCGGCAAAGCACGCGCACACAACGGCGCATACCGCAAAAATTAAAGCAGTTTTTTTCATTTTCCGCACTCCTCGCATATACCGTAAAGAACGGTTTTTTCGCCCTGAACTCTGAACCGGTGGTGCTCATAGATATGTTCCTCAAGCGTATCGAGAAAATCACATTCCACATGGAACAGCTTGCCGCAGCGCAGGCATTTCAAATGATAGTGGTTATGGCAGTCCTCGCCCCCGGCGAGCTGATAGCAGCAGCCCGAACCGTCCGCGTCGTCAAAGCGGCGGACCTTGCCGGACTCGACAAGGCTGTCGAGCTGACGGTAAACAGTCGTGACGCCGATGTGCACATTGCGGTTTTCAAGCTCGCTGACAATCCGGCGCACCGTGAAATGCTCATCCGGCTTTTCTTCGAGAAATTGCAGAAGCTCCTGCCGCTGCTGTGTGTTATAGCTTCCCAAAACAATGCTCCTTCGCTTGTTGATGACGGCACACGCGCCGCCGCCCGGCACCGCTCACTGACCGCGCAAAAGCCGCGCACCGGAAAAAGCGGCACGCGGACAATCCGAAAACAATATGAAAACGGTTTCCATTTTCATATAATACCATATTATGTTACCCTTGTCAATCACTTTTTAATCACTGTTGCAATAAAACTGACGGTGTCCGCGTTAGAGACATAAAAACGGGGGCTGCCGCATTCAGCGCAGACCCCCGAAGTTATTTATTTTTTCACCGTATTACTGCCAGCTTACCGTAACCGTCAGATTGCTTCTTGTGATTACAGCGCTGTCACCGAACGCTTTGGACGCTGCAGGCATGAACGCGTCCAGCATACCCTTGTCGGTGAATTCAATTATTGTGACAAGGCGCATATCCTCCGCATTATACAGCGGACCGGGAACATAGCCGGTCAGCCACCAGTGCTTTTCACGGTCGTTTTCCATAACCAACTCGTCGCCGTGATAAAGCTTCATTGACATATAGAGCATTTCCTCGTCCGGTATGCTGTCATAAAGGAAACTGCTGTTCTCCTGGCGGTTGTAAATCGCAACCTCGGCACCGTTTGATATTTTGGTGTAGTTCCCCTTCCAGAACTGGAACATCTTGTGCTTGCCGTTATAATCAAAGCGGACCCTGACGGTTTGAGTGTCAATAAGAGTCATGTTTCCGAGAATGTCATACACTACGTTGAAACCGTATTGTCTCTGCCACGGGTTGACGGGGTTTTGCATGGTGAAGGCGTTTGCGCGGCAATCAAAACCCATTTGCAGTATGCCGCCGTTGTTGTAACCGTAAATCAGAGTGGACTCTTTGTCGTAATAAACTCCGGAGTTGCCGATTTCTGCTCTTCCGTCGTCCGTTATGTAATCTCCGGCGAATTCAAAAACATTCGGATAGGACGTTGTGAGAAAATAGAGATATAAATCGTTAATGCCCGAAGTGAAATACCTGAATCCTGCTTTCACCTCTTCCGACATATTTGACGCGTCAACCAGCTTTTGCATGGTTTGCTTTATCCTGCGGTTTTCGGGAGTGTCCGGGGTGTAGCTTTCGCGGGAGGTATCTCTTTCGCCGCGCTCATAAACCGGGAGCTCGTTCAGCGCTTCTACAACCTTGCTGCTGTCGCCTTCGCCCGAAAAAATCTGAATGAGAAACTCGGACATAAACTCCCGCGCAATCCTTGTGCTGTCCTCCTCCAGATAAATAAAGTCCTGGTTCATGTAGAGGTCAAGAATCATGTCCGCCTTTTCCTCCGCAGTTGCGCCGCTGTAACCGGAACCGACAAGCCAGCGTGAAACATCGTCAATTGAATACGGGGTTATGTATAGCACGGACAGAATTGCAAGAATAACTGCAATTCCCTTTTTAATTAAATCTAATCTCATCATTTTCTCCTAACATAAAATATCAGCCCGGAAAGAGGGACGGCAGACAATTCCGCTCAGCCCGGATTCCGGAAAAAGTGTATGCGCAAAGAAAAATGCCGGCCGGTCGGCACATCATGCCGAAAGTCTGCTGTTTAATTATATCATATTTATATGGATTTTTCAACCTTTGCCGGTTTATGCTTCCATACAAAAATGAATTCGATGGTTTACGCACACTTTGCCGGGTGAGGCCTCATCCGGCAGTTCTGTCCCGCAGCTTCATGCGCTGTAAACCATCTATACATTATTATATGCACAAGCACATTGTGTGTTCCTAATTTTTTTGCATTGGAGCAGGTTGGCAATACTCACCCGGTTTGAATCAACGAGTGAGCGCACACATGAGAGCAGTTCCCCCACCAGCTCCTGTTCGTCGGACACCTTATCCTCCTTCTCATACAGCTCCAGTTCATTGATGCACCTTTCCAGCTCCGCCATGTCGCAGTGCTTGACCAGTGCAAAAAACAGCGTTCTGCGTGAGTGCCAGAGAGAGCAAAGCTCCCGGGCGCTGTCTTTCGCCGCGCCGTCCTCTCCGTCTTCAAGCTGCTGTTCGAGCTGCGTTGCCAGTTTTTCAATCTTTTCAAGGTTGCGCGTGAGCATCACGGACATGCTGACGGAAAAGCTCACAACCAAAATAAACACCGCAGTTGCAACTGCAAACCGTTTCATTTGTTCACATCCTTGTTAAGCAGCACGCTGATGCTGCCGTTTGTTTCCACAACGGCAAAATGCACCTCCGAAATGTCAAAAACGCCCTGCTGGCGAAGCGCCGTCTCAAGGTCCTCAACGGTGAACCGCAGACGGCGAAGCATTTTCATGTCCGCCTTTCCGTTGTTGATTACGGCAACAGGACTTCCCTGGGTCAGTTTGCGGAATCCTTTGTTTTTCATGCCCAGAACCGAGGAAAAAATCTCCAGAGTCACAAGCAAAAGCAGTGCCGCGACGGAGTGCGCCATCGGTATTTCGTTGTCCTGCATGGGTATTGCAGCAATCTCGGATATCAATATTGTAATAACCAATTCGGTGGGTGCAAGCTCGCCGATTTGTCTTTTTCCCATGAGCCTGACGGCGAAAATTACCAAAACATAGAGAATCAGTGCTCTGATGAGGGTTATCAGCATTGTTATTCCTCTTTTATTCAAATTATAGGGCAGATTGTGCGCTGCTCCCGCGCTTGTTAGTCTTTCTCGAAAACGTTTTATAATTCCCGAATAGCCATAAAAGGCGAGATTTTTTCAATTTTGACACCGTTTTGTAACCATTTGTAACTTTTTAGATTTTGACGAAAAAAGATGCTCATATTTTCTAATTTGGCAAAAATTCGTCGTAGTATTTTGTCAAAGAAGGATATAACACATACTGTGTTTGTGTATATTGCACAAAATCACCCACTCAAAAAATTTGACATCAAAGCGAATTGACAATATAATGTTCCCTGTCACAGACGATACTATCATTGTACGCCGCCCTCGGAGGGCAAATTATGTTTCGAAAAAGGCGTATAAGCGGCATTAATAAGACCCCTTGCCGCTTCGGAAGGAGAGTTAAGCTGATGATAAACATTAAAAAAAGCAGAGCAGGTTCAATCGGAATCAAAGCGATTGCCCTTGTCATGACGCTTGCGGTTCTCTGCACCGTCACCGCCGTTGCGGCGGCAAATGTCGGCTGCTATGTTGAACTGAAGGATAACGAAACTGTTAAGAAAATATTCACCATGAAAACCGATGCGTCGGAAATCGCAGCGGAAGCAGGCGTAAAGCTTGATGAAAACGATTATCTTGATCTCGGAGACTTTATTCCCGGCGCAGACTCCGCAATCGAGATTGTCCGCCCGAAATTTATCGGCGTGAATGACGACGGCATTCAAACGGTTTACTTCAATTTTGCCGGCAAGGTCGGCGAGGCAATCAAATTTGCAGGCGTTACAATAAACGCCAACGACCATGTAAACTATAATTCGGCGGATGACGTGCGCGACCGTATGATCATCTCCGTTGCAAGGGCGTTCCCGGTGACTGTTGTTTACCGCGGCGAGCCCCGCAGCGCCGAGCTTGCGGTGGGCACCGTTGCAGACGCTCTGGCGGCTGTCGGCGTTGTTCTTGAGGACACGGATGTTGTTTCAATTTCAACGGATGACCCTCTTGTGAGCGGTATGCGTATTTTTGTTGACAAGGTTGTTTACAAAGAGCGCACCGAAACAGAAAAGATTGCTTTTGAAAAGACCACCGAAAAAACCTCAAAGCTCTATGTCGGCCAGACAAAGGTTTCCCAAAAGGGCGTTGACGGCGAGCGCACAATCGTTTACAAAGACAAGTATGTTAACGGCGAGCTTGCGGACACGGAAACCGTCAGCAATGAAGTGACAAAAAAGCCCGTGACTCAAATCACCCTCAAGGGCACAAAAAAGCATTCCGTCAGCAAGACAATCAAGGCGAATTCCGACCCGCTGTCTCCACTTGCCGTTCCGTCTGGCATCAGTTTTTCAAACGGTGTTCCCACGGGCTATAAAAAGATTATATCCGGCAAGGCGACTGCCTACACCGGCGGCGGCACAACCTCAACCGGCAGACCCGCTGCAATGGGCTATGTTGCCGTTGACCCCGACATCATTCCCTACGGCTCGAAGCTGTATATCGTCTCTGACGACGGCGTGGTTTACGGCTACTGCATCGCGGCAGACACCGGCGGAGACATGCGCAACGGCAGATTCCTCGTTGACCTTTATATGGACTCGGCGAGCATGTGCTACACCTGGGGTGTGCGCAGTGTCAACGTATACGTCCTTGGTTAAGAATAGAAGAAATTTTATTTAAAGTGCTTTACAAATCCGTTCTCTTGTGCTAATATATCTTTTGCGTGCGCCACTCGGCCCCGGGTTTAAACGGCTTTGCCGTACTCACCTGTCCCTCGGCTGGGTCCGTTACGAAATTTATAATGAGGTGAAAGCATCATGACAAAAGAAGAAAAAACTGCTATAATGCAGGAATATGCAACCCATCCGGGCGACACAGGTTCTCCCGAGGTTCAGATTGCAGTGCTCACAAAGAGGATTAACGACCTCACCGAGCATCTCAAGGTTCACAAAAAGGACCATCATTCACGCCGCGGCCTGCTCAAAATGGTCGGTCACAGGCGCAACCTTCTGGCCTATCTTCAGAAAGTTGACATTGAGCGTTACCGTGTGATTATCGCAAAGCTCGGTATCCGTAAGTAATCAATAGCAAAGCAGGGTTGGCGGGATTCCCCGTCAACCTTGTGTTATTTTGTATCCTCCGGGAAGGCGAACGGTTTTAGCAGTGAATAAAGCGCTCGAAATTTTTGTCAAACGTTTTATTTATTGCTAAGTCCGTACCTCCCGTGGAAATATAATTAAAAAGAGAGGTACTTTTATGTTCGAAAACTTCAAAAAGTTTGAAACCACCATTGCCGGAAGACCGTTCGTTGTTGAAACCGGCAAAATGGCACAGCTCGCGG
>CAZIMM010000005.1:0-25221 GCA_964540415.1 uncultured Eubacteriales bacterium
GGTTTGAAATGATATATTAAACAGACTTAAATTGGTGTCGTGTGACACCAGCGGTTCCATACGAGAATGAATTGGATTTCCTGTCATTCCGCATAACGAGCAGTTACATAGTGACATTTACTTGCACTTGCAACGTCCGCCAAAAATCGAAAGCCTTGCTAATTTCGAGCCAATCGGACGGTGTAAAATCCCTCTGAATTAGCTATCACAGCGTAGTATCAGATGGGATTTGAAATGCTGAAAAACCCTGTATTTCCAAGCATTTTTTAGCATTAGATGTCACTTCCCGATGTCGTATCGGGGCTACTCCTAAGCGAAAGGCCGCGCGTTCGAATCGCGCCGGGGACGCCAGCAAAGCCGCAGCACCGATGGTGCTGCGGCTTTGGTTATACGCCCTAAAGCGATTCTGACTTAACACATGGTTCCGGAGCACACATAAAATCATGTAAATAACTCAGGCAAAGCGGCAATAACTTATCCGCTTTGCGCAGCAATTTTAGTTTTACTTTGCAGCTGTCACTGTAATAAACACAACATTGCTGCATTCGATTGTTTTGCTGATTTGCAGTGTTCCGTCCTCTGCGACAACCGCTTCGGCATACGTCGGGGTCAGCGCTGCGCAGGTTTTGTATTTATCGCGCAGGTTTGCAAAGTAATAATCTCTTGCCCACTGCGCCTGAAGGGTGCTTGTGCTGTCGATACCCGGGTCATCGGGCGACCAGTAAAAGCAGTCGTCCGTAATGCCGCAGGTCTTTCTGTCCTCACACCATTCGTCGAAGAAATTCGCGTCGTCATTGATGAGTGCGGTGCGGACTGTGACTTTTTTGCCCGCAAGCTGCGGCAGTCTGATATGGAAATCGAGGTCGGCTTTTCTGCGGCATTCAACATCGTTTTTGAAGTTGTATGCCATAATGTGCAGCGCACCGCCGCCGTATGCCGCAACAGCCTCAGTCTCTGTCTTCATCAGCTTTGAGCCGGACTTTGAAACAGACACAAGGGATGAGCCGACCATTTTGTAAAACTCGGCTGCGACATGGCAGCTTACAGTCGGATAACCGCTGAAAGCGCCGCCGGTGGTGTAGCCCCAGGAGGAGAAATAGTCAATGTCGTTGTCTATCATCTGCTTGAGGTGACGGGCATCGTACGCCGCCTGATAGGTGTAGCCGCAGATGCGCAGCGCCAGCTGACTGTCAGCTGCTCCGCTCGTGTTCCCGCCGAAAATCCTGCCCTCGTCAATGCCGTAAAACAGGTCGTTCAGTCCGACGCTTTCGGCTGCATCGCGCAGGTGCTTTATTGTGTTGACAAGCGTTAAACCGTCAGTATATTTGCCGGGCGCCAGATCGTAGAAAGAGGCGCTCAGGTAGTCGATTTTTGTTCTTTTTTCACCTGTGAAGGTGTTTGTGCCGTTGGCACAGTGCATGAGAAACTCGCGCTCGTCCCACAGCCCCTCAGTGACGGTCATTGAGTGCGCACCGACGGTTATTTCGCTGCCGAGTGTGTCGGTCAGCGCGGCAACTGTGCAGTCATAAAGCTTGCAGTAAGCCTCGAACGATTTCTGCGGGTCTCTGTCACCGGCGTAAAACCATGAATCGTTTTCATACTCTGTCAGTACGCCGAACCGCCATTGCCTGACCTCGGTCAAACCGAATTCGCCGCACAGAGCCTTGCAGAAATCGCAGATGTATTTGTAATATTGATTATAATCATCCGGCGGGCAGACATTGACGCCGAAACCGCCGATGACGGGATTCCTGCAGAATTTGAGCGGAACATTGCCGATTTTGATCAGCGGTTTTGCGCCGAGCTTCAGAATGCCCCCGCAGGCGGAGATGACAGCCGAAAAATCGTAGTCATCCATGACAGTTCTGTCGAGCGGGTTGAGGAACGGGTCTCTGTCCTCATTGCCGCCGGTGGCGGTCATAAGCTGAATATACTCAACGAATCCGGTGTCCGCCTCGGTGTTTTTACTCACATTTTCGTTGATTGATTTTAGTGACCAGAGGTTGATGTTGCTGACCTTGTTGCCGAGCGTTTCGCCCTGCTGAGATGCGTCAATTGCAAAATTCACATCATTTACCCCCTTTTCAAAGGATACGAGCAGGTTGCCGAGGAGGGCAACAAGCAAGAAAAAAAGCACAAATAATCTTCCGAACATAAGCATGCCTCCGAACTGCGGTTTTCACCATTATATCCCATGGATAAAGTTATTTCAACATATCTCAGATATATATATTTGCTGCAGAAACAATTTTTTGTATTTCGTTTTTGAATAAATAAAGTGGGATATGTTTTTACTCATTTTAACAAAAATACTCTGTGCATAAAATCACCCCCGCGTTCCTCATTACGGGGCGCGGGGGCATCGGCGCTGCTGTGCCGGTTAAACACCGGGCTTTGCAAAGCGCTCAGTCGGCGTCGGGGAAGCACAGTCCGCCGCAATTTTCCGGCAGTGGTTTGTCCGAAACGAGCCTGCTGTCAAAAGCTGTAGCCGAGAGACGCCGGATCAACATAATGATGTGCTACTTTTGCAGACCCGTTGGAGGCAATTGTCAGGGTTGTGCCGCCGTTCTGTTCCTTGTTCCAGTAGCCGCCCGCGCCTGTTTTGAGAGTATAAGTCAGGCGGATTCCGTCGTAGAGAATTGATGTATCGTTAATATGCTCATGTCCGCACAGCACGTTCTTTGTGCTTCCGAGCTGCTTGAGAACCGAGAAAAATCCTGTGTTCACCGGGGGTGCGCAAACCGGCTCGTTATTTACTCCGAAGGATGTTTCAGACCAACCGTCCCTGAATTTGCCGGCATCGGTGTCATATGCCTCGCTCCATGCAAGACGGTATTCATAAAGCGGAATATGAACGAAAATGCTGCTTTCAACATTATGCCCGGCAGCTGCGTTCACACCTCTGACCGACCATGAATACCATTCCTCCTGGTTTTTCCATAACGTGTCATAGCCGTTGACTGTGTTGCCGTTTTCGTCCTTGAAGTCGGCATTGTTGTGGGTGTCCATCATATAAACCGAATGGATGACCTTGCCGTTCTCGGTAATATTGATTATGTAGTTGCCGTATCCCATATCCTTCGGGCCGAACTTAAACAGACAGTTTTTCGCACGCTGAAACGAGGTTGCGCACCAAAGCTCTCCGAAAGTCCCTTGTCCGTCGTGATTGCCCATGACCGGAGCCCACGGGATTCCGAAGGATTCAAGCATATTGATGGTTTGAAAATAAGCGCCGACGCTCCATGCGTTGTCCCCGGTGACGGTGATCAGATCGGGCTGAGTTTCGTCAATAAGTTTTTTCATTGTGTCATATGCAAGCTCACCGTATTCGCCGAACACCTCCGAATCGTTCATCTGCAGGTCGGTGAAATTCAGAATGACAAAGTCCTTATTCGGGTCCTTTTTGAGAACAACCGTGTCCTCAATACGGTAATCATCTGACGGCGACCATTCCTTGAAATACATTACAGCGCTTGCAGGAGAGAGCAAAAGCGGACAGAGAATCTGAAAAAATGCCAAAAAATACGCGGAAAAGATTTTGAGATTTAGCAACATGAAAATATACCTCCATATTTTTATTTTCAAAAATTATAAACTGTTATATTTTCAAACACGTTATTTGTTACAGTTTCAGAGCTGTGTTTAAGCTGATGAAATGCGGTGAGAGGAGCAAGGCAGCAGCAAATTATTATTTTGACCGTTTAACTTTCTTTCGAAACATGTTTGCACATGCGAAGAACAGTTGCCGAAAAATACACTGCCGAAATTGCGAGCGTTGTCAGACAAGAAAAGCTGCTTTTCAGGTCGATTATGTTGTCCAAGAAGAAGATAACCGCATAAAACGCCGCCGCAAAACACGCCGCGCCAATTGCTGCGCGGAGAATGACCCTGCCGGTGCTGCCGCCGGGTTTGCGAATAACGTAAAACAGAGCCTGCAGAGCTCCGGCATTCAGACAAAGCACGGCAGAAACAATGAAATAAACAGTCTGATTCCAATTGATAAAATTTATGCAAATGAAATAACCGGATACAATGGCAATTGCAAAAATTACCCATGCCGCGGCTGCCCTCTTTCCCGAACCGGGAGCTTTTCCGACCTTAAACGAGAACACGATGACCGAAACGGCGTATGCAAGTGCGAGGCAAAGCACAAACGCAATGAGCAGAGTTTTGTAATAAGTTTTTGAACCCGAAACCTTGAAAGCGGAGGTGTCCCTGATTATCGAACAGGAGGTTTCGCCGCCGGGCAGCCTTTCCGTGCCGATTTGCGTACCCTTTTGAGTGCCCGCGTTTGAAATATCCCAGGCAACAAAGCCGACGGAAGAAGCGGGAGACTCCTCGCGCAAGGTGAAGTCTCTTGCTTCGGCAGACACAAACAGCGGGTCGGCGATTATGTCGTTTGAAATGAAACCGTTCGCGAGTGCGACACGTTTGCTCAGGCGGTCACATCTCTCGAAGTCACCGTTATATCCGGCGTTGAAGAAAACCCGTGAGCCTCTTTGAGCGTCCCACATGATATTGTTGCTCTCGGCGAATGCGCCGGGATTGATATCGAGAATTGCCGGGGAGCAGCACGAATAGAATATGTTGTTTGTGGCTATGCAGGGAATTCCGACGCATTCGGTTGAGCCGCTGCCGGGATTCAACTGCGATTGTGCGCAAAAGGCTGCGATGTTATTCCTCACAGTGTTTTTCTTGTTGTTTCCGCCGATGTTTATTCCGTTTGCGCTGCAATCGTAGACCAGGTTGTTTTCAATCAACAGATACGATGAGCCTGCATCGGTGTAAATTCCGTTGCCGCCGTAGCTTGTTTTTGACGTTCCGCAGCGAACATTCACAATAACGTTGCCGCGAAGAGTTGTTCCGGGCTGTTCACCGAGGGTGTATATCCCGCCGATGTCTCCGAGCCAGCCCTGACCTATATCATATATCAAATTGTCGTCAATTGCAATATCCTTTGTAACTTGATATTCATGTCCCCACATCCAACCGCAGGAAATGCCGCTGTAATAGCCGTCGTGGATTTCATTGTGCGTAATATTGCAGCTTTCGGCATAGGTCAGATGCACACCGACGGATTCGTAGGTGTGTCTGCCGTATGCCTCGATATGGTTGTTGTTAACGGAAATGCCGCTGATTATATTTTCATCGCCCTCAGGCAGGTTTTCTCCCCAAATTGCTATTGCCGTGCTGCCGATATTCTTCATGCGGCAGTTTTCTATTTTACAGTCTTTGCTGCCCGACGAAAACATTATCGCGCAGTTGCCGAGGTTGAGGAAGTCACAGCCGACAAATTCGATGCCTTTTGCATCGGAAATGTTTATTGCCGCTGTTGAATCTGTTGAGCCCTGGAAGGAATCTATGTTGCTTTTCGCCCTGAGGCTTCCGTCGTCGGCAGGAACAGACAGACTCCACTCGGTGTTGCAAAATGAAATGCCCTCAAACTTTATGCTGTCTGCTCCGTCAACGGTGAGAAGGAATTCCGTGTTCGGACGGTACAGCGTCAGTGTGTCGGCGTTTTCATCCTCAAACGGTATGTAATAAAGAATTCCGGTTTCGGCTTCAAGATAAAATTCACCGGGGCTGTCAAGCGCCGCAAACACATTCTCAAACCAATACACATCACCCGACTCAATCTTTGCCGATGCCGGACGGCTCATGCGCACCTTGCCGCAGTCATCCTCATATTCGGTCACAAGGCTCAATTCATCCATCCAGCGGTGAATCACGCGCACATAGGCATCGCCGCCGTCCGGTATCTGAACCTTGATATCCTCGACATACGCATTGAAGCTTGTGTTGCCGAACGATTCCTCCCAGCAGGTATTCTCCTGCGTAAACAGATTGTCTGCGGTGTCAACGTCCTTTATTTCAAACGAACCGCTTTCCGGGTAGCGCGTAATGCATATGTTTTTTTCCGTGTCGGCAGAGAACAGGGAACGGAAATACCAATTGTCCACAGAAGTGTCAAGCTTTTTTGTGAAGCAGCGCACATTATTGACTGTGCTCTCTGTGAAGCCGGTTAACGGAGTCGCGCCGCTGACGGAAACCTTTTCATTTTTGTAGGCTTTAAAAGTGACATCCGATAAATCGTCATCCGTGAAGCAAATCGGGCTGTCAACACTGTATATGCCGCCGCGCAGGTATACTGTTACGGGGCTGCCGATATTGTCTTTCATACTTTTGAGGTAATTTTTCACCCCGTTAATTGTCTTGAACGGCATATCAATGCTTCCCGAGCCGCTGTCGTCACCGTCCGGTGAAGCATAAAGCACAATTTCTGTTCCGTTTGTCGCCGAGGCGGGAAGAACAAAAAAAGCCGCGGTAAGGGCAAGACAAAGCAAGAGGACAGTGACAGATTTCATGGATTTCATTGAAATGCACTCCTTTTAGTTTTCAGAGCAGTCTGTTCGGATAATGACCGTCGGTATACCGTGTTATGTAACAGCTGCACGCGCTTTTTCGGAACGCACGTTGAATGAGCGCCGAACCGGGGTGAATACAGCCGCTGAAACCGATTTAAAAAACAAGACATTGCATAACAATATGAAAACGCGAAAACAAGAGTGGATCAAAAATATTTTTCAGAATGGAAAATCTTTTGATGTTATCGGTGTATCAATAGAATAGCATATCGGCAATAATTATTCAACAAAAAAACCTCTTTTTTGAAAAATTGCCGACAGCTGTTGCTTTTTGTCGAAAACACCGCTTTTGCATGTGTTATTTGAAAACTGCTGTGCACAAAACCGTAAAGCAAAATGTCAGCGTGAAGTTTTTGTTTGCAGATGTCCGTGTGCTGGTCGAGCGATTACCATGCTTATTTATGCATACTTCGAAACAAAAACCACAGCCCAATACAAGCTGCTTTTCAACCTCTTGCACCGTTCGTGTATTCTTGACAAAGGCTTTGCTTGCGAGTATAATCAACAATGATATATTATGTATTGAAAAGGTTCGGTTTTCACAATGAAAAATGTTTATCTAGTTCAGGTTGATGTTTCCGCCTGCACCGGAACAGAAAACGCATATCTGCCCTACACCGTCGGCCTTCTTGCCGCGAGCGCATGGAGGGTTGAGCGTGTGCGCTCTGAATACTGCTTCAAGGAGTTTATCTTCCTTCGTGAGGACATAGACAATGTCGTTGCCGCGATGGACGAGCCTGCAGTTGTCGGGTTTTCAAATTATTGCTGGAATACCGAATACAACAAGCTTCTTGCCGAAAAAATCAAAGAAAGATATCCGAACTGCCTGATTGTTTTCGGCGGGCACAACATTCCCGGGGGCAGCGGTTTTTTGCGTGATTATCCCTTTGTGGACATTCTCAGCCACGGTGAGGGAGAAAAAGCCTTCGGAGAAATTCTTCTTGCCGCGCTCGATTCCTCGTTTGAAAACGTTGCCAACATCTCATACCGCAGCAGCGGAGAGCTTGTTGACACCCGTCTTGAGCCTCCCGGAGAGCTTGACTTTCCGTCCCCGTATCTTGACGGCTGGTTTGACGATATTGTGGCAAAGCACCCGGAAATAACCTTCAATGCCATTCTCGAAACAAGCCGCGGCTGTCCGAACAAGTGCGCATATTGCGACTGGGGTCTGCTCAAGTCAAAGACACGCCTTTTTTCGCTTGAAAGAGTGCTTGCTGAAATCAAATGGATGGGTGAGCACAAAATTGCCTTTGTCTGGGGTGCAGACGCAAACTTCGGAATGTTTGAGCGCGACCTTGAGATTGCCGACGCTTTGATTGAAGCAAAGCGCACAAGCGGCTATCCCGAGCGCATGAGAATGAACTATTCAAAAAACAATTTTGAGCGTGTGTTTGAAATTGTCCGCAAATTCAAGGACTGTGAGTTTGACCGCATCGGCGCCACCCTCTCCTTCCAGAGCCTTTCACCCACCGTGCTTTCAAATATCGGCAGAAAAAACATGTCACTTGAATTTTTCCGTGACCTGCTGACAAGATACAACACAGAGGGAATGAAGGCATACTCGGAACTCATACTCGGGCTCCCCGGCGAAAGCTACGCGAGCTTTATCAGGGGCATCGGCGAGCTTTTTGAAATCGGGCAGCACTTTGTTTTTGAAGTTTACAGCTGCATTCTTCTCCCGAATTCAATCATGGGCAGCAGCGATTATATTGACCGATTCGGAATCAAAACCGTGCGCACCGAAATTCTCCGTCCGCACTTTGAGAACAGCGCATTCACTGTTCCGGAATACAACAACATCATCATTGAAACCAACACCATGAGCCGTGCAGACTGGATAAGGGCAACCGTGTTTTATTACCTTGCCAAGGCTTTTCACGGCAACGGTTTGCTGCGCGCGTTTGCAATATATCTGCACTTTGAACAGAATATACCGTATGAGCAGTTTTATGACGGTCTGCTTAATTATTTTGAGAGCAAGCCCGGGCTTTTTACGTCCGAAATATATTTTGAGCTTAAACGCCATGCAGATGAGATATCCTCCGGCATAACAAATCGCAAGCTTTTCTTTGAGCCCTCCGGCGATGTTGTCTGGGATGACCACGAATATGCCGTCCTGAACCTGCTCAACAACCGAGAGAAGTTTTTTGAGGATGTTTTGCCCTACCTGATTCGCTTCGGCATTGCCGATGATATTTTCCGCAGTCTGCTCAGCTACCAGAAAGGCATTCTGCGAGTCACCGGTGAGGAAGAAGTGAGTGCAAAGCTTGATTATGACATTCACGGCTACCTTAAAAATGTTTATGTCAACAATCCTCAGCCGCTCGTCAAGCGGCGGCACACACTCATCATGCGCGACAGCGATGTTATGCCCGACTGGAAAATGTTCGGCAAATTCGTTATCTGGTACGGCCGCATGGGCTGGAAATCCTACAAAGACACAGTAGAATACTCAATGCGGGAAGAAGAGGTTAACCTATGAACAAGCACAGGGTTTATATGGTCCAGCCGAATTATCTTCATGCCTCTTCGACCTATCTGCCCTATGCCTCCGGAACGCTTGTCGCAAGTGCTCTGGCGGACGATTATGTTTCGCAGCGCTTTGATTTCGGTGAAATATTTTTTTTGCGTGAATCACCGGACAGTGTTCTCGACCGCATGGAGTCACCGTTTCTTGTCGGCTTTTCAAATTACATTTGGAACTACGAATACAACCGTGTTCTTGCGCAAAAGCTTAAGCAGCGTTTTCCCGAATGCATTGTTGTTTTCGGCGGCCACCATATCTCGCCTGCTTCCTCATGCATTGACGAATGCGGCTTTGCCGATTATTTTATTTTCGGCGAGGGTGAAGAGGTTTTTGTTCTGCTGCTCAAAGCGCTTACCGGTAACGGCAGAATTGAAGACGTTCCGAACATTGCATATTTTTCTCACGGCGAAACTGTTTTTACGCAAACACGCCGTATGGACGGCTGCGATTATCCATCACCGTATCTTACGGGCTGCTTCGACTCGATTCTTGAAAAGCACAGCGAGCTTGAGTTTTACGCTGTGATTGAAACAAGCAGAGGCTGCCCTTACAAATGTGCCTATTGCGACTGGGGTAATCTGAATTCAAAGCTGAAAAATTTTCCCCTTGAAAGAATCTACGCTGAGCTTGAATGGCTCTGTGAAAAGGGTATTGACGGCTTCGGCGGCGCCGACGCGAACTTCGGCATTATCAAGCGGGACGAGCTGATAATCGACCGCATGGTTGAGCTGCACAACAAAACCGGGCACCTGAAAAACTTTCAGACATCCTGGGCGAAAAACAGCAACGAAACCGTGTTCAACATGACCAAAATGCTCAACGCCTGCGGAATGAACAAGGGCGTTACACTCTCCTTCCAAACGCTCTGTCCGCTTGCCGCGAAGAACGTCGGCAGAGAAAACATCACCGTTGACAGCTACCGTGAGTTGCTCGAGCGCTACAACGGCGAGGGAATTGCAACCTACACCGAGCTGATTCTGGGTTTGCCGGGCGAAACCTATTCAAGCTTTGTCGACGGCATCGAGAGCCTTCTTGAAGCGGGTCAGCACCGCGCGATTTATGTTCACAACTGCGAATCACTTCCCTGTGCAAGGCTTGCGGATGAGGACTATGTCCGCAGGTTTTCTCTTGAGATTTCACGTATACCTCTCAACCAGCCTCACCGCTCTGCTGAGTGCGACGGCATAACGGAATATTCAAGCATCATCACCTCAACCTGTTCACTTTCGCAGGACGATTGGGTGCGCTCCAATGTGTTTTCCTGCGCTGTCGGATGCTTCCACAGCTCCGGTCTGCTTGAGCTGTTCGCCGTTCTGCTTTACCATGAGGCAGGGGTGAAATACGTTGATTTTTATTCCGGACTGCTTGAATTCATCAAGAGCTCCGGAGGCGTGTGCTCACGCGTTTTCGCCGACATTGAGACCCGGCTTCGCAGAGTTCCGGACGGCGGTGAGCTTACGGCTTACTCCCCGGAATTCGGCGACGTGCTCTGGCCTTTTGAGGAATATGTTTTTCTGCGGCTGATAACCGCATTTGACGAGTTCTATGCAGAAACAGAGCCTTACCTGAAGAGGTATATTCCCGACACCTCGCTCTTTGAAGAGCTGCTGGCCTACCAGAAGAACGTTATAAAACGCCCGTCCGGTGGCGGATTCGATTTCAAGACCGAATACAACTTCAGGGAATACTTCGCCGCAGCGCTTTCCGGCGGACACATACAATTGAAAAAAGAAACGGAGCTGCTGCACATTCCCGTTTGCGAAAGCGGGGATTTGACGGAATACGCGCGGAATGTGGTTTGGTACGGCAGGAAAAACAGCGGCTGCCTTCACACTCCGCAAAAGCAGAAGGACGGAGAAATTGACTGAAATGAAGAACGTCAGAAAAAATTTTTATCTGGTTCAAATCGGGGTGAGCTATTCATCGCCGGTGTTTTTGCCGTATTCCGTGGGATGTATTGCCGCTTATCTCAAAGCCGACAGAGACATTACAAACCGTTATGACATCTGCGACATTGTGTTCAGACGCGAACCTATTGACACTGCTCTGGGGCATTTTGATTCTCCTTTTGCCGTAGCGTTTTCCTGCTTTGCCTGGAACATGCAATACAATTTGCAGCTTGCAAAAAAGGTTAAGGAAAAGTTCCCCGACTGTCTGATTGTCTTCGGCGGTCACAGCGTGCCTCCCGATGCTTCCCTGCTCGCTGAATACGGTTTTATAGATTTTCTCATGCACGGCGAGGGTGAGGAGTCAACTGCAGCACTCCTTAAGGTGCTTGATAATGGCGGGAAGCTTGACAGTGTTGCCGGGCTGTCATACCGCGGGGAAAACGGTCTTGTCACTGTTCCCGGTGCTCCGCCGGCGGACATTTCAGGTTATCCGTCGCCGTATACGGCGGGCATTTTCGACGGTATGCTTGAGAAGTATCCGGAAATTGAATTCCACGCGACACTTGAAACCAACAGAGGATGCCCTTACGACTGCTCATACTGCGAATGGTGCTTCACAAAAAAGCTCCGCGAATTTCCCATGAGCAAGATAAAGGCGGAAATAGACTGGATTGCCTCACACAAAATTGCATATTGCTACTGTGCAGACGCAAACTTCGGCATTCTTCGGCGGGATGTAGAAATTGCGGAATACATTATCGGGCAGCGTGAGAAACACGGCTATCCGAAAATATTCAAGCCGTGCTACGCTAAGGAAAGCGACGACACCGTCTTTCGGGCGGGTTGTCTGCTCAACCAAGCGGGAGCGGACAAGGGCGTGACTCTTGCTTATCAGACCCTCAGCGAAACCGCGCTGAAAAACATCGGGAGAAAGAATCTGACCCTTGAGCATTTTTCAAAACTCGACGCGCGTTACAACAGCGCCGGCATTCCGACCTACACCGAGCTTATTCTCGGCCTGCCCGGAGAAACACTTGAAAGCTTTTGCCGCGGGATGTGCCGTCTGCTTGAATCGGGGCAGCACAATTCAATGACTGTTTATGAATGTCAGGTTTACGCAAATTCCGTTATGGGCGACGCCGAATATCAGAAGAAACACGGAATTGTCACCTCGCGCATTCCTTTGCTCGGAATTCACTACAATCCGGATTTCAGCGGTGTAAACGAATACTTCGACATAATCACCCAAACCGACACCATGAGCCGCGGTGACTGGGTGAAGGCATGCATGTTTGCCGTAATTCTGCAGGCATTTCACCATCTCGGGCTGGCACGGTGCTTTGCGATTTATATGAGATATGAAAAGGACATGCCGTATTTTGATTTTTACAACCGCCTTTTCACCTACATTTTTGAAGGCTCAAACGGCTTTCTTCACAGGCTTTACAGCGGCCTGCTTGCACGCAAAGCGGATGTTGAAGCGGCAGACTGGACATATCAGCGCGACGAGTTCGGAACCACCGGATGGTATTTTGAGGAGGGAGCGTTCCTTGAATCTGTCTGCGCGTTCGACGATTTTTTTGATGACCTTATGCCGTTCCTCAAAGGGCTCGGAGTTGAGCCGGAGGTGTTCGGCGAGCTACTGAAATACCAGACCGGCATTATCCGCCGCCCCGGTGTCAACAGCATTGTTCTTGATTGCGGTTATGATTTTTATAACTATTTTGAACGGATATATCAAAATGCCTATGCTCCGCTTGAAAAGAAGCACTGCACTCTGCGAATCCGTGCGAAAAAAGACATCAGCAGCATGGCGGAATATGCCCGCGAAGCAATCTGGTTCGGCAAGCGCAGGGGCGCGACCCTGATGACTAATCCGAGAGAACACATTGAGCAAATTTGAAACTGTCAGGTGATGCAATGAAAACGCTTCTCATTCAGCCGCCGCAATGGTATCCGGTGTCGCCTCACCTTGCGGTTCCGCTGCTTTCCGGCCAGCTCAAGCGGGCAGGCTTTCATGTCCGCGCCTTTGACATGAGCGCCGAGTTTTACAACAGGCTGCTCACGCTCAGCGCGGTTAAAAAGGCGTGTGACGATGCCGCAGCCATGCTCCCCTCCCTCGAAAAAAAGTATGCCCATGCAGATGTTGAGCAGCTCTCGGCAAGCGCTTCAGCCGCTGAAAAAACTCTTTATCTAAAGTACAAAACCGTTTCCGAATTTTTCGCTTCATACAGTGAACAGCTTGAAGAAACAATCGGCGGCATTGATGACGCCGTGAGGGTTCTCAAAACTGCTCCGGATTTTTTCGATCCGGAAAAGCTGGCAGACGCAAAGCACATGGTGAATTTGGCGTTGCGTATTCTCTCCCTGCCCTATGCTCCCAACGAGCTTGCGTTTGACAATTATTTTGCCAATCCCCTTTTCAATCTTGACTGGGAGAACATAAAGCAGCAATGCCGTGACAGCTCTGTCAATATGTTTTCTCCGTTTTATGATGAGATTCTCGGCGAGCTGCTTTCACCGGGATATGACCTGATTTGCATATCCATGACGGATTTGAGTCAGCTCATTCCGATTTTTACCCTCTGCGAGGCACTCAAAAGCAGAACGGACGCGAAAATCGCTGTCGGCGGCAATTATGCAACACAGATTTACGAAGACATTGCGCGGCACTCCGATATATTCGACGATTTTTTGGATTACCTTCTCATCGGTGACGGCGAATATTCCATTGTGCGCCTTGCCGAATACCTTGACGGAAGGACTTCTCTCGATGATGTCCCGAACATTGTTTACCGCAAAAACGGCGCAATAATTTCAACGGGGCTCAACTGCGAGAGGATTGATATGCAGTCCGTAGCTTACGCCGACTTCGACGACTATGATTTTTCGCAGTATTTCGCTCCGGAGACTGTTTTTCCCATGCAGCTTTCCAAGGGATGCTACTGGGGGAAGTGCAGCTTCTGTGACTACTTTTACGGCCAGCAGGGATACTGCCCGAAAACCGTCAAAAATGCAATTGAGGAAATAAGATATTATGTTAAAAAATATAATGCGTCAAAATTTATATTTGTTGATGAAGCTATACCGCCCGAATTCTATAACCGCCTGGCGGACGCCATCATTGAAAGCGGTTTGAAAATCAACTTCTACTCCTTTGCCCGGCTTGAAAGCGGCTTTACGAAAGAGGTGCTGGACAGGCTGTACAGTGCCGGTGCACGGCTGTTTTTGTGGGGCTATGAAAACTATTCGGAGCGCATTATGAAGCTGATGAACAAGGGCATTGACATTGAGCACCGCCTTGAAATTCTGACCCGTGCACGCGAGGCCGGAATCTGGAACAACGGGCTGTTCATCTTCGGTTATCCCACCGAAACCGAGGAGGAAATCGAGCAGACAAAGCAAGTTATCAGAGAAAACAGACGCGTTATTCCGAGCTGCACCCTCTCAAACTTTTCACTCAAAAAGCATTCGCGGCTCAAGGACGAGGTCGGGTCAAACGGAGTTGTCGGTTATTCAGAAAACGGCGAGTTCTACACCGTGTTCAAGGACGTTATCGACGGAGTGAGCCAGTCGGGACGCAGAGAGATTCGCCGCGGTTTTCAAAGCGAATTTCTTGAGGAAAACGCCCATTCACTCTGGTCCGTTGTGTTTTCCGATTTTGACCATCTTCTGCTTTATTTGTGCAAACACGGAATTGATTATGTCTGCTCATACCGCAGCGAAAACCGCATCTGTCCGGAATTCAGGTGATGATATGAACAACTTTACCGGCGTTTCGATTATTCTGGGAGTAACGGATGAAGGCCGCTCGCTTGCCGAAACCGTTGAACGCATTATGGAGCTTTGTACCCCCGGTGACATTGAAAAGTTTGTGCTTGTAAAAGCAAAAAACGCTTCCGACGAAAGCCTGTCGGCAATTGCAGTGCTGGAGAGAGAATACCCGGATAAGATTTACGCATTCGAGCAAAAATCTCCGGGAGTCGGCGGTGCAATACGTGACGGTATGGCCGCAATCACCTCCTCGCACACAATGCTCTTAGCTTCGGACAATGCGCAGGACCTCGACTGCGTACCCATTATGATTGAAAGTGCAAGGCGTGAGCCCGAGGTCATATGCAAAACCTCGCGTTGGCTTGTGAAAAACAGCTTTCACGGTTACGGTGCCGCAAAGCTCGCCGCAAACCGCGCGGCGCAGAGCTTTTTGCGCACGCTTTATCACAGCAAGCTGACAGACTTCACAAACCCCGTTCAGATTGCTCCCACTGCGCTCTACCGCTCGATTGACTGGGAATGCACCGATTTTTCTTTCCTGCCCGAAATGGTTCTCAAGCCGCTCCGCCTGGGCTGTGAATTCCGTGAGATTCCCACAGCATGCTACAAGCGCACCGTCGGGAAATCAAAAAATTCCTTCCGGCAAACCGCCGCATATCTCGGAATCGCGCTGAGGGCCAGAGCAATGAAGCCGCAGAGCATAATTAAAGGAGACGCCGTGAGATGAAATTTCTTTTTGCAAACACTCCGCAATGGTATCCGATCAGCCCTTATCTTTCAACAGCTTTGCTCGCTGGTCAGCTCAAGAGCGCGGGCTTTGACGCTGATACTTATGATTTTAATGTTGAGTTTTTCAACGATATTCTCACAACAGACTATATTCTTTCCTGCGTCAGCTCCGCAAAAGCCTTTCTTGACGCTCCGCAAAGCGCATGCAGCGAGAAGGGCGACAGGCTTTCCGGCATCATGAGGGACACCTTTGAGATGCGCCGCCGCCTGATTTCCGACTATTTCGCCGACGGGGGTTATGACAAAGCACTGGAAATTGCACGGGCGGTTGATGACGCTGTGAAAGCATTCAAGCGGCCTGAGATTTTTTATGACCCGGAACAGCTTTTCCCGGCAAAGGGTGTCATTAACAAGGCTCTCGACATTGCCTCCCTTCCGTTCGCGCCCGCAAGAATAATGCTGGACAACTATATTGCCAATCCGCTCATGACCTTTGACTACGAGGATGTCCGAGCGCAGTGCACAAACGGCTCGCTGAACATGTTTCTGGGCTATTTTGAAAAAAAGCTTGCCGAAACGAACTTTTCCGAATACGGCTTTATAGGAATTTCCGTCACAGACCTCAGCCAGCTCATTCCGGGGCTTACACTTGCAATGCTGCTCAAAAAACACACGGGCGCAAAGATTTGTCTGGGCGGAAACTATATTTTTAAAATTGAAGAAGATCTTCGGAAGATCCCCGAGATTTTTTCTCTTTTCTGTGATTATCTGAGCATCGGGGACGGTGAAACCGCAATTGTCGAGCTTGCCGAATATTTAGATGGCAAACGAAGCATCGGCAACGTGCACTCCCTTGTTTATATGAACGGGGACGGCGTTGTCACGGCAAATGAGCCGTCACCGCGCCTTGACATGGAGCGTATCGCGTTTCCGGATTTCAGCTCGTTCGATTTTTCGCGATACTTTTCTCCGGACACTGTTCTTCCGGTTCAGCTCGGCAAGGGATGCTACTGGGGCAAATGCACCTTCTGCGATTTTTATACCGGGCAGCAGGAATTTGACATCAAGAGCGTTATGCGCGCCGCAGACGAGGTCGAATACCTCGCTGAAAAGCACTCCTGCAAACACTTCACCTTTGTGGACGAGGCAATACCTCCGAAAATATACAACGAGCTTGCCCTTGAATTCATCCGGCGCGGACTTGACATAAACTTTTACTCCTTTGCCCGCCTCGAAAGCGGATTTACAAAGGAAGTTCTCAAAAACATGCACGATGCCGGCTGCCGCTTCCTTATGTGGGGTTATGAGGCACACAGCGAGCGAATAATGAAGCTTATCAACAAGGGAATTGACGTCGGCAGACGTCTTGACATTCTGCGCGACGCGCGCGAGGCGGGGCTGTGGAACCACTGCACCTTCCTTTTGTGCTATCCGACCGAAACCGAGCAGGAGCTTGCGGAGACAATCAAGGTTATTTACAACCGTGAGCTTGTCAACAGCTGCACACCGTCGAATTTTGCACTCAAAAAGAATGCCATTCTCAAGGACAATGCCTCCTCCGTCGGCATAACCGACTTTTCGGAGAACGGAAATCTGCATATTTCATACAAATACCATGCGCTTGACAAATCCATGGAGGATGTAAAAAAAGCGCGCAACAGCTTTGAAAAAAAGTTTCTTTCGGACACTGCCGACAGTCTTTGGTCACTGACCTTCACCGATTCCGACCATCTGCTGCTCTATCTTTCAATGTTCGGACGGGACAAGGTTTTTGATTACAGACTGAAAAACAAAAAGCAGTGAATACAATGCAATAATAATTTTGAAGTATTTTCCTGCTTCGCGTAAAAAGAAGTATATTAATAAAATAAATTATGTGTTTATTTTATTAAATGTCGAAAAAGATGTTGACAATTCATTCGGTTTCGTTATATAATAGCCCATTGCAAGGTTAATAATGGGCAAATTGTCCGTTATGAATTTCCATAATTTTATACGAATTGGAGGGAGAAAAATGAAGAGAACTTACCAGCCGAAAAAACGCCATCGCAAGATGGAGCACGGTTTCCGCAAAAGAATGGCTGACAGAAACGGCCGCAAGGTGCTGTCCCGCCGCAGGGCTAAGGGCAGAAAGCAGCTTTCTTATTAAGCGGCACAAGGGTGAACGGGCATGGCTATATCTATCTCAACTCTCAACAAAAACGGCGACTTTCGCAGGCTTTATGCCCGGGGCAAGGTATTCACCTCTCCCGAGCTTGTAACCTATGTGATGAAAAACCGCTGCGGATTCTGCCGCATCGGCATCACAGCGAGCAAGAAAACCGGAAATGCCGTTGAGCGCAACCGTTCACGCCGAGTTGTCAAGGCGGCCTATGCCTCCCTCTGCCAGGAAATTCCGGGAGGCTGGGATTTCGTCTTTGTTGCAAGAAGCAGAACCAAGCATGTAAAGAGCACCCGGCTTGCCGATGTGATGAAAACTCATCTTAACAAGGCAGGTGTTTTTGACAGTTGAAGTGTTTAATCCTGCGCTTCATCGCGTTTTATCAAAAACGCATTTCACCACTCAAGCCCGCGATGTGCAGGTATTATCCCACCTGCTCCGAATACGCTGCCGAGGCCGTGCGTGTTCACGGAGCATTCAAAGGCTGTCTGCTTGCTGTACGCAGGCTGTTGCGCTGCAACATTTTGTTCCCCGGCGGGTATGATCCCGTGCCCCCCAAAAAATGTAGAAAGACTTCAAAAAGGAGCCGCTGATGGAAATACTCTACACCCCGTTCGGTTTTTTGCTGCGAACTCTTTATGATTTTTGCGGCAACTATCTTCTGGCGCTCGTCATCTTCACAATTATTTTTAAGGTTGTGTTGCTTCCCAGCTCAATCGCGCAACAAAAAGGGAGCGCAAAGCAGTTGCGGCTTCAGACGAAAATCAAGAGAATCAAAGAGCGCTACAAAAGCGACAAGGACTCACAGCGTAAAGTCAACGAGGAAACTCAACAGCTTTATCAGCGCGAAAAAATCAATCCGATGGGTCAGGGCTGTTTGCCTCTGGCAATCCAGTTCCCGATTATTATCGGGCTCTACGGCGTAATATACCGCCCGCTTTCTTACACACTCAATATTTCCTCTGACATTGTCACAAAGCTCACAACGGCGGCACAGGCACTTCTCGGCGACGCCGCATCCTCACGGGCCTCAAGACAGCTTGAAATCATTGCAATTGAAAACATCAAAGAGCTTGCCGCAACAGTCAAGGATGTTCCCGCTGATATTTTTGAAAAAATTATCAGATTCGGTACCGAGGAATTTTCAATCTTCGGTGTATCGCTCGGCGAAAATCCGAGCTTTTCCTCAGCAAATAAGCTCATTTTGCTTATTCCCCTGCTTTCCTTCCTTACCTCACTTGCGACCTCGCTTGTCACATTCCTTCGTCAACGCAAAACCAATCCGGAAATGGCAAACAACCCGTCAATGGGCTGCATGACTTTCGGAATGCCGCTGTTTTCGCTTTACATCACATTCCAGTTCCCGGCAGGTATCGGATTTTACTGGATAATGAACAATGTGTTTACAATGGTTCAGATGATTCTGCTCAACAGGATTTACAGCCCGGAAAACATCATTGCAAGAGATATGGTTGCCGGCTCTGTGCTCAGGCGTTCGAAGGAAAACAACAAAAAGATGGTGGCTGCGAAGAAGAACGGCATATAAACACTACTTCATCCCGACATGTTCGGGTTTTGATTAAAAGGTGGTTACAAATTGATTAGAGAAGAAATCGGCAGCGGCTCAACAATTGAAGAAGCTGCCGCAGCCGCAGTTAAAAAGCTTGAAGCGCCGGAGGGCGTTGATGTTAAAACAGAAGTTACCGACACCGGAACGAAAAAGTTTTTCGGGCTTTTCGGCAGCAACATTGTTAAGGTCAGGGCGTATTATGAGCTTCCCGACGAAGCTCCCGCACCCGCAGCACCGGCAAAAGATGCCGCTGCCAAGAAACCCGCTCCTGCAAAGCAGCAAGAGAAAGCTGCTTCCAAGGCTCAGCCGAAGCAGGAACCCAAACCGGCAAAGAAGCCGATTGTTCAGTCCGGTACTGATTATACCCCCGCAAAGAACTACATTGCCGCCATGCTCGGCGGTATGGGCATTGAGAACCCGCAAATTGAAATCAGCGAAATTGAGGACGGCTTGAATGTTGAACTCGACTGCGGCGATGATTACGGCGTGGTCATCGGCAGACGCGGAGAGACGCTTGACGCTATCCAGTACCTTCTTCGTCTGTTTGTCAACAAGGGCAATACTAACTACAAGCGCGTTTCCGTCAATGTCGGGAATTACCGCGAAAAGAGAGAAAACACTCTCACTGAGCTTGCAAAGAAGAATGCAGCAAAGGTTTTGAAATACGGCCGCAATGTTGTGCTTGAGCCGATGAATCCTTATGAGCGCCGCGTCATTCACACGGCTGTTCAGGCGATTGAAGGCGTTGAGTCACATTCAATCGGTGCCGACCTTGACCGCAGAGTTGTCATTTCACTTGCCCCGGGCTTCAAGGCAACCAATCCCGGCTCCGGCAAATACAACAACGACAAGCGCCGCGACGGCTACAAAGACGGCTCCCGCGATTCCGGCAAGGGCAACGGTTCACGTTCCGGTGATTACCGCCGCAACGACCGTCCCAAAACCCAGAACGCACCCTCACAGCCGCAGCGTCCCCCGAGATCCGACATTAACGGAACCTCACGCTACGGCAAGATTGAAAGGCCTGCGGCAGCGAACAAAAGCGACGAGCCTTCGGAGTAATATCCTGGGAAGTCGTGTCTCACCGATGCTTTCTAAGGGGCTGTATCAAAAGTCACGGGAAGATAATTTCTTTCTCTACATAGCGATGCGTAGCACTGAATGCATCAATATTGTGGGGCGGATTACTTTCCCCGCTTTTGATACAGCCCCTTTCGATTATGCCGTAAAAAAGTTTCCGCCGGTGCTGTTCTACATTTTGCTTGTTGCACCCGGCAGAAAAAAGGAGGGCTGGTTGATATGAAAGGCATCATCATTGCTGACTGCAGCCCGTCCTTTTCAGCAAAGCTGCGTGCCCTTCTGACCTCTGCCGGCTTTCCCGTGCGCGAAGAATGCAAAAGCGGTGCACAGGTACTGTCGTGCACAGCATTCACTGACGAAGGGCTGGTCATTTGCCGCAAACTGCCGGATATGTCCCCGGCAAGGCTTGACGAGCTGCTCCCCGGAAACTTTTCGCTGCTTGTCCTTCTCCCCTCCGGACAGCCGGAAATACACGGCACCGGTTCGATTGTTTGCCTTCACCTGCCCGTCAACCGCGGAATGCTGCTCGAAACGGTGCAAAGCCTGTGGAGCACCTCATCTGCCTCATTTTCCGGCGAGTCCGCCTCATCACGCGAGAGCGGTGAGGAGCGCCAAATTATTGACGCGGCAAAGAAAAAGCTTATGGAAAAAAATTATCTGTCGGAGAGCAGAGCATACCGCATGATGCGCCAAATGAGCATGAATTCCGGGCGACGAATTTCGGACATTGCAAAAAAGATACTCGACGGCTGAGCCGTACTATATTATAGGAGCAAAAAGCATGAAATTCACAAAGATGCACGGTTGCGGCAATGACTACATTTATGTCAACTGCTTTGAGGAAACTGTTGAAAACCCGCAGGAAACCTCCCTCAAGGTCAGCGACAGGCACTTCGGTGTCGGTTCGGACGGGCTGGTGCTTATCTGTCCCTCCGAAATTGCCGATTTCAAAATGGACATATATAATTCCGACGGCTCACAGGCGAAGATGTGCGGCAACGCAACACGCTGTGTCGGGAAGTATGTCTATGACAACAAAATGACGGATAAAAAAAGCATATCGCTGGAAACACTCAGCGGGATAAAATACATTGATCTCAAAATCGAAAATTCTGTTGCAGTCGGTGCCACGGTCAACATGGGTGCGCCCATCCTCGAGCCGAATAAAATTCCGACAGTGTTTGACGGAGAAACGGCAATTGCCCTTCCCCTTGAGGTGAACGGCGAAACAGTCAGCGTAACCTGCGTTTCTATGGGAAATCCGCACTGTGTTGTTTTTGTTGAGGACACCGACTCTCTCAACCTTGAAAAAATCGGTCCGGGCTTTGAGCACCACTCCGCTTTCCCGGACAGAATCAACACGGAGTTTGTCCGAGTAATCGACGGGCTTCATCTGCAGATGCGTGTTTGGGAGCGCGGAGCAGGCGAAACACTCGCCTGCGGCACAGGAACCTGCGCAAGCGTGGTTGCGGCAATTCTCAACGGATATTGCAAGAAGGACACAGACATCAATGTCAGGCTTGTGGGCGGTGAACTGACAATTCGCTGGGATTCCGCGAGCAACGATATTTACATGACCGGTCCCGCCGCAACGGTATGCACGGGAAACTTTGAAGATTGACGGGAGCATGAATGCATGAACAAGCTTACCTATCTGCTTTCCAGAGCAAAAAAAATGAGCAACGCGCAGATGAAGAGCGCTGCCGAAAAAATCGCCGCGGACAACAGCACCTCCGCTGCCCGCGTTATGCTTGACATGATTTTTTGTGCCGCGGTTTACGGCGCCGGTTATTCTGACTATTCTCTTTTTGACTTTTACAACAGAAGTTCCTCACAACGAAGAACCTATCTCACAAGGCAGAAAAACAACCGCATGGTTGTAAAATACAATGCAAAAGACCACATTCCGGATTTGGATGACAAGCTGAACTTCAACCGGATTTATTCCGATTTTATCGGCAGGGGCTGGCTCAGCCTCAAGGATGCCGACCGTGACAGCGCAATCGGCTGGATACTCTCCCACGATGTGTTTTTTGCAAAACAGCCGGAAAACATGTGCGGCAAGGGTATTGAAAAAATCATAACCGCCGAGCATAATGATATTTCCGAACTTTATGACAGCCTTATTTCGCGCGGATATTATCTGATTGAGGAGCAGGTTACACAAGCAGCCGAAATTTCTTCTCTCAACCCGAGCTGCGTCAACACGGTCAGGGTTGTGACTCTTGTCTGCAACGGAAAGGTTAATATTCTCGCGGCACTTGTCAGAATCGGTCTTGGAAAAGATGTTGACAATCTCAACAGCGGCGGTATTGCCGCACCGGTTCGTATTGCAGACGGTGTGATATCCTGCCCCGCAGCGGACAAAAGCGGAAATGTGTATGACTCTCACCCGACAACCGGCGTGAAAATCGTCGGCTTCCGCTTCCCGTTCTGGCAGGAAACTCTCGAAATGATAAATAAAGCGGCACTTGTCACCCCCGAAATCAGATATGTCGGCTGGGACGTTGCAATAACCGACAACGGGCCGCTTCTCATTGAGGGCAACGCTTACCCCGGCAACGATATCGTTCAGCTCCCCGCTCACTCGGCCGACAAAAAAGGCTTCCTGCCGGTGATACGCCGGGCGGAAAAGGGCGCTGACTGAGCACCGAAAGCTTCATCAATCGAACTTACAGGAGGAAACCCATATGAAAATCAACGAAAATTTTCTTAAGCTCCAAAGCAGTTATCTTTTCTCGACAATGGGCAAAAAGGTTCGCGCCTATTCGGCCGCTCACCCCGAGGCGGACATAATCAGCCTGGGCATCGGCGACACAACACGTCCACTCCCGCCCGCCGTAATCAAGGCGATGCATTCCGCCGCCGACGAGATGGCGGATGCCGCAACATACAGGGGCTATCCTCCCGAATACGGTCAGGCCTTTCTTGTTGATGCAATCAACAAATACGATTTTGCCGCGCGGGGCGTCAAGCTTGACAATGACGAGATTTTTGTCAGCGACGGAGCGAAGAGCGACACAGGCAATATCGGTGACATTTTTTCGCGCGACAACATTGTTGCCGTGTGCGACCCGATTTACCCTGTCTATGTTGACACAAACATAATGTTCGGCCGTTCGGGCGAGCTTCTTGAAAGCGGCAGATGGAGCAATTTTGTTTATCTTGACTGCACAGCCGAAAACAACTTCCTCCCGGAGCTTCCGAAGAAGCATGCCGACATCATTTATCTGTGCTTTCCGAACAACCCCACCGGCATGGCAATCACGAAGCCGGAGCTTCAGAAGTGGGTTGACTGGGCAAACGAGCACGGCAGCGTAATTCTTTTTGACGCGGCTTACGAAGCTTACATCACCGAGGACCTTCCGCACAGCATCTTTGAGCTTGAGGGTGCAAAGAATTGTGCGATTGAGTTCCGCAGCTTTTCAAAGACGGCGGGCTTCACCGGTGTCAGATGCGCTTATACGGTGATTCCCAAGCAGCTGTGTGTCAACGGTATCAGCCTGAACAGCCTTTGGGCACGCAGGCAGGCAACCAAATTCAACGGCGTTTCCTACATCACCCAACGTGCCGCCGAAGCGGTCTATTCCGACGAGGGGCGTACGCAGGTGAGGGAAATCATCGAATACTATCTCAACAACGCAAAAACAATAAGAACAGGGCTGCAGGCCGCAGGGCTTGAAACATGGGGCGGCGTGAACTCACCGTACATCTGGCTGAAAACCCCGCAGGGCATGACCTCGTGGGAGCTGTTTGACCTGTTGCTCGACAAGGTGAACGTTGTCGGCACACCCGGCTCGGGCTTCGGTCCGGCGGGCGAAGGATATTTCCGATTGACGGCGTTCGGTTCCGCCGAGCGCACAAAGCAGGCGGTCGAAAGAGTCATAAAAGCGTTTTAACGAGGGAGAATTATTATGCAACACGACACCTATGAAACACCGTTAAACTCCAGATACGCAAGCAGAGAAATGCAGTATATTTTCTCTCCCGATTTTAAGTTCAAAACCTGGCGCAGGCTGTGGATTGCCCTTGCCGAAAGCGAACAGGAGCTTGGACTTGACATCACGGACGAGCAGCTTTCGGAATTGCGGGCTCACGCTGAGGACATAAACTATGAGGTGGCACAGGAGCGCGAAAAGCTTGTCCGCCATGACGTTATGTCCCACGTTTACGCCTACGGAGAGCAGTGCCCCGCTGCAAAGCCGATAATTCATCTGGGAGCAACCTCCTGCTACGTCGGCGACAACACCGACGTGATTATCATGACGCAGGGTCTGAGGCTTGTGCTCAAAAAGCTTGTCAACCTCATTGACGTTCTTTCGTCTTTTGCAACCGAGCAGAAGGATCTGCCCTGCCTTGCTTACACGCATTTTCAGCCCGCTCAGCCCACAACGCTCGGCAAACGCGCCTGCCTGTGGCTCATGGATCTGCTTATGGATTTGTCTGCGCTCGAGTTTCAGCTTTCTCAGATGCGTCTGCTCGGCTCAAAGGGCACAACCGGTACGCAGGCAAGCTTTGTTGAGCTGTTCAACGGCGACGACGAAAAAATCAAAAAGCTTGACTCCCTTGTTGCCGGGAAAATGGGCTTTGATTCCTGTTTTCCCGTGACCGGTCAGACCTATCCGAGGAAGCTCGACTCGCAGGTGCTTGCCGTTTTTAGCGGCATTGCGCAATCCGCCGCCAAGTTTTCGAACGATCTTCGTCTTCTCCAGCACCTTAAGGAGGTTGAGGAGCCGTTTGAGAAAAACCAGATTGGCTCCTCCGCAATGGCATACAAGCGCAATCCCATGCGCTGCGAAAGAATTGCCTCGCTGTCGCGCTACATCATCACCGATGCACAGAATCCCGCACTCACCGCGGCGGCACAGTGGTTTGAAAGAACACTCGACGATTCCGCCAACAAGCGCATAAGCGTGGCAGAGGCGTTTCTTGCAACAGATGCCGTTCTGGAGCTTTACATCAACGTCGTCAGCGGCCTTGTGGTTTATCCGAAAATGATTGACGCTCACCTTCGCGCGGAGCTGCCGTTCATGGCGACGGAAAACATCATGATGGCAGCAGTGAAA
>CAZIMM010000005.1:25231-27130 GCA_964540415.1 uncultured Eubacteriales bacterium
TGCACGAACGCATACGCGTCCATTCAATGGAGGCGGGCAAAGTTGTCAAGGTTGACGGAAAGCCGAATGATTTGCTCGACAGAATTGCATCGGATCCGGCCTTCGGAATGACCTCGGCGGAGCTTCACGCACTGCTTAAGCCGGAGGCGTTTGTGGGCAGAGCTCCGAAACAGGTTGAGGAGTTTGTCGCAAACGATGTGGGTGCGGTGCTCGAAAAATACAAATCCCTGCTCGGGATAGATGTGGAGATCAAGGTTTGAATTTCACAGAAATAAGAAAAAAAGTTTTAAACAGAGAAACTGTCACCTACCTCATAGCAGGGATTATGACAACCGTTGTGTCCCTTTCAAGCTATTGGCTGCTGAACAGGCTGTTCACATCACATGAGTTGTTCGGAAAATACGCTTATCTTGCCGCGAGCACAATTTCGTCCGCACTCGCCATCATATTCGCTTTTTTCGTCAACAAGGTCTGGGTTTTCCAGTCAAAAAGCTGGCAGCCGAAGTTGGTTGCACGCGAGGCAATAACCTTTGCCGGCGCGCGAATCTCCAGCCTTCTGCTCGAGCAGCTGCTGATGTTTCTGCTTGTCACCCTGCTCATTGAAAACACAATTTCACCGTATCTTGACTCGCGCACAACGCAGAACGTTATCACATCTCTGCTTGAAATCACAGTAATTTACAGGGACGATCTTTCAAAGATATTTATTTCGGTTATAATTGTTATTCTCAACTATTTTTTAAGTAAATTTGTTATTTTTACAAAGAGAAATAAATAATCATTGCATATGTTATATAATGTTTAACATTGATGTGGCTTCCGAAAAAAGGCGGTCACAAAATATGACACGGAGGAATTCAACATGAACAAAAAGATTAAAGCTGTTATCGCACTCCTGATGTCTGCAACAATGCTGTTTGCCTTTGCCGCATGCGGCGGAAAAGATGACACAGCTGAAACCACAACCGTTTCGGACGAAACCACAACCGAAGCCATTGCTGCCGATGCAACAACATCCGAGACTTTGACAGACGAAACCACGGCACCTGCCGACGATGCCACAACAGTTGACGAAACAACAGCAGTCGATGCAACAACTGCTGTCGGTGAAACAACAGTTGCCGGTGAAACTACTACTGCTGCAACCTCTACCGCTCCGAAAACCACCGCCGAGGTTATTGCTTATTTTAACACCGCGGCAAATGCTGTCAAAACCGACAAGCCCGGCTACACAAAAAAGACAAACAACGTCATCGGCAACATCACCAGCTCCAACGGCGTTATAACAAGCCTTGCGCAGAAGATTGTTCCGATGTTCCCGACAGAGAACGACCCTGTTACAGTTGCAAAGGGTGCGAGCCACAACGATTTCCCCGTTGCCGGCAAGAGCTGGGCAAGCAAGCTTGACGCTTCGAGTGTTAAGTCTGCAACCTGCAAGCAGAACGGCAAGTTCTATGAAATTGACATCAGATTTAAGGATGAGTCGCTCAACGACCTTCCCACTAACCCGCAGGCAACAAAGCACGGCACAGCAATGACCGTTCTTTCTGCGCCGGAGGTTTATGAGCAGACAGACAAGATTCCGTCTTTCCTCGTGTCCATAAAATCTTTCGCTCCAACATATTCCGGCTCCTACATTACCTGCAAAATCAATGCTGCGACAGGCAAGATGGTTTCCGCTGTTTACTACTTCTCAACCATTGCCAGCGTTGGTGCAAAGGTTGTCGGCGGCTCACTGACAGCAACCGTCCCCTTCGCAATCAAGGACAATTTCACAATTAATTATTAAGTAATATTACCGGAAAAAAAGCATACAATAGTAACCAATAATTTTTTGGAGTGGTTGCTATGTGCGGAATAATCGGGTACAACGGGGAGCAGCCGGCTGCTCCCCGTTGT
>CAZIMM010000005.1:27140-43926 GCA_964540415.1 uncultured Eubacteriales bacterium
CAGGTTTAAAGAGGCTGGAATACCGCGGCTATGATTCAGCCGGAATTGCGGTTGCACAACGCGACGGAATTCGTGTTGTCAAAAGCGGAGGCAGGCTTGAAAAGCTGCGTGCTTTGCTTGATGCCGAGCACCTTGAATCGGCAAACGGCATCGGGCACACACGTTGGGCAACCCACGGTGAGCCGAACGATGTCAACGCGCACCCTCATTCGGGAAGCCGCGGTCTGTTCACACTAGTGCACAACGGCATTATTGAAAACTATTCACGGCTCAAAAACGAGCTTACCGGCAAAGGCATCCGTTTTGCCTCGGAAACCGACACCGAGGTTGCAGTCCAGCTGATGGAAGATCTTTATGACGGGGACTGCATCGGCACGGTTATTCGGGCAGTCGGACTTCTTGAAGGCAGCTTTGCCCTCGGGATTCTTTGCAGCGAATATCCCGACTTAATTTTTTGCGCCCGACGCTCAAGTCCGCTGATTATCGGAATCGGGCCAGACGGCACACACCTCGCCTCGGACATTTCGGCAATTGCCGACCGCGTTGACGAATTTTACCGCCTTGAGGACAACGAGTTCGCCGTCATGGGCAAAAAGACGGTTGTATTCTATAACGCCGACAAAAAGCGGATATCAAAGCATCCCTGCGAAGTTACGGCACAGCTTACAGTTCCCGAGAAGAACGGCTATGAGCACTTCATGCTCAAAGAAATCCATGAGCAGCCGGAGGCTCTGCGCGCAACGATATGCCCACATATTTCTGGAGGCAGAGTGAAGCTGGATTTGCCGGATATCCCGCGTCCGAAGCGCATTTATATTGTTGCGTGCGGCTCGGCTTACCATGTGGGAATGGTTGCGAAATACTATTTTGAGCAGCTGCTCGGAATACCGACGGAGGCAGACATCGCCTCCGAGTTCCGATACCGGAATCCGTTGATAGACAAAGACACGCCCGTAATCATCATCAGCCAGAGCGGCGAAACCGCCGACTCGCTTGCGGCACTGCGTGAGGCAAAAAAAGCAGGCGCGCTGACCATTGCAATAGTCAACGTTCCCGAAAGCTCCATAGCCAGAGAAAGCGATTCAATTTTTTATACAAGAGCGGGTGCCGAAATCGCCGTGGCGACAACGAAAGCATATTCCTCACAGCTCGCCGCGATTTATCTTTTCGGCATACACTTTGCCGACAAATGGGGTACGGCGGAAAAATCTCACCTTGAAAGTCTGACATCTCAACTGCTTGAGCTTCCGGATAAAGCTGCGCAGGTTATCGGCGAATCGGCACACATCAAGGACCTTGCCAACCGTCTTGAAAACACGCAGCACGCATATTTCATCGGCCGCAACGTCGATTTTGCAGCCGCAACCGAGGCGTCGCTGAAGCTCAAGGAGATAAGCTACGTCCACTCCGAGGCGTATGCCGCCGGAGAACTGAAGCACGGAACCATCTCGCTCATTGAGCCGGGCACTCCCGTTGTTGCGCTGTGCTGCACACAGAGCATCGCTGCAAAAACCGTCAGCAATATCAAGGAGGTTCGCGCGCGCGGAGCATATATTCTGTGCGTTACAACCCAGGGCAGTCCGGCAATTGCCGAAGCGGACGACGTTATCATAGTTCCGCAAACCAACCCCTACTTTTCCGCCTGCCTGCAGGTGATTCCCATGCAGCTTTTCGCATATTTCACCGCAAAAAAACTCGGCTGCGATATCGACAAGCCGAGAAATCTTGCAAAATCCGTTACCGTCGAGTGAGAAGCTCCTGTGCAAAGCGTGCACAGGTGACTGTCTGCTCAACATCGTGCACCCTCACAATGTCACAGCCGGAGAGCATTGCGGCTGTGTGAAGTGCAAGCGAACCGTACAGTCCCCCGTCCTTCGCACCGTACAATCTCGTCACTCTTTTTCTTGACGCGCCGTAAAGCAAAGCACTGCCGCGGATTTTTATGCTTTGCGGTGCAGCGAGCAGGCGCAGGTCATCCTCCCTCGATTTGCCGAAACCGATTCCGGGATCAAGGCAAACTCTTGCGGCGGGAAGTGAGCACAAGGCAGCCGCCTCCAGCGCTTTTTCAAAGAATTCACGCACATCGGCGCATACACCGCGCGGGTAATCCGCTTCTCCGTTTGCCGCGTCTGCACCGCCTGTGCTGCCGGTGTGCATAACAAACCAGTCGGCACCGCTGCCGGCAATTGCGCGGATGAGCTCGGGGTTCAGCTCGCCGCTCACATCATTAACGGCGGCAGCTCCCTTTTCGAGAGCCGCAAATGCAACCTGCGGAAAATATGTGTCCACACTGACAGGCACACGCACCTCGCGCAGAATTTCACAAAGAGCAGGCAAAAGCCTGCTCTTTTCTTCTTGTGCGGTTATTCTCACACTGCCCGGAGCCGTTGACTGCGCACCGACATCAATGATATCCGCTCCCTGCTCCTGCAGCTGCAGAGCACGCTCAACCGCCTTGACGGTGTTATTGTATCTTCCTCCGTCAAAAAACGAATCTGGTGTGAGGTTGAGAATCCCCATAACGTATTTTTTTGTGCCGCCCTGAGCGACAACGCTTTCAAGGAAGGTTGCCATCAGTCTGCAAGCTCCTGCTTTTTGATTTCCGCGTTGAGCTTATCCTGATCAACCTCTCCGTGCTTGACGAGAAGGATGCAGAGAATTGAAAGCAGGAAGGCAATCGGGCTGTAATAGAACAACGACATATAAGTTCCCGACAGCATACGCACACAGCCGTAAACAATCGGTGAAGCTATCTGTGCGGAAAATGTTGCGGTATAATAATATCCTGTAAAGGTACCCACCTTGTCAAGTCCGCCGATTTCAAGCACAAGCGGCAAGGTGTTGACGGTGATGAACATGTTCGCGGCGCCGCCTAAAATCAGCGCAATCCAAATCAGCGCCATGTTCCTTGTGACAACATACAGCAGGAAAACAACCATAAACACCACAAGTCCGAGCAAAATCGTCTTTTTTCTGCCGATTTTTTTGCCCAGTGTGCCCGCCGGGATTGCCGCCGCAGCTGAGCAAACGGCGAAAATTGCCATCATAACGGTTGCCTGAGCTGTGGTTTTGCCGAGAATTTCTGCTGCAAACAGAGCAAAGAATGTTGTTATTGCGTTTGTTCCGCAGAACAGGAAGAACAGTCCCCCGAGCATGAAGATGAGGCTGCGTCTCTCAGGCCCGGAAAGCTTTTCAGCTTTACGCTGTGCTTTTTCGGCCTTCTTTGCTTCGCGCTCGGCTCTGCGCTTGTCAGCTTCAAAATCAGCTGCGTTCTGCTCGGAAATCACCTTCAGGCGGCTGTCCGGTTCCTTGACCTTTGTGAGAATGACAATCATTCCGATTATCATAACAACCGAGCCGACAATAAAAACATACGGGAAGGTTTTGAATTCGTCAAATTGCTCCTTGGAAACGCCTGTGACTGCTTTGTAAATTATTGTCACAGCTGTTCCGGCAACCATTCCGATGAGTCCGCCCGCACCTCCCATAAGGTTGATGACCGCGTTGCCCTCACTGCGCAACTCATGCGGGGTGAGGTCTGGCATGAGAGCGACAACCGGCGCACGCCACAGCGACATAATGAACACAAACAGAATGATGAAAACCATCGTTGCCGCGAGAGAGTTGGTGAGTGCGACAAAAGGTATGCAGGTGAACAGCACTGCGGAAATCGGTGCTCCGAAGGCGATGAACGGACGGCGCTTGCCGAGCTTTGAATGGCAGCGGTCGGACAGCTTGCCGAAGGTCGGCTGGAAAATCACGCCGAATATGTTATCAAACGTCATAATTATGCCGATGAACAGCGGCACGAGGGTGAACACCTCGCCGCCCTCCTGTGCGCTTGAAAACTCGAGGAGAACGGGGAAGCGGTTGATGAGAACCTCGTTCCAATGCTCGACGGATGCCGAAGCGCTGAGAAGATAATTAAGAATTTTCGTGATGTAAGGGTCATAAATAGCCCATGCTATTGAGGTCGCCATAAAACCGAAACCGGTGAGTATGGTGCGCTTATAGTTGAGCTTACCGTTGGGTGCACAGAAAAACTCGCTCATTCAAAAAACTCCTTGCGATAATTTTTTTCTTTGCCTGCGATAATTTTATTTGAGGAAGCCCTCAATGATGACCTCCTCTGCCTCCTGCTCCGTCATTCCGAATGTACAGAGCTTTGTGAGCTGGTCACTGTTGATTCTGCCGATTGCCGCCTCATGCACAATTTGCGCCTGCGCGTGGTTGGCGGCTATCTCCGGAATCGAACGGATTTTTGCATTGTCCATGATGATTGAATCACACTGCACATGTGCGCGGCAGCGGTTGTTGCCGACAGCTCTGGGATAGAACACCTGCTCTGAGCTGTCCTTGCCGACGGAACGGGAAACAATCTGTGTTACGGAATCCTCACCGTCAAGATTCACCTCAATGTCCGAGCGGGCAACCTGGCTGCCGTGGGTCATCAGGCGCTCGGTCACAATCAGCTTTGCGCCGGCGGCAAGATGCGCCTTTGTTTCCCTGACGGTTGAGTCGACTCCCTTAATCTGCACCATTTCCATCTCGCAGACCGAACCCTCGTCCATCTCGACGAGAGTAGTCGGGTTGAGCACACGCTCACCGGTACCCTCACCCTCACCGTAATGCTTCTCAACATATTTGATGCGGGCGTTTTTGCCGATGTGGAAGGCGTGGATACCGTCATGCCTGCTTTCGCATGAGCCGGAGTTGTGTATTCCGCACCCTGCAACAATCAGAACGTCAGCTCCTTCGCCGACGTAAAAATCATTGTAAACGATGTCGTTCAAGCCGGTTTCGGTGATTATCACGGGAATGTGAACACTTTCGTTGACCGTTCCGGGTTTGATGATGATGTCGATTCCGGGCTTGTCGGTTTTTGTGACAATTTCTATATTCTGAGTTGAGCGTCTGCCGGCACCCTCGCCGTTTTTGCGGATGTTGTACGCACCCTGGGGGATGTCGTGCAAATCCGCAATGGAGGTGAGCATACTTTTTTCAAGCTTATCAAGCGCCATGTTAAACCGTCCTCCTTCCCCTGAAGCCGCAATCATCCTCACGAAGCTCGTCCATAAGCCGCGGGAACACCTCATCTCGCGCGCCGTAATCCTTAACCGCGCCGTTTGCAATGACAAGGATGTTGTCCGCAAGCTGCATGATGCGTTCCTGATGAGAAATGATGAGAACACTGTCGTGCCTGTGGCTGCTCATTGTTTTGAACGTGTCCACGAGCATTGAAAAGCTCCACAGGTCGATGCCCGCCTCCGGCTCATCGAAGATTGCAACCTTCAGCTTCCGTGCCATTATTGTGGCAATCTCCACTCTTTTGACTTCGCCGCCGGAAAGAGAAGCGTCCACCTCACGGTTGAGATATTCCTTCGAGCACAGCCCGACGTTTGTCAGATAAGCACAGCACTCGTCCACGGGCAGCTCGCTGCCGTGCGCAAGGCTCAGAAGCCTGCGGACGGTTAAGCCCTTGAACCGGGGAGGCTGCTGGAAGGCATAGCCGATGCCAAGGCGCGCCCTTTCGGTTACACCCAGAGAGGTGATATCCTCGCCGTCAAGCAAAATTTTGCCGGCGGTGGGTTTTTCAATGCCCATAATCAGACGGGCAAGCGTTGACTTGCCGCCGCCGTTCGGGCCGGTGATGACAAGAAATTTTCCGCTCTCCAAAGAGAACGATACATTGTTGATGATTTCGAGGGTCGAATTTTCCACATCCACCTCGAACGAAACATTTTTCAGTTCAAGCATTACAGACTCCTGTTTTAAAAAACTTACAGTGATTATTCAACCGGGCTTCCGAGTATGCCGTATTCGCGCAGCTTCATGCTCAGCCTGTTCGGTGCAATGTCAATGAAATAGAAGTTCACACCGTCCACGGTTTTGCGAATTGTCATGCCCTCAGCCTCGGTGTCAATTCCGACGTTTCTTGTGAACACAGTTTTGACCTCGCCCGTTTCCGGGTCAACGGACAAAACCTCTTTTTTGTCCGCCTTTGTATCGGTGGACATATAAATCATGCAATCGTATACCTCGGCACCCTGCACACGGCTTACGGTTTGGCTCAGAGGCACTGTGCGCAGCAGCTCACCGTCTGTCAGGCGGTAGATGTTTAGGGTTTGTGCATCGTTCCATGCCGAGGTGTAAAGATAACCCCTGTTCGCGTCAACCGCGCACCACGGCACACCGTCCGGCTGGTACTCCCGGGGCAGCCTTTTGCAAAGCCCCTCGGGTTTGAGTGTGTCCGCATTGTATGACACAATGTAAGAATACTCATACTCGTTTCCGGTTGCAACATCCTTGTTGCCGCTTTCGATTGACGCATAAATCCTGCCGTCATAGTAGCTGATTCCGCCGATGTGATTGCAGCCCTTGACCAACAGCTCCGCAGGGATAGCCTCATAGTTTATTAACTCGCGGTTTCCGTGCAGATCCGTTTTGCACAGGCTCAGGTTTGAGCTGAAATAGTAGCTCGAGCCGTCTGTTGTGACACCCTGCGCACGGGCAAAGAACTCAATGCCGTAAAAGCTCTGCTCACTGAGGAGAACACAGCCGTCTCCCGGGTCCGCGGGAGTCGGTGTGAAGCCAAACATTGAAAGCAGCGTGAGCAAAGCTGTCAGAATTACACCTGCGTTCTTTGTGCCGGTCTTTGTGAAATATATCAAATCCTCAAAAAAGGTTTTGATTTTTGAGATTGCATCCTTCATTCAGTATTCCCCTTTGCAGTTAAAATTTATTATAACGGCATTACCGTCTGTGCGTTATTTCGCTTCACCCGGCAGCGTGTAATGTCTGATGTACGCATTGACAAACAGCGGACCCATGTCCAACGCGTGCAGGAAGGAACCGTCCTCCATGGGCAGAACCGTTATCCCCTCTCCCTCGCTGCCTTTTGTGAGGTTGCGGTCAAAGAGTTTCACAGTGAGCCCGGTGTCGAGATTGATTTCGTACACCGCCTGGGTGTCGTTGTTCGTTGCAACGTAAAGCTTGCCGTCGTAAACCTCGCCGCCCTGTATTTTGTGAACCGTCGCCTCGTCCCCGCTTTCTTCAACAAGCGGAAGGTCGCGGACATATGTAAAATCCGTGAGTGAATAGCAGATGAGCGAATGGGAATTGTCGCGACTCGCGGTGTAAACAAGATTGCGTCCTGCGTCAACGGCTATCCACGGCAGACCCCTGCTGTGTCTCTCGGCATCAAGGTGATAAAACTCGCCGGTGAACTCAAGGGTTTGTGCGTCATAAATCAGCACCATCGGATGCTTCCACACCTTGCTGTCCTCCAGCGGGCAATAGATTTTCCCGTTGTGATAGCTGATGCCGCCGATATGCTTAATGCCGTATTCCTCTGTCATTTCCGCAGGAATGCCCTCAAAGTTTCTGGCAACAACTTTCTTGCCGTCAAGCCCTGTTTTCAGCAAGCCGTATTTGTGGCTGAAATAGAAACTTTCTCCGTCTGTCGTGATGCCCTGAGAGCGCTCAAAAGAGTCAAAGTAATAAACACACTGTGTGCTCACTGTCTCCTGCCTTGTTCCGACGGATACCAGCTCCGCCGTCCCTGTCAGGGCGAAGATAAGAGCCGTCAGCGGCAGCAGCAGCGGGGTATATCTTAAAACCGTAACAATTTTGCGCAGAAGGTTCACAATTTGAACTGTTGACATGGATGCAAGCCTCCTTAATATAATTATATTTATAATAACAAATGATATCAAAATAGTCAATGTATTATTGTCAGATATATGAAAATATATTTTTTCTTTAACTGTGCACGCCGATGTTCAATCCGATTGCTTTTTTACAGAATATATGATATAATTGCTTTTATATATACAGGTAATATACCTAAGTGAAGGGAAAGTGGCAATGAGCCTTCAATCTTTTGAATACGGTGATGTTTTCAAGCCCTTTAAAAACAGCCGCACAATAACCTTTGTCTCGCCGAATCTCCGCAGCACTTCGGGTGCTCAATCGCTCGCGTCGCTTATGAACGCGTTCGTCAAATTGGGGTTTGATGTTAACCTCATTACATACACCAAGCCCTCGGGCGACGATTATATCAGCAACATCGATGTTACTAGATATTCGCTCGATTATTACGAAAACAACGGCTACACCTGCCAGAACGCTTTTTTCAAGCTTGCAGGCGCGGTCGGCGGTGAGGTTGTTGTGTTCACCGGCATGTTTGACCAGCGCACGGCCGAGCTTTATCAGGCGGCAAGGCGTTTGGGGCGCTGCATTGTGATTGCGCAGGACCGTTCGCCGTTCATTTCGCTTGCCGCCGGCGCGGACAAGCTGTTTTCCGAAACGGTTTATATGTATCAGAACGCCGATTTGGTAATTGCCTCCGGTGAAACTGAGGAGAAAATCTTCCGTTCGATGGGTGTGCGCAGATGTGTCTGCCTTCCGTTTTATTTTCCTTACTATGACAGCGAGGTCGGTGCTGCAGGGCTGACCGGCAGACATGTGATTTTTTACACCACCTATGCCGGCAGGAACGTCCATACCGTGCTCAACGCCTTTGCGCGCGTCCACGAAAAATATCCCGATGCCACAATGCATCTTGTCGGCTACAACGGAATCCGCCGCAGCGGGGTTATGAAAAAGCTTGTTGAAAGCATCAATGCTTCGCAGCTTTCCGATTGCGTAACGGCGGAGGAAAAGGTGCTCAAGCCTCTGCGGTATCTTCGCGAGGCGGACATTTCAATCACCTACGGTCACCTCATACATATGCCGGAACCCGTTATGGAAAGTGTCAGCGCGGGCATACCCGCACTGCTGCTTCAGGACGCCGATTTTTCCGGTGACAGCGGACCGGTTGTGAAAATCAACGCAGCCGATTCTTTGAAGATAGAGCAGGCGCTCGAGCATTTTATGGACAGGCAGAACCGCCTCGATTATCAGAGACGCGCCAGAGCCGTGCTCGACCCTGACGAGCGTGAAAAGCTTGCCCTGCGTTGGGCTTGCGAAATCGGAGCTGCCCTTTCGGAGTTCAATTCCTCCGAGGAGCAGCTGTGCGGCAGGCTTGACAAAACAATTGAGCTTGTCAGCGAGAAAAAATCCGCCGGTGTTCCGCTCTGCGAAATTGTGAAAGCACTTGAGCTGGAGCACACGGCAATCAACGAGGCTCTTGCCGCAATGATTTTGTGCGGCTGTTCAATAAAAGATATTTCCGACGCGCTCACAGGTGCGTTCATCTATGCGTCATACGACGAAAGGAGCGTCAGGGATGCCCTTGAGCTGTGGCGCGGCTGCAAGAAAATTTATTCCGGCAAGTCCGCACAGGAGGTCAGGCAAATTCTCGGCGGCGCGGAAGTCATTCAGTCGGACATCGCCCTGCGCCTTGCACTGAGCGGCTTCACTGCTTTAGATATTTCCGCTGCTCTTTCCGGCGTCAACATGTCATTGCAGCAGACCTTCCTTTCACTGTGCTCCTCCCTGCCGATTGCGGACCCGGTTATCAACACACTGCATCTCGGTTTTGATATGCCCCCGGCTCCGGCAGACCCCGGCGCGCTCACCGTGATAAACAGCACAAAGGCTTTTATGCTTGAAAATTCCGGCCTTTTCAGATACAGCAAGCTTCGCTTTGTCCGCTTTGCGCAGAGGATTGCACGGTGGTACTGCACACCGTTTGCCGAAATGAGCGTAAAAGGAAAAATCGTCGCGCTTCCGATGAGAATCGTTTCCCGCTTCAAAAAAGCGGTTACAATGCACGGCAGACGCAGGCTTTCAAAGAGAAAGGTTGTTGAAGTCAAGCATGAGGATGTGCGCAAGATTCAGCTGATGGTGCTTGAAATGATGCTCGAATTTGAGCGAATATGCAAAAAGCACAACCTGCGTTATTATCTTGCCGGCGGAACGATTCTCGGCGGAATCCGTCACAAGGGCTTCATCCCGTGGGATGACGACATGGACATCACCATGCCCCGCCCCGATTACGAAAAGTTCTTGAAAATCGCTCAGAAAGAGCTGGACAAAAAGTTTATTCTCGAAAACGACTGCGTGCCGTACTGCCACAACCGCATTGAAATCCGCGGCACAAAATTCATCACGCAATTGAGGAACGGCAGAATTTTTCTTGACATTCTGGCGCTTGAGGGCTGTCCGGACGATGAGGAAAAGAGACTTGAGCACGAGGCAAAGTGCAAATTCTGGCGCACATGTATGCTTGAAAAGGCACGTCCTCTCCCCGCGCTCACGTTCAACAAGGTCACAACAAAGCTGTACATCAAGCGCATAATTTTCCGCCTGACTCCGCGCCGCTTTCTGAAATGGCGCTGGCATTACTGGGCAACAAAATACGACTGCAACGAAACTTCAACATGGGTCTGTCTGCCCGCGAGCATTTACACCTATGAGCAGGAGCGTTTCCCGAAGGAATATTGGGGCGAGCCCGTGATGATGGAGTTTGAAGGGCACATTATGCCCACAATGAGCCACTGGGAGGATTACCTTGTCTGCCATTTCGGCAATTACATGAAGATGCCGCCGGAAACCCTTCGCAAATCTCATCACTTCATTTATGAATATGACCTTGGCGAATACAATTCAATCAGCACCGAGGAGCTTGAAAAAAGGTTCGTCGGCAAGCTGAAGGAAACAGCGGACAAAATTTGACGGCAAGAGGATAAGAAACATATATGAATTTTCTTCATTTTTTCTACAATCCCTCTCTGACAAAGGACGAAAAAGGGCGTGAATTCTATTTTGACAACGCCAAGTTCATCCTGATTGTTTTTGTTGTTCTGGCTCACGCGATTTCTCCTTACAAGGCTTACAGTGAAAACTATCTCACACTCTGGAATGTAATCAACACTCTGCACATGCCGTGTCTGATTTTTATTTCCGGCTTCTTTGCAAAGAGATATCTCGGAGGCAGCGCCGGCATAAAAGTTCAGCGTCCGTTCACCTATCTCGTGCTTTATGTTTTCTCACAGCTTGCCGTATCGTTGTTTGAGGCGTTTGTTCTCAAAGATAACATTCTCCCGAGCTTCTTTCAGGCGCGCTCGTCGCTGTGGTTTTTGCAGTGCCTGATAGCATGGTATTTTCTGCTTCCGGTTGTTGCAAAATTCAAGACGCGCTGGGCGTTTCCGTTTTTTGTGATTATCGGACTCGTTATAAACTATGACGAGTTTGCCGGCAATGTCGCCGCTATATCGCGTGTATTTGTGCACTTCCCGTTTTTCCTCGCGGGTTACTATGTTTCAAGTGACAGGTTCATGAAATTTGTCAAGCACAAATTTGTCCGCATTATCGCCGTTCCCGCGATTGTTGACATTGTGTTCCTTTTTTACACGTTCCGGGACTACATACCCAGCAAGCTCATCACCTGCAACTACAGCTACAAAAGCATTCCCGTCGTCAGCGATATGCCCACGGGGCTTTTCTGGCTGAGCCGTCTGCTGTTTTATATTGCCGCGGCAATTCTCATTGTTTCCTTTATGGCACTTGTTCCGCGCGGGAAAACCTTCTTTTCAAGGTTCGGCTCTCGTACCCTTCAGGTGTATATTCTTCACCGTTTTCTCTATCTTGCAGAGCTGCAATACAAATGGTGGCTTCCCCTCAACACCGTCAACGGCAGGCTGCTGATGTGCCTGATTGCAGTGATCGGCACCTTCATTCTGTCAATGAAGTTTTTATCTTATCCGTTTGTCGGTTTGCAGTCAATCAAAATTCAAAAGCTTCTCAGGAGGGATTGATTTGAGCACGGTTGGCAATGTCTATTGCGCTATTCTGGCCGGAGGCTCCGGCACCAGAATGAAAACTCCGACTCCAAAGCAGTTTCTAATGCTCGGCGATGCTCCGGTTTTTGTCCACTGCGCACGTACACTGCTTGCAAACCCTCAGGTGAAGCAGCTGTGGATAGGCTCGAACGGAGACTGGCTCAAGCTTGCACAGGAGCAGGTTGACGAGTTTTTCCCGGGGGACGGGAGAATTCACATCTGCGCGGGCGGCGCCGACAGAGAGAGCACCATGCTCAACACCATCGCCGCAATAAAAGAGAACAACAACATTGCGGACAATGATGTTGTTCTGATTCATGATGCCGTGCGGCCGTTTGTGACCGAGCGCATTGTCAGCGATGTGATTGCCGAGTTGGAATTCTGTGATGCGTGCAACACTGTTGTGAGCGTCAACGACACAATCATTCATTCCTCAACCGGCAAATATGTGACCGGTATGCCCGCACGCAGCGAACTGTATAACGGGCAGAGTCCGCAAGGCTTCAAAATCAACCGCCTGCTTGAGGCATTTGCAAACATCAGTGACGACCAAAGGAAAACCCTGACGGACACAACACGCGTCTGCTTCCAGCAGGGCATTGCCGTGCACATCGTCAGGGGTGAATACTATAACTTCAAAATCACAACTCAGTTTGACCTGCAGCTTGCGAGGGGGCTGCTCAGCGAGGGCTTCATTGCCCGCTGACAAATTTATTTGCTCTTTTCGCGCTCGCGGCGAATCAGCTCCCACGTTGCGTCAATCAGGTGTGAAAACTGCGGCAGAGCAAGCTGCTCACAGATGAACTTCTGCCTCGGTGAGTTGATATCCTCGCCGGAAATTTCAAAAATACCGTTGTCACGGCACAGCTTCTGCAAACGCTCAAGCTGTGCTTTTGTGTTTCTTGACGGCATATAGGTGATTGCGCCGATGTCCATTGATTTGAGCACGTCCACAAGCTCGTCAAGGTAGGAATCTTCAAATTTCTGCGCACGTTTGTCGCCGGTGACAGAGTCTCCGACGTCGCCGAGATAGGCATAGCAGAATATGCTGTCCGTCTTTTTTGCAAGCTCGGCAAGCTGTGAAATATGCAGGCATTCCTCATGTGCCTCAACATAAATTCTTTCAACAAGCGCAGCCTTCAGCAGGCCGAGAAGGTCATATTCAAAGAAAGGATTGGCTGTATCCGTCAGCTGTGCCTTCTGCTTTGCGGACAGCGTGATGTGCAGTGCATTTTCGAGAACATCCGCAACTCTTTCTTTTCCGACAGCGTCAATCAGCCTGAGCGCAAGGGCAAAGAGAAGGTGTCTTTCCGTCACACTGCCGCCGTTTGAAAACTGTGAAAGCGGAAGAACGTCACGTTCAAAATCGAGAGTGATACCGATTCCGGCAACCTCGCGGTTGATGTTTTCAACCATTTTTCTGTTGCGCTCGTTGCGGCGCTCACGCAGAGGTGCGAAAACACCGTTGAGATAATCAATATGCATATGCGGCACGCCGTGGAGCGCCATATATGCCACAGAGCACTGGTCGGGGTTGTTGATTTTGCGTCCTTCAAGCGGTGTTCCGTCGACGCTCACGCGGCATTCCAGCCCTATTGTCGTTGCAACTCCCGCCATCTCACCCGCCGCTGTGAATTCACGGGCGCCGGCAATGCTGTCATGATCCATGATGCCCGCCGTACCGAGACCTGCCGCTCGGGCAAACCAGACCGCCGCCGTCGGGGAATATGGTGAGAAGGAATAAATCGTATGTATATGATTGTTTGCATACTGCGACAATACATCCGGCCTGCACTTTTCGTTTTTCAGCTCTTTTTCAAGTGCTGCAAGCCGTTCGTCGGGATTGCCCGCATTCAGCCTTTCAAGTGTACTGTTCATGTTATCCTCCGTATCAGCTCAGCATAACCTGCCCGCCCGTGACGGGAATTGCCTGCCCGGTTTCAAAGCACTGCTCAACACAATAGAAAATTGCCTTTGCAACATCCTTCGGGAAACAGCCGCGCTTTATCGGGGAAAGCGACAGATAGTAAGCCTTCACATCGTCAACCGTTTTTGCGCCGGGAACCTTTCCCGCCTTGAGGTACTGCACGAACAGGCCTCTCTCGGGGTCTGACCACAGCGGGCCGTCATAATAATTCCCGGGACAAACGGCGTTGACCTTGATGTTATAGGGTGCAAGCTCCAGAGCAAAACTCTGGGTCAGACCGATTCCTCCGAACTTCCCGCCGGCATAGGCGAAATTCTTTCTCGAACCGACAAGCCCGGACTTTGAGTTAACCTGAATAATGTCGGAAAAAACCGAGTTGTCCGCCCCAAACTGAGCTTTCATGATTATTGAGGCATACTTTGCGCAAAGGAAATATGCCGTATAATTGATTTTTGTAACAAATTCAAAGCTTTTTGCATCCAGCTCATTCAGTCCGCCTGCCTTCAGAACGCCGGCGTTGGAAACAAGGATGTCAAGTCCGCCGAAGTGCTCAACGGTTTTTACAATCATGTTTTCAACCGACTGTTCATCGGACACGTCTACCCTGACGCTGATTGCTCTTTCGCCCAGCCGCCCGGCAACGCTTTCGGCAAGCTCCGAGTTGAGGTCGGCAATGACAACTCTGGCACCCTCGGAGTACATTTCCTCGGCTATTCCGAGCCCGAAGCCCTGCGCGCTTCCCGTGACAACAGCAATTTTTCCGGCAAGCCTGCCCTGCGTCGCCGGCCTGTTTCCGACATTTTTGGCGGCATATTCAGCCGCTTCGGTAATCGTCATTTTCGTCTCTCCGTTATATATAATGTGCAACGAGCTGCCCCCATGTCCGGAGACAGCCCGTGTGTTATGAAGTGTGAGTTGTTTACTCTGCAGTTTCTTCCTCGGCAGCGGCTTCCTGAGCCTGTGCGGGAGCTTCTTCATCGGAAGCTTCCTCATTTTTGGGCAGCAGAGCGCGGATTGAAAGGCTTACGCGCTTTTTGTCGAAGTCGATATCGGTGATCTTTGCATTGACAACCTGGTCAATTGAAAGCTCTTCCTGAGGACTTGCGACACGGCGGTCGGCAATTTGCGAGATGTGGATGAGGCCGTCGATGCCGGGAATTATGTTGGCAAATGCACCGAAGGTCGTCATGCCGACAATCTTTGCTTCAACAACAGTTCCGACGGGATAGTCGCGCCTGAGGATCTCCCACGGATTGTCCTCAACCTTTCTGTAGCCCAAAGAAATCTTTTTGTTTTCAACGTCGAGCTTCTTGATATAAACCTCAACGGTCTGGCCGACGGTGAGAACATCCGAAGGATGCTTTACGCGCTTCCATGACAGCTCGGAAATGTGAATCATTCCGTCCACTCCGCCGATATCGACGAATGCGCCGTAGCTTGTCATTGACTTGACGACACCGGTGTATACCTTACCCTCGGCGGCGTTGTCCCAGAATTCCTTCGCTTTGCCTCTGCGTGCCTCACGGGCAACAAGGCGGATTGAGCCGACAGCGCGCTTGCGCTGCTTGTTGACGTCGATGATCTTGAACTGCACCTTTGTTTTGAGAAGGGGCTCAAGAGGATCGTCGCGGTTGAGCGTTGCGTGAGAAGCGGGGATGAACACTCTTGTTCCGTTGTAGGAAACAAGGACGCCGCCCTTGATAATCTCACAGACAGTGCCCTCAAGGACTGCCTCGGTTTCGGCTGCTTCGCAAACGTCAAGCCAAGCCTTCGTTGCATCGAAGCGGCGCTTTGAGAGCATCATTGTGCCTTCCGCATCGTTCGTTTTCATGATGATGAGGTCGAGCACATCGCCGATTTTCAGTTCTTTTGAAGGGTCGGCGGTCGGATCTGAACTATATTCGTCAACTGGAACGTAACCTGCCTGCTTACGACCGATGTCAACCTGAATTTCGCTCGGTGAGATTCCTACAACCGTGCCTTTGACTTTCTGGTCGCTGCTCATGCTCTTGAGAGACTCCTCGAGAGCTTCAAATGATTTTTTGGTTTCCTCAACCTCAACAGCACCGGCCGCCTGCTCGGCTGCCTCCTGACCTGCTGTTTGTTCGGCAGGAGCGTTCTCCTGCTCTGTCTGCGCTGAAAGCTGCTCAACCTCTGCGGAGACTTCGTTTTCGTTCAAAATTTCGGACATTGTATGCAGTACCTCCTTTATTATACCGGCCGGAGTGGATGCCCCGGCAGTAACACCGATTGAACCGATACCTTCAAAATCGATATTGCGCAGTTCCTGTGCACTCTCGACAAAAAAGGTTTTGCAGTTCTGCTCGCACACTGCTTTGAGCTTAGCGGTGTTTGAGCTTTGCCTGCCACCGACAATCAGCATTGCGTCATTTTCAAGGGAGAGCTTGTACGCCTCACTCTGCCTGTCATAAGTCGCATTACATATTGTATCAAAAATATTAGACTTTGTATAGTCTATTTTTATTTTTTTTATGCACGAATTCCATTCTTTTGTGCTGAAAGTGGTCTGTGCAACCGCAAATATATCTTTTTCGGAAAATTCCGGATGCTTTTCCTGCAAAGCGCACAATTCCGAAAGGCTGTTGAAAACATAAGACTCAACGGCACAGTGCCCCTTTATGCCCTGAACCTCCGGGTGGTTTGCGTCCCCGGCGATGAGCACAACAGAGTCCTTCCCGGGCAGTTCCGCAACAATTCTGTGGATTTTCTTCACAAACGGACAGGTTGCGTTGCAGCAGCCCCCCGGACGTTCTTCAAGCTTCGCCTCCACGGAAAGCGGAACGCCGTGCGCCCTGATGACAACCGTTTCACCGTCAAGCGCCTGAGAAGGTTCGTCGATTATCCTCACTCCGCGCGACAGCAGGTCGTCAATAACCTGAGGGTTATGAATGAGGGGACCGAGAGTGCACACCTTTTTACCCTCGCCGAGCAGGGAATACACAAGGCTCACGGCTCTGTCCACGCCGAAGCAAAAGCCCGCCGTTTTTGCAGCCGTTATGCTCACTCGGGATTTGCCCTCGCTCATTCGCTCATAGCCTCCGACCACATCTCTTTGATTTTGTCCATGATCAGATTTGAGGCATCCCTCAAATCCTGCTTTGTGGAGTTTTCA
>CAZIMM010000005.1:43945-56571 GCA_964540415.1 uncultured Eubacteriales bacterium
GAATTATTTTTCCGTATGTACACACTATGCGCCGCCGGTGCTCTTTTGGATTTTTGCAGCTGATGGACACCGGCAAAATGTCCGCCTTTGTTTCCCTTGCAATCAACGCTATGCCTGCCTTGGGCGCCTGAGGTGTACCGTCCTTTGAGCGCGTGCCCTCAGGGAAAATGCCCATAACCAAACCGTTTTCAATCAGCTTTTCGGCATATTCGATTGCTGACCTGTCTGTTCTGCTGCGTGTTACGGGGAAGGTGTTCAATCCCGTCAGCAGAGCGGCAAACAGGGGGTTTTTGTTAAACGCCTCCGCCTTGCCCATGAAGTGAACCTCGCGGGGACAGGACATCAGAATGATTGCCGGATCTACATAATGAATATGATTGGAGGCAACGATGAAGCCGCCCTCCTTCGGCACATTTTCAAGTCCCCTGTATTCAATTCTGAAGCGGATGCGCTGGCCGTAGAATCTGCCGAGTGGACGGATAATCTTTACGAATTTTCTGTCCTTCACGACATTATAGTTGAATCCCATATCTTTCCTCCGAAGTGTAAAATTACTGTTTAAGTTTATCTTTAATAATTTTTTCCAGATGATCGAGAGACTGCTCAAGTTCATACTCAGCAGTGTCAAAAACGATGCTGTCCTCAGCGGGCTTCAGCGGCGCTATAGGACGGGTTGAATCGTTATGGTCGCGCTCAATGATTTCGGCGAGCACGGTGCTGTATTCCGCAGGTATCCCTTTCTGCACAAGCTCCTTGTGTCTGCGTTCGGCGCGCACTTCCGGAGAAGCGGTGAGGAAAAACTTCACCTGAGCATCCGGCAGAACAACTGTTCCGATATCCCTGCCGTCCATCAGGCAGTCGTTTTCCCTTGCGATTTTTCTCTGAAGCTCAAAAAGATAATCCCGAACGCTCTTGATTGCGGACACGTTGGACGCAGCCATAGAAGCCTCCGGTGTGCGTATCGCCTCGGACACGTCTTCCTCTCGGAGGAACACTTTCTGCTCACCGTTTTCAAAGCGGATACTGACCTGCAGCGAGGCAAGAGTATCCGTGACGGCAGCAGCGTCCTTTGTGTCAAGGCCGAGGCGAAGCGCGTTGAGTCCGATAGCTCTGTAGAGCGCACCTGTGTCAACGTAAATATATCCGAGTCTCGCAGCGAGCATGCGTGAAATTGTGCTTTTTCCTGCTCCGGCAGGTCCGTCAACGGCAATGTTAATACTCATAATCGGTATTTCCTTTCAGAATTAATGTATTGTCGCGGTCAGACATTCTCACCGGCAACGAATCCCGTGGAAAATGCAATTTGAAGATTGAAGCCGCCCGTGTATGCGTCAACATCAATGATTTCGCCCGCAAATGACAGTCCGTGAATCAGCTTTGACCTCATCGTTTTCGGATCAATTTCCGTAACACTGATTCCTCCGCTGGTCACAATTGCTTCCTCAATCGGGCGAAAGCCCGTCACTGTCACCTTAAGGCACTTCAGCAGCGACACGATTTTTTCGCGCTGCTCCTTTGTCAGCTGATTGACCTTGACAGTAGGCTTGATTCCCGAAAGTTTCACAGTCACCGGGATGAGCTTTCTGGGCAGCAAGCCGCCGAGAGAATTTATAAGGTCACGATTAAGATTCTCCGAAAAGTCCCGAAGTATTCGTTTGTCAAGCTGTTCGGCGGTAAGCGCCGGCTTGAGGTCGATATATATTTCGTATCGGTATTTTTCCATTTCGCGTATGTGCGAGCTTGCGCTGAGAATCATCGGGCCGGACACGCCGTAATGCGTGAACAGCATCTCTCCGAAATCGGAATAAACCTCTTTGTTTTTTTTCGTATCTTTGACGCTTATTGCAACATTTCGCAAAGACAGTCCCTGCAAATCCGTGCAAAAGCCCTCGTGAGCTTCGAGGGGAACCAGAGACGGCTTCAGCTCCGCAACTGTGTGCCCCAAAGCCTTTGCCATTGCATATCCGTCGCCCGTTGAGCCGGTTTGCGGATATGATGCTCCGCCGGTTGCAAGAATCACCGCGTCAGCTGGCAGAAAGACGCCGTCCTTTAGTCCGACACCGGTGACGGCACCGTTCTGCGTCTCGATTGAAGCAGCGTCGGCGCAAATCATTCGCGCTCCGCTTGCACGAACGGCGGCATAAAGAGCGTCAACAATATCCGACGATTTGTCGGAATCCGGAAACACACGGTTTCCCCTTTCGGTTTTCAGCGGCACGCCGCGGCTTTCAAAAAAACTGATTGTGTCCTGTGACGAAAACGCCGAAAAAGCGCCGTAAAGGAAGCGTCCGTTAACCGGCACCGCGGCAACAAGCTCACCCGGCGAGGCGGCGGCGTTTGTAACGTTGCATCGCCCCTTGCCGGTTATCATCAGCTTTCTGCCGGGCTTTGCGTTTTTTTCAACGAGCGTTACGTCGCAGCCGTTTCCGGCGGCGCGTACGGCAGCCATCATTCCTGCCGCTCCCGCACCGATAACCAAGACTTTTCTCACTTGTCGCTGCCTTCCTGTTTTTCGTAAACGTTGTATTCATCCCAGATTTTTTCCAGCTTGCAAAGATTGTCGTAAACCTCATTGCGCCTGTTGAAGGTTGAGCAACAAGAGAATCGACAAAGGACGCCATCGTGCTCCTTGCGACAAGCAGATATTTTGCAAACGCCGCAATCGGCGAAAGCTCGCTGTCAGTGATTGAAATAATGGGAGTGCCCCTGTCCGAAATAAAACGCAGGGCGTTGATTGTTTGATTTGAATATCTCGGAAAACTGATTGCAATGCAGATATCCCTCTCGTCAATTCGGAAAACCTGCTCAAAAATTTCACTTGCCCGCGCACTGTCAACAATAATTACGTTATCATAAACCGGGCGAAAGTAAAACGCGAGAAAATTTGCAAGAGTTGCCGCGCTGCGCACACCGAGAATATAAATATTGCGCGCGCTGTTTATCGCCGTGACAGCGGCGCGGAAGTTTTCCTGCGACGTCTGCTCAAGGGTTGCTTTTATCATCGCAACATCGCTCATGAGCACCTTTTCGAGGATTTCATCCTCGTTCATGTGAATGCTCGTGACTTCCATACGCTGAATGCTCGTGAGCTTATTGCGAATCAGCTCCTGCAGGTCCTTCTGCATCTCGGGATAACCCTCAAAGCCCATTTCCGTTGCAAAGCGCACAACTGTCGATTCACTGACTCCGACGGTTTTCCCGAGCTTGCCGGCCGTCATAAAAGCCGCTTTATCATAATTCTCGATTATATAATCGGCAATGCGTTTGTGTCCTTTTGAAAGGCGTGAATACATCGCGTCAATTTTTGTGAGCAAAGATTTTGTCATTTGCAAATGTCCTTTCGGCTGTCCGCTTTTTTACTGCGGCGACTTCGCACCTTGGCACAGGCTATCATACTCCAATTTTTTATTTTACCTTTGTTTTAATGTGTTGTCAAGTTTTATTTTTAATATATCTGAATCAGCACTTGCATTTTTCGTGCAATTGTCGGATAATACGATTGTTAAGGAGGTAACTATATGCAGTACAGGGTTTTTGCCAACCACGCGCACATTTTCCCCGGCGAGCTGCGCCCGTCCGGCACGGTTGAGGCGCTCAAAAAGCTCATGGACGAGTGCTCAATCGAAAAGGCAGTATGCTTCGCTCCTTTTCAGGACAGATTCAGTGAAAGTTCCATTGGCGGAAGCAGCGTTGTCTGGCTTGCGGAACAGATAAAAGACAATCCGAGCTTTGTCGGCTTCGGCACAATTGAATTTGAATCCGGTGACCTCGCCGGGCAGGTTGAGCGCATTGCTCAGCTCGGCTTCAAGGGCATCAAAATCCACCCGGCGTATCAGGAAATCAACATAATGGGAGAGAACGCCTGTGCCGTGTATGAAAAAGCGCAGGAGCTCGGACTTTTTTTGTCCTTCCACACCGGAATTCACTGGCACAGAATCAGGGATTACAACATGCTTCTTTTTGATGAGGTCGCTTTCAACTTTCCCGAGCTCAAATTCAGCATGGAGCATCTCGGAGGCTATCACTTCTTCCGCGAAGGCCTTGCCGTTATGTGCAACAATTCCCGAAAACCCACTCAAACGGTTTTTGCCGGCTGGACCAGCATCGACGCGGGGGACAACGGTCTGCCCGGAGCGTGGACAATCAGTGACCTTGAATTGAGGACAATAATCCATCAGACAGGCGAGCACCGCAGCATCTTCGGGCTTGATTTCCCGTACAACGATGCCGAGAACACAAAGCGTTCGATTGAGCGCATTATGAACCTCGAAATACCGGACAGTGCCAAGGAGGGCATCCTCGGCAGAAACCTCGCCGAAGTTCTCGGAGTGGAGTTCTGATTTGCGGAATAATCCTCAACAAATCAGTGCGGTACGGTTCTTTGCTTGACAGCATAAATTACGAATGTTATAATATAATGATTGCTCAACAAGTTTTCATATAATTGAATGCTGTTACTCTTTTTTGGAAAGCAGAGGAATGAACCTATGAAGGTTATGCTCATAAATCCCGCAACTGAAAAATATACTCATTGCATTTGCACTCCGCTCGGACTGCTTTCGATTGCAACGCATCTCAACAATCACGGACATAACGCAATGCTTCTTGAACGAACCGTCAGAACAACCGATTTTAACGCCGAGCTGGACAGTTTTCAGCCGGATGTCATCGGTGTTTCTGTTTATTCCCTCAAGTCGTTCAATGACGCTATCTTCGTTTCGAAAGTTGCCAAGCAAAGAGGAATCCTTGTTGTTTGGGGCGGTGCATTCATTTCCGCTTCGCCGCAGATGACCCTTGATCTCGGCTGCATCGACTACATTTCAATCGGCGAAGGTGAGGCAACATGGCTCGACTTCTGCAACACCTATGACGCAGGCGGCGACATTTCCGCAATCAAAGGTCTGGCATATCTCAAAAACGGAAAGCTCATCATGACTCCGCAAAGAGATTTTATTGACCTTGCATCGCTGACTCCGATTGACTTCAGTCTGCTTGAGATTCCGCCGTTCCTGCACACAGAGTACAGCTGGGACAATGTTTTCGCAATGTATATGTCCAAGGGATGCTTTGCACACTGCACTTTCTGCTACAACACCGCCATGCATCACAACACATACCGCAGACGTCCCGTTGAACACTTTATTGAGGAGATAACCGACCTTGTGAATAACCACGGGGTTCGCGCCGTGTCTTTCGCCGACGAACTCTTCTGCCGCAACAGTGCCGAAGCGCGGGAGTTCTGCGACGCAGTACTTAACTGCGATGTTGAGTTCACATGGGGCTGCATGATGAGAACCGGAATCCTTTCGAAAGATGACCTTGCTTATATGTATAAAGCGGGATGCCGCTGGATTGAATTCGGTGTTGAGAGCGGCTCTCCGGAGGTGCTCAAAAAAATCAAAAAATGTGTTGATTACGGCAAAATCGTTCAGACTTTTGAGGATTGCTGGGAGGTTGGCATAATAACTCTTGCATACTTCATTGTCGGCTTCCCCGACGAAACGCCGGAACAGCTCAGAGAAACAGTTGCTCTTGCAAAAAGAATCAACCGTTCACGGTTTGTATTCTCGTATTATATTCCCCTGCCGGGCTCCGATTTGTTCAACGAGCTTGTTGACGGCGGAAAATACAGCCCGCCTTTAAAAATCGCCGAATATGCGAAAACCAAGCTTTTTTATTCGCCGAAGCCGAATCTCTCAAAGGTTCCCGCAAAGGACTTGAAGGTTATACGCTCATATTTCCTGTGGAACAGCTTTTCAAGGAGAGAATATGCAAAGGAGCACAGGCGCTTTGCAATTGCCCGCAAGGACATTGAGGATGCCTTTGAAGGAATTTTCAGATACGGCTTCAAAGCGGGTATACCGCAATTCTTCATTTCCGCTTATGAATTTTTGGATATATGGTTTTATGCAAACTTCTTCCCGGGCATCAAAAAGAAATATGATCTGAATCAGGGCAGCGACCAAGCGGTGGAAAAATGAGAATATTGCTGATTAACCCGATAGCGGAGCGCTACACAAGAGGCATTGCAAATCCTCTGGGTCTGCTTTCGATTGCCACATATCTTGATCGCAGAGGCCACGAGGTCAAAATCCTTGACCGGAGTTTAAAAGCTACGAACATCAAAAAAGAACTGGAAAGCTATATGCCGGATGTTGTCGGCGTATCGGTGTATTCCATGAAGTCTTTTACGGATTCGGTAAAGGTTTCGAAGGCAGCGCAAAAATTCGGTGTCAAAAAAGTTGTGTGGGGAGGCCCGTTTGTATCACTTGCCCCGAAGCTTGCTCTTGACGAGGGTTGTGTGGACATTATTTCAATCGGCGAAGGTGAGGAAACCTGGCTTGAGCTGCTCACAGCCATTGAAAACGGAGATGACCTTGAGAATGTCAAGGGTCTGGCATTTTTTAAAAACGGTGAGCTGTACAAAACCGCAGACCGCGAGTTTATGGATCTTTCAAAGTGCGGACCGATTGACTTTAAGTTTATTGACGTTGAAAAATATCTCTTTACCGAATACGGGTGTAACCGCGTTTTCGCTTTGTATATGTCAAAGGGATGCATCGGCAGCTGCGCTTTCTGCTACAACAGGGAGTTTCACCGGTGCACCTACCGTGCGCGGCCTGTTGAGGACTTTCTCAGCGAGGTCAAATACCTTGTTGAAAATCACGGAGTAGATTGCATCTATTTTGCCGACGAGCTCTGGTGTGTTACGAAGGAAGAAATGCAGTCTCAGTGCAGGGCGTTCAAGGCTTCGGGAATTGATTTCAAATGGGGCGTTCAGACCCGAATCGGAATTTTTGACGGCGACGATTTCAAGACGATGTACGACGCCGGATGCCGTTGGATTGATTTCGGCATTGAAAGCGGTTCACCGAGTATGCTCAAAAAAATTCGGAAGGGCATTCCGTATGACAAAATCGAGCCGACCTTTGAGGCGTGCTCCGAAGCAGGACTTATCAGCCTTGCAAATTTCATCGTCGGATTTCCGGACGAAACTCCGGAGCAGCTCATGGAAACCATTGCGCTTGCAAAACGCATTAAAGCGACACAGCGGACTTTCTTTGTTTTTATTCCGGGCCCCGGCTCACAGTTTTACCGCGAGCTGACGGAAAGCGGAAGATATGTCCCTCCGAAGAATCTGAAGGGATACACCAAAACAAAGCTGTTCTATAAACCGGACCCGAACTTTTCTCAAATACCTGAAATGGAGCTTCGGGTTGTCAGGGCGTTTTTCCTTTGGAAAAGCTTTTCCCGCAAGCATTTTTCCGCGGAGTCCAAAAGCTACTCGATCGCAAAGAAGGACATTCAGGATGTTTTCAAGCAATTCAGGGGACACGGCATTAAATATGCCCTGCAGCTGATCTGGATTTCCGCATACGAGTTTCTGCTGATTTTTTGCGACGCGAATTTTCACCCCCGAATAAAGAAAAAATACGGGCTGAAGCTTGACGATTAGGTAATAATTCAGAGACTGTATCAAAACCGATTACCGGATTTGCGCGAGCGTTTGATACAGTCTCTTATTTTATATTTTAACAGCAGTATTTATTTGATTCGATTTTTGCTCAGACCATACTTCCTTCTGATTGCAGGATGAAAGGCATAATTCACAAAAACTCCTAAAAATTCCTGTGACGCGTAAAGTGCCGAGACAAAGAAGCCGATCAAGCCATGGCCGAACAGACTCTTTACCGCGTCGGCAATCACCTTCAAAGTGAACGCATATGATTCTGTCTCGCTGTTCAGCTGTTTTTTGGTGAAACTCTGCCACAAAAAATATGCTCTGATTACTTTTAGCTCCCTTTCGGGAATATCGCAAAGCCCGTGAACTATTTCTGCGGTCGGCTTTGTCCGTGCAAGCTCTGCAAGGCTTTCGTAGGGCTTGATTTTTTCTGTACTAACAAGTTCGTTGTAAAGCTGAGATGCCGGCACCGGAGTGTAAAAATTGAATGACCACTGCGTTGCCTCTATCCGTTTTGCAAGCTCCGCGGTTTCGCGAAGCTGCTCGCGGGTTTCACCCGGCATTCCGATGATGAACGCCGCAATAGTAATGATTCCGACTTGCGCGCAGTCCGAAAATGTTGACACGATCCGGTCATAAGCAATTCCCTTTTGCATTTTACGGAGCATCTCTTTTGAGCCGCTTTCAACACCGAAGAAAATCCATCGGCAACCCGCCTCATACATATACCTGAAATCATCCTGATTGAACAGGCCGATTTTCGTTTGACAGCCCCACTCAATATGCGCATGAGACGCAATCATTGCCGAACATATTTCATGCATCTCTTCACGGCTTCTGCACCAGAGCTCGTCTGCAAAATAAACCCCGTCAAGACCGAAATTATCATACAGATATTCAATCTCTCCTATCACATGTTCAACAGGGCGGCGGCGGTAACAGCTTCTGTGAAATTGCGAGTTGAAACAAAATGTGCATACTCCGGGGCAACCTTTCGCACTGTAAAGATACAGCATTTTTTTGCACGAATAATAATGCTGAAAGTATTTCGGAACATCAATAAGGCTCCAATCAATGGGGGGCAATTCAGCAAGATTGACAAATTCCCTTTGAGGAGTAAAGCACAGCTTGCCGTTTTCCTCATATGCTGTGCCGCAAACACTTGCGAGTTCCCGTTTTCCCTCATAGTGTTCCGCAATCTCACACCAGGTTTCTTCACCCTCACCTATGCTCAGGACATCGACACAACCGGTTTTAAACACCAACTCGGGAACAGACGACGCAAGCGGTCCGCCCCACACAACCGGCAAATTCAGCTTCTTCATTTTTTCGGAAATAAGCTTTGCGTCGCGGTATGATTTCATTGAAATCAATGATACTCCGATCAGCTCCGGGGAAAAGCTGCGAATAACTTCATCAGCCCTGACGTTGCTCACCGTGCGGTCATAAATCATCACGTTGTGTCCGTTTTTTTTGAGAACCGTTGCGATTGAAAGCAGGCCGAGCGGACTGGTGAGAGAACGCGTAAATCCGTTTGTTTTCGGATTAACAAGCAGAATATTCATCTTTCTGCGTTCACACCTCCGATATAACATATTCTAAACAAAAGTATAGCTTAAGTTTTGAAAAGTGTCAACAATGAACGCCGCATTTTCGCATACAAAAATAATTAATCAAAACATTTTTATACAATTTGACTTTTTAACGCGCAACTGATATAATATATTATTATTGACCGAAACAGGAGGCATGGTTATTTCTCGTTTTTTTGACAAAATCAAATATGAAGCTCTGCTGTTCGGCTTTATGTCTTTTTCCCTCGCAATTGTTCTCTCAAACGAACAGGATCCGATGTGGCTCTACAACGAGTTTTATCTGGTTGACTATTCAGTCGGCTTCTGTTCCCGTTTGCTTATTGCTTCAATTGTTTCTTTGATAACCGACAATTTTTCAAACGAATGGCTCACGGGTTTTTGCATTGCCTCGAACCTGATTGCATATCTGCTCTATGCGATTCTTGCCGGAAGAGTTATCCGCAAGCTTAAAGACAACACTGCGACACTTGCAAAAGCCGCGGCTTTCACTGTTGCGCTTTTTCCGCTGGGCATGACTGTCTTCGCGCACTGGTTCGGTATGCTCGACATATTTATGTTCATTATTGCAATGATTACGGTTGTTTGCATCAACAGCAAGTGGCTTTGTGTACTTACACCGGTTTTGATTTTTATCGGACTCGCGGTTCATCCCGGCTATGTTTTTCAGTATGCACCGCTCATCGGAGCACTTCTTGCTTACAAAATGGTGAAGAGCAACTTCGCGAAGTCAGATGTAATTCTGTTCTTTGTCAGTGCCGCCGTCGGTGCGCTGTCGCTTGCGTATTTTGAGTTTTTTGCTTTAAAGACGCTCACCGTTTCTTTTGAAGGCCTGAAGGAACATATTGCTTCAAAAATCGGAGATTACTCCCTGATTCGCGGTGAGTTTTACAAGGGCTACCTTTTCAACGATTACAGCGACGAGGTAATTCAGGGAAGCGATACGGCACTTGCAAATCCGTCAAATTATTATGAGCGGATAATGGTTTTTTTAAGTACCGCTTTCGGCTCAATTTCTGTGTTTACGCTGATTTATTATTTCATTTGCTTTGTTTTCGTGTGTGTGTTCTTTTGCGTATTGCTTCGGAGGCTTTTCAAAACAGAAAAAGGCTTTTTGCGCAAATCTCCGTACGTTCTGTCTGCCCTCATAATCTTTATGTCCGCTTGTGCGTCTTTACTGTCAACAGATACACAGCGGTGGCTTTCCGCAGGGATTCTCTCCATGCTGATTTTCATGCTTAACCTTCTATACAACTCGGATGAGACGGCGACGGCTGTTTGCGATAAGGCAGGAGAAAAGTTAAAATCATCTCCTCTGATTGCCGTTTTATTTTTGTTTGCCTTTGTTTCGTCACTTTATTAATTGAGAACCCGGAGAAGATTGTACATGAAAATTATTGTAAACACAGTTTCAAAAATCAAATATGAGCTGATGTTTTTTGAAGCCATGATGCTTCGCTTTTTCTTCCTGCTTGTGCCGTATAACAACACTCCGGACAGCACATTGTACACAGTCGTTCCTTATTTTATTTTTTTTGGTACTGCTGTTTTTTGCTGCGTAGTTTTCGGCATAATTGTCAGGCGTCTGGCGCCCGAGGACAAAAACCTCGGAGCGTTTCTGATGCTTTGTGCCGCAGCATTGAGCTTTTCTCTTCTCTGCCCGTTTCACTATAACAATTATACAACTGCGACGCTTGTCAGTTTGCTTTTGCTGTTTTTGTGTGTTGCCGCAGCGGGGCTCAAGAGGTTGTCCCTGCTCTGCCTGCCCGCCGGAATATACCTTGCCGTAAGCCATCCGGAATACGCCGCGATTGTTTTGCCGCAAGCGGCTCTTTGCACCGCTGTTGCAGCGCCGGTGCCGGACATTTTCAAGCGAAAAAAGAAGCCCGCAAAGCTTTCAAAAAAGGCTGCGGCAAGAGCAAAAAAAGTTAAGGCGGAGGAGCCTGTCAAGCAAAGTGCAGGGGAAGTTCTTTTGCAGCTGTCCGTCTACGCTGTGCCGTTGCTTTTGATTGTCATATTCCTGTTTTCGCTGAAAGTTAATTTTCTTCCTCTCAACAAATTGTTTCCGAGTTTTTCAGATATATGGGCTGTCTACAATCCGCTGCGGCGGTCAATTCCGTTGTTTGTACTCACTCTGATTTACTGGCTGTATTCCCTGGTTCGTGCAAAGAACTCCGCGTGCGCAATTATCTTTACGTTGTGTGTTGCAGTATCCGCGTGGACAGTCTGTCTGCCGCTGACGGCTTCCTTTATAATCACTCTCCAGAAATCTCATCTTGTTTACTGCCTCATGACACTCCCTCTTGTTATGGTTTCAAGCCTTCTCGGCAGGAACGGGCTTTACGACGAATGCACCCGACTCCGTGAGCATATAAAGAAAGAGCCGTTTTCGGCATATGCACTGTTTGCGCTGTTTGCGCTCTCTTTCGGAATATGGCGATAAGCAGCAAACAGAAAGGACAATTCTATGTATCTGATTATCGGTTCAGGCGGATTTCTGGGAACTCATCTGGTTGAAGAAATTCTTTCATCAACCGGTGAAAACATAATATGCTGTTCACGCAGACAGACGGTAGCCGCTGACGGTTACAGGGTGCGCTGCAATGTGCTTGACGTGACCGACGGTGACGCGGTTGACACCTTCTGCCGCGCACTTCCGCGAGAGCTTGATGTCATATGGCTTGCCGCGAGCCACAACATGGATTTTGTTGAAGAATTCCCGGAAGAAGCGGCAAAAACCAACATTACGGCGCCCGCGTGTTTTCTCGAGCGTCTGCCCGGATTCCGGAGCTTTTATTTTGCCTCGAGCGACACCGTTTACGGCGAGGGCTTTCCCGACAGGCCATTTACGGAGAGTGATGAGCTTTTGCCGCTGAGCGAATACGGCAGACAGAAAGCGGCGGCGGAAAAACTGATTGTTGAACACGGCGGACACGCACTGCGTTTTCCGTTCATGCTCGGAAGCGGACGCGGTACAGGCAAAACTCATTTTTTTGAAAAACTTGCGGCAAAGCTGCTTGCGGGAGAAAAAATCGAGCTGTACACCGACTACACACGCAGCGCGCTTGATTATTCAACTACTGCGAAGCTGACTGTCGGGCTGATAAACAAAGAACAGAGCGAAGTTCCATCTGTGCTCAACGTCTGCGGGGACGATGCTCTGACAAAATATGAGCTCGGTGTTATGCTCGCCGAGTCTCTCAGCTGTCCGGCTGCGCTTGTTGTGCCGGTGACTGCCGACAAGTCATTCCGTGACATAAGAGCGAGTCTCGGCGCGATGGACAATTCGCTGCTCAGGCAGACTCTCGGAATGCAAAAAATCAAAATCAACTTCGGCGGTGAATGCTTTGGTAATATCTAAAACGCCGTACAGAATTTCCTTTTTCGGCGGAGGAAGCGACTATAAAACTTTTTTTGAACGCAACACGGGCAGTGTGCTTTCTGCAACATTCAACAAGTATTGTTATGTTACAGTTCGCAAAATGCCGCCATTCTTCAACTACAAAAACCAGCTCACCTATTCAAAAATCGAACGTTTCAATGAACCGGACGAGGTCGAACATCCGGTAGTC
>CAZIMM010000005.1:56603-56874 GCA_964540415.1 uncultured Eubacteriales bacterium
GCTCAAATATCTCGGCATCAACGGCTTGCAGATATCCTATGACGCGGATCTTCCCGCGCGCTCCGGCATCGGTTCAAGCTCATCCTTTGCTGTCGGACTGCTCAACAGCATCTATTCTCTGATCGGAAAAGCTCCCGATAAATACAAGCTGGCAAAGCAGGCAATCCACATTGAGCGCGATCTCTGCGCCGAGGCAGGCGGCTGGCAGGACCAGATTGCAGTGGCTGTGGGAGGCCTCAACAGAATTGACTTTTCTTCCACCGGCTTTGAC
>CAZIMM010000006.1:0-24498 GCA_964540415.1 uncultured Eubacteriales bacterium
TGGAGCTGGTGGACGGACTCGAACCCCCGACCTGCTGATTACAAATCAGCTGCTCTACCAACTGAGCTACACCAGCAACTTGACGCTCGAATAATATATCACAAAATGTTTGGTACGTCAAGAGGAAAAAGAAAAAAATTGAAGACAAGAGCAAAAAAATGCAAAAATCAAGCAGAAAAATAAGATAAGAAACCTTGTTGACTTTTTGAAGCAAAAAATATAATATTGTACATGAACATATATCACTCTCAGGGAGGTGCAATATTTGAAAGCACTGGGACTTGACATCGGAACAACAACTGTTTCAGCCGTTGTGACCGACACCTCAAGCGGCGAAACCATTGAAGCCGTGACCCTTGCCAATGATGCCGCATTCAAAACGCAAAGACCGTTTGAACGCGTTCAGTCTGCGGAGAAAATAATTGAAAAAGCTGTTTCACTCGTTGACACCCTTATTGATAAGCATGGGGCAGATGCTATCGGCGTGACCGGGCAGATGCACGGCATTGTTTATCTTGACTCCGTCGGCAAGCTTTTGTCTCCGCTTTATACATGGCAGGATGAAAGCGGCAATCAACCGTTTCACGATTCGGGCAGTTATGCAGCGGTGCTGGAACGTCGCACGGGATACAAGGCTGCGGCGGGCTTCGGCTGCACAACATATTTTTATCATGCGCAAAACGGTCTTGTTCCTCAGGACGCGTCTGTCTTTTGCACGATACATGACCTTGCCGCAATGACGCTTGCCGGCAGGAACAGCCCTCTTGTCCATTCCTCCGATGCCGCAAGCTTCGGAATTTTCAACATCAAAAATAACTGCTTTGACCTTGACGCCGCCGCGAGTGCCGAACTGGATGTTTCTCTCTTCCCGGAGGTGACAGGTGATATTTGCATTGTCGGCGAGCACAGGGGAATACCGGTTTCCTGCGCGATTGGCGACAATCAGGCAAGCTTTTTCGGCTCTGTTGAGGATGTGAACACGACGGTGCTCGTCAATATGGGCACAGGCGGGCAAATATCCTTTGTCTCTCAGCTTGAGCAGGCACCTCCCGGTACGGAGATACGTCCGCTTGACAGGGGAGTGAGACTGCTTGTAGGCTCATCGCTGTGCGGCGGCAGGGCATTCGCTTTGCTTGAGGAGTTCTTCAGAAAAACCGCCGAAACGGTGACCGGGCAGAGTGTCGGCAGTGCATATCCCGCGATGGACGCAATTCTGGCGGGGGAGAATGAGCCTGAAAATCCTCTCTCATTTTCAACTCTGTTCTGCGGTACACGCGACGACCCGTGGAAACGTGCCTGTATCACCGGCATCGGGCTTGACAATTTTACACCCGAGCATTTTCTTTACGCGGTACTCGACGGTATGGTGGATGAGCTTTATTCTATGTATACCGCTGCCGGAGCAGGAAGTGTCAAAAGGCTTGCAGGGTCGGGAAACGCACTGAGAAAAAACATGGCTTTGCAAAGACGCTTTGAGCAGAGATTCGGAGCAGAATTGAAAATCCCCGCACACAAGGAGGAGGCTGCTCACGGCGCTGCGGCGGCAGTTGCAAAAGTTCTCGGGAAATAAAGACCTTCATAAAAAACAGCTGTGTCAAAAACGGAAGGAAACAATCCGACCGAGGTTTTGACACAGCTGTTTTTTCATGAGTTGTACTGCGGATTTTAAACCCGCTTTTTCCAGAATGACGGGAAGAACAGCATCAGCAGCGGGAAAATTTCAAGACGTCCGAAAAGCATATCAAACGACAGAATGATTTTTGTGAACGCGGAGAAGTGATAGTAATTTCCCATTGGGCCGACAAGACTCAAACCGGGGCCGATGTTGTTTATGCATGCGAAAACAGAGGTTACGGTTGTCTCCATATCAAAATTGTTGAATGAAATTAACAGCATTGAGATAATGCAGACAAGAGCATAGGCTGCGGCAAAGGCAAGTGTGCCCCGCACCGTGTCCTCCTCAACCAGCTTTCCGTCCATATGAACAACGCGCACACTGCGAGGACGGAGCATGGTTTTCATTTCCCGCTTGAGGTATTTGAACATAATCAGTATTCTCGAAACCTTGAAGCCGCCGCCTGTTGAGCCTGCAGATGCACCGATTATCATCAGGATAACCAGCAAGAACCGTGAGAGCTCCGGCCAGGTGTTGAAGTCCGTTGTTGAGAAGCCGGTGGTGGTTATGATTGAGGAGACTTGGAAGAAGCTGTCAAGAACTGCGCGCCAGCCGGTTTCGTACATCGGCAGAATGTTTATGCTGATTACTGCGGTTGAAATCAGAATAATGATAATATATGCGCGAAGCTCCTCATTTTTGAACGCCGTACGCAGACGTTTCATAAGAACCAGGTTATACATACTGAAATTGACGCCGAACAGCATCATGAAGATGCCGATTATCAGCGTGAAATACGGGCTGTTGTAAGCACCGATGCTCAGATTTTTCACTGCAAAGCCTCCGGTGCCGGCAGTTGCGAAGGAGTTTGTCACAGCATCAAACACGGGCATACCGCCGCACAGCAGCAGCGCAATTTCCATGAGAGTGAGAAATATGTAGATTTTATAGAGTGAGCGTGAGGTCTGACGGATTGTGGGCGCAATTTTGCCAACGGACGGACCCGGGCTTTCGGCGCGGAGAATATGAACTGCCTCGCCGTTGCCTCTGCTTGTTGAAACAATTGCAAGCAAAAACACCAGAACACCCATGCCTCCCAGCCAGTGTGTGAAGCTGCGCCAATAAAGAATGCTTCTCGGAATGCTCTCAACCGCAGTGAGAATACTTGCGCCTGTGGTTGTAAAACCGGAAACAGTTTCAAACCAGCAGTCGACAAAATTGGGAATTGCTCCGCTGAGGAAAAACGGAAAAGCGCCGAACAGTGAAAGCACAATCCAGCAAAGTGAAACAGTCACAAAACCTTCTCTTGCGTAAATTTCACCTTTGAAGCGGCTTCTTGACAGAGCAAAACCTGCAAAAAAGCAGAGAACCGCAGTTGTTAAAAACGCAAAAAGAGAGGCAAACTCCTCGTAGTAATATGCAATTATCATTGCCGGAACCAAAAACAGCGCTTCAACTTTCAGCACCAGCCCCGTATATCGAAAAACTGCGCGATAATTCATTTACTCGTCCTCGTTGATTTCAAAGATATCCGTAAGGTTTGCAAGAGCCCTTTTTGAATCGGCGATTATAATAATGCTATCTCCGGCCTGCATACAATCGTTGCCCTTCGGGATGATAACCCTTCTGCCGCGGATTATGATGGCAAGAAGAATGTTCGGCTTTATGGGAAGCTGCGAAAGGGGAGTGTTGAGAAATCTGCCGGTTTTCGGCACGGTGAAGCCGAGAGCCTCGGCACTTCCGTTTGCAATTCTGTAAAGGGTTTCAACGCCGCCCTCTCTCGACACGCTTACAGCGCGGACATAACGGATGATTTCGTTCGCCGTGAGAAGCTTGGGGCTCACAAAGGTGTCAATACCCATGCCGGTGAAAACATCGCTGAACTCAAGACGGTTGATTTTGGTGATGGTTTTCGGAACTCCGATATAGTTTGCAAACATGGAAACAAGAAGATTTTCCTCGTCCATGCCGGTGAGTGTCACAACGGCATCTGCCTCTTCAATGCCTTCATCAATCAGCAAATCCTGATCAGTTCCGTTGCCGCAGATAACCGTGGCAAGCGGAAGAATTTCGCTGAGCTCATTGCAGCGCTCAATTGACTGCTCAATGATGGTAACAGATATTTTTGTGTCGATAATCAGTTTTGCAAGATATTCGGCGATTTTGCTGCCGCCGACAATCATAACATGGTCAATTTTGCGCCGTTTTATTCCGAGACTTCTTGCGAGCGCCGGCAAATCTGCAGCAGCCGAAGCAATAGTAACTCTGTCATCCGGAAGCAGTGTGAAAGAGCCGGAGGGAATTGTGACTCTGCCGTTTCTTTCAACCGTGCAAACAATTGCCTTTTGTTTGAAAACGTCGCCGAGCTTGTTGAGGGTTTTGTCCGCAAGCTGGCTTTCGGCGCTGAGCTTGAACTCAACCGCTTCCGCTCGGCCGCTTGCAAACAAATCGCGCTTTTGAAAGGAGGAAAACTGAATAAGGTGAAATATTTCGTAAGCGGCTGTCTTTTCCGGGTTCACTGAGAAGGACAAGCCGATGTTTTCGTCGAGCAGGCTCATCTGACGGTCGTATTCCGGGTTCCGGACTCTGGCAATAACATTACGGCAGCCGAGTTTGTGCGCAACAAGACTGCAGAGCAGATTGATTTCATCACTTGAGGCAACGGCAACGAGAATGTCTGCATCGGAAACGCCTGCTTCGCGCTGAACCTCTGCGGAAGCGCCGTTTCCGTTGACAACGGCTATATCAAGCTTTTCCTGCGCCTTGTGCAGCACTGCGGGATTGCGGTCGATTGCAACAATGTCGTGCCCCTCCTGCGAAAGCTGCTTTGCAAGAACATATCCGATTTTTCCGATGCCGATGATGATTACTTTCATAATATAACTAAGACCGTCCTTTTATGTATGCGAGACTTAACGCAAGCTGCGCTTGGTAATTATACCACCAAAAAATGAAAAGAGCAAGTTCTTCGGTGCTCGTAATAGCTCGAAAATGGGAGGAAAACGGTGAATTGTGCAGATAAACGTCATTTTTTATGCATTAAACAACATATTAAAACTGAATACAAGCAATATATTTATGATAGTGATAAAACTGTAGTGACAAAATTTATAAAAAAGAGTATAATATCACAACACCGTTTGCACTCGGAAAAGAGATGAGAGCTTGAGAAGAAAATACAACATTGACATGACAACCGGGCCTTTTTTGAAAAAGATTCTGACCTTTGCCATGCCGCTTATCCTGACCGGCCTTCTTCAGATGATATATAACACGGCAGATGTTATCGTGGTCGGAAGATTCGCCGGAGGGCAGTCCCTCGCCGCCGTGGGTGCAACTGGTTCCCTGATTAACCTTATCCTCAACATCTTTTTCGGCCTTGCCATGGGTTCCGGCGTCATGGTTGCAAGGTATATCGGCGCACAGGACAGCAAGTCGGTTCACCGCTGCACACACTGTGCAATGTCGCTGAGCATTGTGAGCGGAATTATTGTTTCCATAATCGGATTTTCTCTGTCAAGAACATTCCTTATGATGATGGACTCGCCGGATGATGTGATTGATTTGTCGGCTCTGTATCTGAAAATATATTTCCTCGGTGCACCTGCGTCACTTGTATACAATTTCGGCGCAAGCATTGTTCGCGCCACGGGGGACACCAAGCGACCGCTGTACATACTCACTCTGACGGGCGTAATAAATATTATCCTGAATCTTGTGCTGGTCATCAAGTTTCATCTCGACGTTGCGGGTGTTGCCATTGCGACGATAACGTCACAGTATATTTCCGCCGTGCTGATAGTGCGCAGGCTGATGAACATGGAAAACGCCTGCCGCCTCACTTTGCGTGACCTGCGCTTTTACGGAGAAGAGCTCAAAAAAATTCTTGCCATCGGGATACCTGCCGGGATTCAAAACTCCCTGTTCTCAATTTCAAATGTTATCATTCAGAAAACCGTCAATTCCTTTGGGTCAACTGCTATGGCGGGCATTGCCGCCGGCTCAAATTACGATTCTATTGTTTACACCTGCACAAACGCCATATCACAGACCACAATGACCTTCTCCTCACAGAACATGGGCGCAAAGAAATATGAAAATCTGGGGAAGATTTACTTTCGCTGTCTGATAATCACAGTGATAATCGGCGTGTCCATGGGAAGCCTCGGGTATTTCTTCAGCCCGCAGATTGTCGGAATATTTTCAACGGAGCAGCCGGTAATCGAAATCGGCGCACAGCGGTTGGCGCTGATTATGCCGTTTTACTTCTTTTGCTCTCTCATGGATGTCGGTGCCGGTCAGCTTCGTGGCATGGGCAAATCCTTCGAGCCGATGATTATTTCGCTTCTCGGCGGCTGCGGACTGCGGCTGCTTTGGATATATACAGTGTTCCCGCTCAATCCGACTTTGATTAATCTTTATTGGGCTTACCCGATTTCATGGTCGACAACATTCTTTGTTCACTTTGCGTTTTATTTTATAGAACGTCGAAAACTCAGAAAGGCGGCGTAATGCAGCGGCTTTTCGCACACAGAATACGGAGGGTTAAAAATGCTTTCAAACTCAAAATTCATTCGTCTGACTTCGCTGGTGCTTTGCACCGCAATTCTTGCAGCCTGTTTTTCTTTTCTCTCGTTTGCACAGACTGACAGGCAGACGTGGGAAAGCTACTGGACACGGTATACCGAGCAGGGGAATGCTCTTTATATGTCTCCGGGCAGTGATGAGAGTTCCAGAGGCTTTTCGTGGTATTCTCCTGCGGGCAGCGACAAGTGCTTTGTTGAAATCAGCCTTTCAGCGGATATGAGCAACGCGGTCAGATTTGAAGGTACATATATTACCGCTCCGAACGGAGAACGCGCAAACAAGGCTTTTGTGTCAGGACTTGAAAAAGGGAAAACATACTATTACCGTTGCTACGCGGGCAGCGAGAAAACGGATGTTTACAGCTTCACAACCCTTCCAGATGACGATTTTTCGTTTGTTTACGTTACGGATATTCACGTTTCGTACTTGTCGGACGATGAGAAAAGCGTTTCAAACGGCGCATATAATCTCAATTCGGCAATTGAGGCGGCGCAGGACAGAAAGAATATTTCGCTCGTCGTCTCCGGAGGCGACCAGGCATCGTCCGCACTGCGTTCGGAATATGACGGTGTATCAGCTCCCTTTGCCTTCAAATCGGTTGCTTTTGCTTCGAGTGTCGGAAACCACGACCGCAAGAATATCTGGTACAGATATTTCAAAAACGTTCCCAACGAAAACAAGCGGTTCATCACTTCGTCATATGCGGGCTCGGATTATTGGTTCGTCAAGGGTGATGCATTGTTCCTGATGCTTGACACAAACAATGTCAGCGCTGCCGACCACCGCAATTTCATCAAGGCCGCTGTTGCAAAGAACCCGGATGTCAAGTGGCGTATCGCTGTTTTTCACCATGACCTTTACGGCGGCAGAATTGAGCACAGGGAATCGGAAAACAAGCTGCTTCGCCTTATTCTGACTCCGATTTTCGACGAGTTTGCAATTGACCTTGTATTGACCGGCCACAGCCACTATTACTCGGTTTCAAATGTTGTTTTTGACAACGCAACAGTGCTTTCAACTGCCGATGTTGATTCCGTCACCGATGCCGCCGGAACGGTTTACATGACCTCCGGCTCGATCAACCGTCCGCGTAACGATGAGGAAGAACCGCCGCTCGGAGAAAATGTCGGAAAGTCGTATCTCACCGATGAAATGATTTACAACATAATTGATGTTTCGGAGAATTCACTGAAAATCAATTCATACACTGTTGAAAGCGGAAGCTGCTTTGAATCGTTCACTCTTTCAAAGACTTCTCAGACGGGCGGACACAAAAAGGCAGCACCCGGCTTTGTTGACACCCTGCTGCGCGGAATCAGTGTTATTGTCGGCGTGTTCAACAACCTCGGCAACAGGTATGACTTTGTTGAGGAACACGGCATAGGCGTTCTGTTCAACTGATTTCTGTATATCGGACGTTTAAAACAGGATCTTTTTGACATTCCTTAAACGTTTGTTAAGATTTCCTTATAATTTTGAAGAAATTCTTAATCGGTATCCTGCTTGAACCTTAATTACTTTGGTGAGATAATATAGGTGCAATCAAGAAAGCAGGAGGCAACAAAAAATGAAAAACGCAAACAAAGCGGGGAACAACTGCCTGAGATTTTCACCCAAGGGAGTTTATGTGAGTGACATAGGCTGCATAAATTTCAGCCAGAACGGCACCGCGGTTATTTCAACCCTCGGCAGCTTCAGCATTGTGAGCTACACAGTTGTCGGCAGCAAAATAGTTTTTGTAGGAGACAGACTTTGCTCTTTTGCTCATTATGACGCCTGCCGCGATGCAGTTTTCTATCTCGGTTACGAGTATACCGACAGCTTCAACTTCTTCGCCGCCTGAATCGGTTTGAAACTCTTTTATCATCCCGTAACGCTCTTGACACTGCTCGGGTATTATTATATACTGTAAGCATAGTGTTGACATAATTGCACATTTTTTCGGGGTGAGTTGAAATGAAAAACAAATTTAAAAAGGCTGTTTGCCTCCTTATGGCTGTTATGGTTCTGTCGGTTGCCGTTCCCGTTGCGGCTCAGGCAAAGGAAACTCCCGGCGGGACGCTGAACGTAATGACCTATAATGTTGCCGGACTGCCAGACATAAACTATCTTCTGCACCGCGAGGGCGGAGTTGACGTTGCGGCAAAAATGACGGCAATGGGAAAGCTGCTCAACGCAAGCGGGTGCGACATTATTGCAACGCAGGAGGATTTCAATTACAACAAAAATCTGCGTAATGAGCTTGATGCTTACAAGTTCAAAACTCCGCACATGGGCGGCATACCGTTTGCTGACGGCATGAACGTGTATTCAAAATATCCGATTTACAACATGAAGCGAATCAAGTGGGAAAGTGCCTCCGGAGTTATCAGCGGCGGCGCTGACGAACTGACACCCAAGGGGATACTCTATTGCCTTGTTGACCTGGGCAACGGAGTGTTCCTTGATTTTTATGATATACATGCCGACGCTTACGGCGACGAAGGTTCCATCATTGCAAGAAAAGACAATATGCGTCAGCTTGCGGAGCTTATCAATTCCAGAAAAAATGACAGACCTGTTATTGTTGTCGGGGACACCAACTCGAGCTTTTTCCTTGAATATTCGTCATTCATCTACAAAAATCTTGTTACACAGACCGGGCTGAAGGATGCCTGGGTGGAGTTCAAGCACGACGGAAATTACACTGTGGACCCGAATGAGTTTGATGTGCCCTATTGGGGAAACTGGGATTCCGTTGACCGTTTGCTCTACAAAGACGGAGGCGGAGTTGACCTTGAAATATCCTCATTTGAATATAAGGGATTTATGGACGCAAGCGGCAACAACTTTTCAGACCATAGCGCCGCGATTGTCGGAGTGAGCTACACAGTTGAAAATCCTGTTGCAAACACAGAGAAACTTACCGAGCCGTCGCAAAGCCTTTTTCAAACGCTGAAATATATTGTTGTCGGATATTTCCACGCGCTCAGTCTGATTATCCCGAGCATCAAGGAAGCCATAGAATATGTTAAAAGCAATGGATAACAGATTTTTTTGCTTCGATACCCTGCCGTCAACCAACGATTATGCTGTTGCTCAAATCAGAGCCGGAAAAGCGGAGAACGGCATGATTGTCGTTGCCCGCGAACAGACAAACGGGCACGGCAGGCTCGGAAGAAGCTTTTTCTCGCCTCCGGGGCAGGGGCTGTATATGTCCTATGTTCTGCAACTCGGAGAGGATGTCAGCCGGCTTTCCTCACTCACAACTTTTGCGGGAATTGCCGTGCACGATGCTCTTCTGAAACTCGGTGCCGAGACAAAAATCAAGTGGCCGAACGACATTGTCTGCGAAAAGGGGAAGCTTTGCGGAATTCTCACCGTTCCCGTCTATTCTCCTCAGACGGCGCGCAACACGCATGCGGTCATCGGAATCGGCATGAATCTGAATCAGCTTGAGTGTGATTCTCCGCCGGAGCTTTGCAGCATTGCCTGTTCGCTCCGCCAACTCACAGGCAGAAAAACCGATGCCGTGTTTGCCGCTAAGGAGATTGTCGCCGAGCTGGACAGTATTCTCCGCCGCGACACGTCAAAGGAAACAGAACGACTTGCGGAAATTTCGGACACAATCGGAAAAAACGTCAGAATAAAACAGCCCGACGGCTCTGTCACCGTCGGGCTTGCTGTCGATATAACTTGTTCCGGGGCGCTTCTGGTCAAAAACGAAAACGGAATTCACCGCGTTTTCACCGGAACAATGCTTTAAGGTTTTTGCAGGGATATTTAATTATCATGTAAATCACAAAGCCCGCAATCCGGTTGCTTTTGAGTGCCTGTGACGTTTTAAGATAATAACCTGAATTTTTCAAAAGGTCAAGTGCTGTATGTCAAGAGTTTTGAATTTCATCATTGAACCCGAGCGCGACGGCTCATCAGTTTACAATTATCTGCGCCGTACGGTGCGGCTGTCCTCTCATCTGCTCAGAACGCTGAAGCACAGAGAAAACGGACTGATGCTCAACGGAGAGCCTGTCAGAACAGTGGATATTCTTTCGGCAGGCGACACACTGACACTCAATCTGCCTGAGGACGAAAACAGCATTGAACCTCGCTTCGGGGAGCTTGACATTGTTTATGAGGATGAGGACTTGCTTGTTGTCAACAAGCCGGCGGGGCTTGCGGTTCATCCGACACACAACCACCAGGGTGACACTTTGGCAAATCTTGTGGCGGGCTATTATTATCAGAAGGGATATTCTCCGACGTTCAGAACAGTCGGAAGGCTTGACAAGGACACCTCGGGTCTTGTCGTCTGCGCTCTCAACGCTCACTGCGCGGCGAAGCTTTCGGGGGAAATCGAGAAGGAATATCTCGCAGTAGTCCAGGGCATTTTTGACGGTGAGGGAACAATCAATCGCCCGATATACCGCCCCGATCCGATGAAAACGCTCCGTGCCGCCGGTGATGAGGGCAGGGGAGAGCCTGCCGTAACGCACTGGAGGGCATTGCGCACAACCGATTCCGGGCTGACGCTCCTGAGCATCCACCTTGAAACGGGACGAACGCATCAGATACGCGTGCATTTTTCATCAATCGGTGCGCCTCTTGCGGGCGACGAAATGTACGGAGGCAGCAGAGAACTTATCGGCCGCCATGCGCTGCACTGCGCAGCGGCAGAATTCACTCACCCGATTACGGGGAAAAAAGTCAGGCTTTGCACCGGACTGCCGGAGGATATGCAGGGCTTGCTTGAAAAGCGGAGGGAAGATTAATGTATTCAACATGGTCCGAACTGAAAAAAGACTGCATGGAATGCCGGAAATGTGCTCTCGGAGACACGAGAACGAACCTCGTTTTCGGAATCGGCGTTGAAAATGCGCGTGTCATGTTCATCGGAGAAGGTCCGGGAGAAAATGAGGATTTACAGGGTGAGCCGTTTGTCGGCAGGGGAGGGCAATTGCTGGACAAATACCTTGCCGCCGTCGGACTTGACAGGCACAAAAATATATACATTGCCAACATGGTCAAGTGCCGCCCGCCGAAAAACCGCGACCCTTTGCCGCAGGAACAGGAGGAGTGCATCGGCTGGCTGCGCGAGCAGACAAGGCTGCTGCACCCGAAAATCATTGTATGTTTGGGAAGGATATCCGCCCAAAAGCTCATTGACCCCGCGTTCAGGGTGACAAAGGAACACGGAAAATTCATTGAGCGCAAGGGAACCTACATGATGGGCACCTTCCACCCGGCGGCGCTTCTTCGCAACCCGAATCAAAAACCGGACGCACTTGAGGATTTTATCGCTTTGAGAGAAAAAATCCTCGAGTTGTGTCCGGAGGTATACGAACAGAATTAGTCTGGCGCATTCATAGTTTTCAGAGCCTGTCGCAGCACTTCAACCGGAGTGTCTGCGGCAGTTGTTTTTATTGAAATATAAGGCTTCGACGAGGCGTTCACCGTGACGCGCCCTCTTAAGCTCGCCGCAAGACGCGAAAGCTTTTTCATGTCAACATCCTCAACATACAAAATGAGGTTGGCGCCGCGCTGGCCGATTTCGTATATGCCCAGTGAAGCTGCGGAGTTGCGCAGCAGCGACACGTTGACAAGTCCGGTTACGCTCGCCGGTGGGTCGCCGAAACGGTCAATAAGCTCATCCATAACATCCTGCGCGTCTTCCTCGCAGCGGATGTCCGCAATGCGGCGGTACATTCCGAGCTTCTGCGGGACGGACGAAATGTAGCTTTCGGGGATGTGCGCGTCAACATGCAGGTCAATCAGGCATTCATTGACGGGTTCAGTCGGTTTCTCGCCCTTCTCCTCGCTGACTGCCTCGCTCAACAGCTTGACATACATATCGTAGCCGACTGCTTCCATGTGCCCGTGCTGCTCTGCGCCCAGCACATTCCCCGCTCCGCGCAGCTCAAGGTCGCGTATGGCAATTTTAAAGCCTGAGCCGAACTCTGTGAACTCGCGTATCGCGTTGAGTCGGTGTGTTGCAATTTCGGTCAGCTCCTTGCCGCGGGTAAAGGTGAAATATGCACTCGCACGGCGTGCAGAGCGCCCCACACGGCCTCTGATCTGGTGGAGCTGGGCAAGCCCCATTCTGTCCGCGTTTTCAATAATCAGGGTGTTGACGTTCGGAACATCAACGCCCGTTTCGATGATTGTTGTGCAGACGAGCACATCAATTTCGCCCTCAAGCAGCTTCTGCCACACCTCGCTGAGCTCGTCTTCGTCCATTTTTCCGTGCCCGGTCACAATCCGTGCCTCCGGCAAAAGCGTGTGAAGCTTCGAGGCGGTGCGCTCAATGTCCTCAACGCGGTTGTGCAGATAATACACCTGACCGCCGCGCCTCAGCTCGCGTTCGATTGCCTGTGCGATAACCTCGTCATCGTGCTCGATAACATAGGTCTGCACCGGGTGACGGTCAAGCGGAGCTTCCTCAATAACGGACATATCGCGTATCCCCGTCATAGCCATGTTCAGAGTTCTGGGTATCGGCGTTGCAGAAAGTGTAAGCACATCAATGTTGGGGTATTTCTCTTTCAGCCGTTCCTTCTGTGCAACGCCGAAGCGCTGCTCCTCGTCAACAATAACCAGCCCAAGGTCCTTGAATTCAATGTCGGAGGAAATGAGGCGGTGCGTGCCGACAATGATGTCCAGTGAGCCGCGCTTGAGCTTTTTAAGGATTTCCTTCTGCTCCTTGGGTGAGCGGAAGCGGGAAAGCATCTCGCTCTCGACGGGAAAGGTGTCAAAACGCTTTTTCAGGGTTTGGTAGTGCTGGAGGGCAAGTATTGTGGTGGGCACGAGAATCGCGCACTGCTTGCCGTCAGCCACACACTTGAAGGCGGCACGAAGCGCAACCTCGGTTTTGCCGAATCCGACATCTCCGCAGAGCAGTCTGTCCATCGGGTGAGGCTTCTCCATATCCTCCTTTATTTCCTGAATGCAGCGAAGCTGGTCTGGCGTTTCCTCAAATTCAAAGCGCCTCTCAAAATCGTTTTGCATATCTATGTCAGGCGAAAATGCAAAGCCGGGCAAACGCATTCTCTTTGAATAAAGCTCAATGAGCTCCGCAGCCATCTCGCGAACGGCGGTGCGTACGCGGGCACGGGTTTTCTGCCAGTCTCCGCTGCCGAGGGTGTTGAGCTTGATAACTTGTGTGTCGCTGCTCGGACCGATATATTTGGACACAAGGTCGAGCTGTGTCACGGGAACATAGAGAACGCCGTCCTTGGCATAGCGGATTTTGATGTAATCCTTGGTCATTCCGGAGGCTTCGAGGCTTGTTATGCCGTCAAAAATTCCGATGCCGTGAACCGAATGCACAATGTAATCGCCGCGGTGCAGTTCGTCAAGGCTGTTGAACGCTGCACCCTTTTTCGGCTTGCGGGTTGCTGAACGGCGCAGCTGAACCTGCCGCATGCCGTATGAGATGACAAGAAGCTTTGACGACGGATATTCAAATCCGCTTGACAGGCTGCCCGGAAGAACACATACAGTGTTCTTCGGAAATTCTGCGGGCGGAATCGGAAAGAACAAACAATCGAGTCCCTCGTCGCGGATATCTTCGGAAAGGGATTTCGCCGCTTTTTCCGTGCCCGAAAAAACAATGCAGGTGCCGCCGCGCTTGACTGCCGGCCGCAAGTCCTCCAAAAGGTCGGTCAGCTGTCCTCCCCAGGCGTTGAGCTGACGTGCGGAAACGTTGATCAGCTCCTTGACCGGAGTGTCAAAGCTGCCGCGCGGCAGATTGTCAAGGTAGACAGCGCCGCGTGATTCATAAAACCGTGTCAGCTCCTCAAAAGTCAGAGCAAAGCGGTCAAGTCCGCGGCTGAGTGTTCCGTCCTCAAAAAATGCCTTGATGTCCTCATGAAGCAAAGCGGAGGAGGAGTTTGCGGCGCTTCTGACGCTTGCCGATTCGCTGACAAAGAGCATCGCACCCTTTGTGTAATCAAAAATAGTTTCACCGTCGCCGTAAATCAGGGGAAAGTACCTGTCCGGCGACGCGATTTTCACTCCTGAATTAATCTTCTCGAGATCCGCGTTAAGGCTGGCTCTAACCTTTTGTGCGCCCTTGCCGTGAACGGAATCGCGGTGAGCGGATATGAGCGCGGCGAGCGATTCGTCACTGTCATAAAGAATCTCCGCCGCCGGGATTATCGTCAGTTCTTTCACAGTCTGCGTACGGCGCTGGGTCTCAACGTCAAAAAGAGAAATGCTGTCAACGCTGTCTCCCCAAAGCTCAATCCTGGCAGGGGAGTCAAGTACGGGCGAAAAAACATCAATGATGCCGCCGCGCACGGCAAACTGCCCCTTGCCCTCAACGCTTTCGCAGCGGGTGTAGCCTGCGGCAAGAAGGTCGGATGTAAACTTCGGCAGGTCAATGCTGCTGTCCATGTCAACCGTGAGAGTGCGGCGCTCGAGAATGTCACGCGGCAAGATGAGCTGCATTGCCGCCTGCACACTCATGAGAATGACGGTGTAATCTCCGCGAATCGCACTGCTCAGAACGCCGAGACGCTGCTGCTCAAACTCTCTTGAACGGCTCTCTGCGCAGCTGAAATTGAAATCTCTCGCGGGATAGAGAAGAGCTTTTGTGCCAAGTGTATTGAGGTCGCTCTGCATTCTGTTCGCACTGCCCTCGTCCGGCATAACAACAACTGCTCTGCAGCCCTTTTCGGCGCAAAGCGAGTGAATGATATGTGCCTTGTGAACGTGAGAAACGCCGAGAACCCCCATCGGTACCCTTCTGCGGTCGATGGCGGCGCTCAGCTCACAGTATTCCGCAACCGATTTAAAGGCTGCAGAAAAGCAGGTGCTTTGCATTAAATTTTCCATAGGCAGAATTCAGTTATACCTCCCCATTGCACCTTCAATATCTCCCGAAACAATCATTTCAAGCGCTGCACAGGCATTTTCCATAGCTTGCTTGACAAGCGGAATTTCAGCTTTCAAAAACCCGGAAAGAACATAGTCGCGAAGGTCGAAGTCCGGGTGCGGCTTATCACCTATGCCGATTTTGATTCTGGGAAATTCGTCGCTGTTCAAACAAAGAATAATGCTTTTGATGCCGTTGTGGCCGCCGGCTGAGCCGTGGCGGCGAATACGCAGCTTGCCGCACGGGAGTGAGGTGTCGTCAAAAACAATAATGATGTTTTGCGGTGCGATTTTGTAAAACTGCGCCGCCTCGCGCACTGCCTCGCCGGAGTTGTTCATAAAGGTTTGCGGCAGCATGAGAAGACAACGCCGCCCGGCGATAACCGCATCGCCGAGCAACGCTTTGAATTTGAGACGTTTGATTTTCACACCCAGTTTTTCAGAAAGCATTTCCATGAACAGAAAACCGGTGTTGTGCCTTGTGTTTTCATATTTTGAGCCGGGATTACCCAAACCGACAATCAGAAATTCCGGTGAACCCGTCGGATGCTCATCCTTTTTTTTGAAACTGAACATTATGCTACCGCCAAAGTTTTTATTTCTTCAATGCTCTCAAGTCCGGAGGCGTTGATAGTAGGTGTCTTGGAGTATTCGAGAGTGAGCTTCAGGGAAAGAATGTCGCCGATGCACTCATCGTCCGACCTGCCGGAGGTCTTAACAAGAACCGTCACAGGCATCACCTGCTCAGAGCCGCCGGCGATGCTGAACTCGCCGTATTCCGAAACTCTGTTCACATAAATTCCGTCCTTTCCGTTGGAGGCGGAGAGGGTATTGTAAATTGTCAGGTCGTGAGTGCTGTTGTTCTTGAGTGAAATGTTGAGCCTGTATATTTTGTAACCTTTGTCGCCAAGAATATCTTCGGCGTCATCATGTGCAAAGCCGAAATTCTCGGATTCGGAGGCAAAGGCGCGTGGATTCTTTCTGTAAACCTCAAGCATATCGGAATAAAGTGAGGCATCGGATTTGCTTGCAGAGAGCTCAGATGTGGCAAGTCCATCCCCTTTACTCGTGTCTTTATCACTGCCCGCTCCATCCTTGCCGCCGGCAGCCGTTGCTTCACCATCTGACCCGAGACCCTTGATATAGAGCGAAAGGAGGTTGCTTTCGTCAATCTTATCCTCATCGGATACAGCCGGCTTTGAAGAATAGCGGAGTGTAAAGTCAATTGCATTTACATCACTTAAAACCTGCTGAGGCGTTCTGTTTTCAATGTTGACGATAAAGCTCACGTTATATGTGACATCCTTAACCCCCGCGGGCACTCCGAATTCGCCGTCAATGGATTCTCTGCCGATAAAAATGCCGCTTTTGCCATTGCTTTCCGATTCAATGAAATAGAACATGAGGTCATCGGACGTGGCGTTGTTAATCAGCACCTCAACATTGTATACCTGCCATTTGTTTGTGTCTTTTATGAAGCTTTTTGCCGAGACCTCGTCCATGCCGTATGTATCCTGCTGGCGTTCGAGAAAATTTTCGGGGTTGGCGCGGAGCATTTCAGCCGTAACACCGTCCTCATAAACAACGTTGACTTTTGCTGTGAGCGGTTCATCCGCTGAGGAACCGCCGTTGTTGCGGGAACAGGAGACAAACGGGAAAAGCAGACAGATAATGAGCACTGCAACTGCCGAGTTTTTGAACTTTTTCATTGGTGATCCTATCCTTTCGGTGCAATTTTATTTTTTGCGTTTGTATGCTTGTTTCTGATATGCCCAGCCCTCACGTACGGTTTGTTTTTCGCGTGCAATGGCGAGGGCGCCGTCAGGCACGTCGGAGGTGATGACCGAGCCTGCGGCGGTGTACGCTCCGTTCCCGATTTTCACGGGGGAGACAAGGCAGGTGTCGCAGCCGATGAAGGCATCGTTTCCGATTACAGAGCGGTGCTTTTCCGTGCCGCTGTAGTTTGCCGTGGCGCAGCCGCAGCCGACGTTGACTCCGCTGCCGACGTCCGAATCGCCGATATATGTCAGATGTGAGAGACTGGTTTCAGCGCCGATGACAGAATTCTTGATTTCAACAAAGTTGCCGATCTTGACTCTTTCGCCGACCTGCGCCCCGGGACGAAGCCTTGAAAACGGACCTATTGACGCGCCCGAAAGCACGCAGGCATCTGTGCTCTGTGAGGAATTGAAGGTGACCTTGTCACCGAAGGTGCTGTTTTCAATTAAGGAATTCGGCCCGATGATGCAGCTGCAGCCGATGCTAACCTTGCCCTTGAGAATTGTGCCGGGAAGAAGAACGGTGTCAGCCCCGACGACACTTTCCGGGGAGACAATCACACCGTCCTCAAACGGAATTGAAACGCCGCCGTCAAGCAAACGGTCAAGTTCACGTCTGCGGGCAATTGCATTGAGCTGTGCGAGCTGGCGGCGGTCATTCGCACCGAGAATAACGTCAGGTGTGGAAGCGGTGAAAACCATTGCCGGCTTTCCTTTTGAAAGCAGAATTTCGATAACATCAGTAAGATAATACTCAGCCTTGCTTCCGCCGGTTTCGGAAAGGGTTTCCAGGGCATCCAGAAGGCTGCTGCAGTCAAACCAGTATGCGCCGGAGTTAACTTCGCTGACCGCAGCCTGTTCGGCTGTGCAGTCACGCTGCTCAACAATTTTCAGCAATCCGCCGTTTGCGTCCCTAATCATTCTGCCGTAGCCGAACGGGTCTTCCACCATTGCGGAAACAACCGTTGCGGCGCAGCCGGTTTTTATGTGCTGCTCGAGCGCTCCGTTAATCGTTTCGGTGTCAATGAAAGGAGCGTCTCCGTTGAGCACGAGCACATTTGCACCCACGTGAGCGGCAATGAATTCTTTTGCCTGAGCAACCGCGTGGCCGGTACCCAGACGTTCATTTTGCAAAACTGTGGAAAAGTCAGAAGAAAGGTGTTCGCACAGCAATTCAGACAAATGGCCGGTGACAACGCAGATGTCATTGACTCCCGATTCAAGCACGCTGTCACTCACCCAGTCAATCATCGGCTTGAACAAAACCTCGGCAAGAGCCTTCGGCTTTGCGGACTTCATCCTTTTTCCCTCACCGGCGGCGAGGATTACGGCACAGTTTTCTGAATTCATTAAGCACTTATCCTTATCAATCAAATTAATCGGTCTGAACTGCTGACGACAGTTGAAATAGTCAAACCGATTCAATTGTGAAATATTGCATTATCACTAAGCTATTATCGCAGAAAATTCAGAAAAATTCAAGAGCAAAAGACAAAGGAAAAAATATTCTTAAGTTTTTAACACATTTATACAAAAAATCTCGCAGGTTATTCGATTATTTTTTATAAAAAAATGTAGAATATTCTGGTAAAAGGTGGTATACTTATAAGGCTTGACTGTCTGCATTTTATACAGATTTAACGGTCAGAACCGCTTGAAAATCAATTTGGAGGTTAAAAAATGTCAAAGAAGTACGTCTATTTGTTCAGCGAAGGCGACGGCTCAATGAGAGAGCTGCTCGGCGGCAAGGGTGCTAACCTTGCAGAAATGACAAGACTCGGTATGCCTGTTCCGCAGGGCTTTACAATTTCCACGGAGGCCTGCACACGTTATTATGATGACGGCAAAACAATCGGTGCCGACATAGAAGAGCAGATTTATGCCGCTCTTGCAAAGATTGAGGAGATAAACGGCAAAAAGTTTGCAGACCCGAAGAATCCGCTTCTTGTTTCCGTTCGTTCAGGCGCCCGCGCTTCCATGCCCGGCATGATGGACACCATTCTCAACCTCGGCATGAACGACGATGTCGCCGCAGGCCTTATCGCCGGCAATCCCGCTCCCGGATTTGCGCGTTTTGTTTATGACTCATACCGCCGCTTTATCCAGATGTTCTCCGATGTCGTTATGGAAATCTCCAAGAAGACATTTGAGGTTATCATCGACGAAGTCAAGGATGCAAAGGGCGTTAAGAACGACATTGACCTTGATGTTGAAGATATGAAGCTCCTTGTTTCCCGCTTCAAAAAGTATTACAAAGAGCAGAAGGGCGTCGACTTCCCGACAGACCCGAAAGAGCAGATGATGGAATCCGTCAAGGCTGTTTTCCGTTCATGGGACAATCCCCGTGCAAACGTCTACCGCCGCATGAACGACATTCCGTATTCCTGGGGCACAGCCGTCAACGTTCAGCCGATGGTGTTCGGAAATCTCAACGAGCATTCGGGCACAGGCGTTGCTTTCACACGTGACCCGGCAACAGGCGAAAAGGCTCTGTTCGGTGAATATCTCATCAACGCACAGGGCGAGGACGTTGTTGCAGGTGTCCGCACACCCAGCGTCATTGCAGACCTCAAAAAGGATATGCCCGAGGTTTATGACAAGTTTGTTCAGATTGCAACAAATCTTGAAAACCATTATAAAGACATGCAGGACATGGAGTTCACTATCGAAAACGGTAAGCTCTATATGCTTCAGACACGTAACGGCAAGCGCACAGCTGCCGCTGCACTGAAGATTGCCGTTGACCTTGTTGACGAAGGCATGATCACGGAAGAAGAAGCAGTCCTTCGCGTTGAGCCCAAGCAGCTGGACGCTCTGCTTCACCCGCAGTTTGACCCCAAGGCACTCAAGGCCGCCGAAGTTATCGGCACAGGTCTTGCCGCTTCTCCCGGAGCTGCCTGCGGCAAGGTCGTTCTTGTCCGCCTTGAAACATCTCCCGAGGACATTGAAGGCATGGTCGCGGCTCAGGGCATTCTCACGGTTCGCGGCGGCATGACCTCTCACGCTGCTGTTGTTGCCAGAGGCATGGGCACCTGCTGCGTATCCGGCTGCGGTGAAATCACAATGCACGCCGACAAGGGCTATTTTGAGCTTGGCGGCAAAAAATACAACGAGGGCGATTATATTTCTCTCGACGGTTCAACCGGTAAGATTTACGGCGAAGCTGTTCCGACAACAGAGGCAACCATTTCCGGCGACTTCGGCCGCTTCATGGCTTGGGCTGACAGTGTAAGAACCCTCAAGGTTCGCACAAATGCAGACAATCCCCGCGACACCGCTCAGGCTGTCAAATTCGGCGCAGAGGGCATCGGCCTTTGCCGTACAGAGCATATGTTCTTCGAGGGCGACAGAATCAAGGCTATCCGCGAGATGATCGTTTCCAAGACGGCTGAGGAGCGCGAGGCTGCTCTTGCAAAGATTCTCCCGCTTCAGCAGGGCGACTTTGAGGAAATGTACAGAGTTCTCGAGGGCAGACCCATGACAGTCCGCTTCCTTGATCCTCCTCTCCACGAGTTTGTCCCGACAAAGGACAATGAGATTGCCGAGCTTGCAGGCGAAATGGGCATTTCCGTTTCCGACCTCAAGGACGTTATTGCAGGCTTGCACGAGTCCAACCCGATGATGGGTCACAGAGGCTGCCGCCTTGCCGTGACTTATCCCGAAATCGCAGCAATGCAGACAACAGCTGTCATCAATGCCGCTCTCAAGGTCAACAGTGAGCATCCGGAATACAACATCGTTCCCGAAATCATGATTCCGCTTGTCGGCGAAATCAAAGAGCTCAAGTATGTTAAGGATGTCGTCACCGCGACAGCCGACAAGCTGATTGCAGACGCCGGTGTTGCAATGACCTACAAGGTCGGCACAATGATCGAAATCCCGAGAGCTGCTCTCACAGCCGACGAGATTGCGAAGGAAGCAGAGTTCTTCAGCTTCGGCACAAACGACCTCACTCAGATGACCTTCGGCTTCAGCCGTGATGACGCGGGCAAGTTCCTTGACGCTTATTATGACACGAAGATTTTTGAGTCTGATCCGTTTGCAAAGCTTGACCAGACCGGCGTAGGCAAGCTTGTCAAGATGGCTTGTGAGCTTGGCCGTTCCACCCGCCCGGACATTAAGCTCGGCATCTGCGGCGAACACGGCGGAGATCCCAGCACGGTTGAGTTCTGCCATAACATCGGCTTGAATTACGTCTCCTGCTCACCGTTCCGCGTTCCGATTGCTCGCCTTGCAGCAGCACAGGCAGCTATCAAGAGCAAATAATCATCCGCATAAGTTCTAATATAATGTATATCCCCGTTTGTTGCAGAAATGTGACAAACGGGGATTTTCGCTGCCCGCTGTCTGTTCATGGCACTTTTGCTGTTGTTGAACAGCCATAAATAATATGCAAAAAAACCGCCGGATTGCACGGCTGAGCAGACCGCGACGGGCATCGGTTTGCAGCAGTTTCCCTTACCTGTATCATCGCACTTTTCTTGCTTTCTCCCTTGAAAAGTTCGGTTGGTAATGATATACTGTATAAAGCGATACCGGACAGGCAAAAAACTACTTTACTTTGAGAGGAAGATGGCTTTGGCGGAAATCAAAAATATTGATGCCGTTGCATCACTTGATGCAATGGATGCCCATGTAGACGATTGGCGTGACGCAACCAAAGGAAAACAGAGAGGTATTTTCTCTTTTGATGATTTGGTTAAGGTAAAACTAAAAACACTTAAAAAAAGAATTTACACCGATGTTGAGACTATACCCGCTTGGAAAATGCGTGAGTGCATATATAGGGGAATCGACGATTACGAGTATTTTTATGACGGCTGGAAGGATCTGAACGTTGGTGAGTGCTGGGGCAACAACGGCTGGAGCGCGTTTTTCAAAAACTCGTTTGACTTGCCCGAACGCTTCAAGGGCAAGAGAGTGACACTCAATGTGTATTTTGGCGGTGACTCGCTTTTGTCACTCAACGGTGAGCCGTATCAGGGGCTTGACCCGTTCAGAAACGCAGTTCTCCTCACGCCCTGTGCAAAGGGCGGCGAGCACTACGATGTTGACATTGAGTCATACTATGTCTGGCATTCGAACGAGTCCACGGTCAAAACCCTGTCCTGCTCCTTCATCGGAGTTGCGGATTCCGAAATTGAGGAGATTTATTGGGATTTTAAGGCGGCTTTCAACGCGCTGTTTATGCCCGTGCTCGACACCGGACTCGGTGAGCTGATACGCGACGCGCTCAAAGAGGCGTTCACTCATGTTGACTTTGACCTTGAGGGCGAGGAATTCAAGGCTGAGCTGAGAATTGCTCAAAAAATTCTCAAGGATAAGGTTTATAACAATCCGAACTATTCCTCGGTCGGCAAGCTTGCCCTTGTGGGAAACTCGCACCTGGACATAGTTTTCATGTGGGCATATAAAGAATACGTTCGCAAGCTCGGAAGAACACACGCGACAATGCTCAGGCTCATGGAGCAATATCCCGATTTTATCTTTTCACAGAGCACTGTTCCGACGTATATGGAAATGGAAAAGCGTTATCCCTCACTCTTTGAGCAGGTCAAAAAGCGCATTGCAGAGGGACGCTGGGAATACATAGGCGCCATGTGGGTTGAGCCGGACTGCAACCTGATTTCCGGCGAGTCCTTTGCACGTCAGCTTCTGCACGGTGTCAGATATGCTGAAAAGACCTTCGGCATCACTCCGAAGACCTGCTGGGTGCCGGATGTTTTCGGCAACGGTTACGCCATGCCGCAGATTCTCAAAAAGGCCGGAGTTGAATACTTCGTCACTCACAAAATGGGCATCTGGAACGACACCAATCCGTGGCAATACAACACGTTCTGGTGGGAAGGTCCGGACGGCTCGCGGGTGTTCTCCATTGTGCCTCCCACACACTTTATCGGCACGGTTGAGGCGGACTCGCTGAAGATGAACTGGCGCAAATACACAGACAAGGCAACAATCGGCGAATCAATGTACTGCTACGGCTGGGGCGACGGAGGCGGCGGAGTTGACACCGAAATGCTGGAGTATGTTAAAAGATACAGCAAGTTCCCCGGCCTCCCGGAAGCAAAGCCGAGCAAAATTGAGGACTCGCTCGCCCGTATGAAGGCAAACGCCACGGACACCAATATCCCTGTGTGGAAAGACGAGCTTTATCTGGAAGAGCACAGAGGCGTTCACACAACCAAGGCATTGCTCAAAAAGCTCAACAGATACAGCGAAAACCTCTACAGACAGGCTGAAATCTTTGCATCCGTAGCCGAAAAGCTGGGAAGTGAATATCCGCTTGAAAAGCTCAATGAGGGCTGGCAGATGATTCTCACAAACCAGTTCCACGATTCTTTGCCGGGCTCACACATCACTGAGGTTTTTGCCGACCTCTGCGCGGAATACGACAAGATAATCAAAATCGGCGAGCAGGTGAGGAATGACGCTCTCAATGTCATCGCCGGAAACGTCGGTGCGGACAGAACCATCGGCAAGCCGTTTGCACTTTTCAACTCCCTCGGAGTTGCCGCCACTTCAAAGGTCGAGCTGCCTTACAGGGAAGTTGCAATTTTTGATGCGGACGGCAACAGTGTTCCCGTCCAGAGCTACACAAAGCTGGACGGCAAAAAGGTGCTGGTCTTTGTTGCAAAGGACGTGCCGCCTGTCGGCTACAAAGTGTATTATACCCGCGAAGCTAAAGTTGCACAGGCAAAGTCCGGCAGGGGAGACACAATTGAAAACGGCCGTTTCAGGCTTGTGTTTGACAGTTCAGCGGAGCTTGTCTCCATTTTCGACAAGGCGAACAGCCGCGAGGTGCTTTCCGGCAAGGGCAACGCCTTCCGCTTGTATGAGGATCTTCCCGGCAAATACGACGCGTGGGATATCGTTGCAACTTATGTTGACCGTGAGTTCAAAACCTCTCCCGGGAAGCTGGAAAGTGTTGAGGACGGAGATGTTTTCACCTGCGCCGCTATAACCAAAAAAATCGGAAAATCCTTTGTCAGGCAGAACATCATCCTCTATAAAGAGCTTGACCGCATTGATTTTGACACCTTCATCAACTGGAACGAACAGGAAAAGCTGCTAAAGGTCGGCTTCGATGTTGACATTAAGGCTCAGAAGTTCACAAGAGACATTGCCTATGCAACAATCGAAAGCTCCAACTACCGCCACAATCCTTATGACAAGGCGAAATTTGAAGTGTCCGCTCACAACTTTATTGATATGTCTGAGGACGGTTACGGTGTCTCCATCCTCAACGACTGCAAGTACGGTTATGAGGTCAACGAGCAGAGAATGATAGTCACCCTGCTCAAAGCACCAATGAATCCGGATCCGAAGTCCGACAGGGGCGACCATTATTTTACCTATTCCCTTTATCCGCATGCCGGCAACTGGAAGGATGCCGAAACGCTCACGAGAGGGCTTGAAATCAACAACCCGATGACGGCTGTTGAACTTCCCGAGGCGGCTTCCGGTAGCACCTGTCAATCGTTCATAAGCGTGAATGCGAAGAACGTGCCGCTTGAAGCTGTCAAGAAGTGTGAGGATGGGGACGGATATATTGTCCGCTTTGTTGAAAAGGCAGGCAGGCGAACAGATGCTGAAGCAAAACTGTTTGCGGAAATTGCGGAAGTCTCCGAGTGTGACCTCCTCGAGCGCAACTGTGTTACCATC
>CAZIMM010000006.1:24508-28199 GCA_964540415.1 uncultured Eubacteriales bacterium
GAATTTTGAAATCAAGCCGTTTGAAATCAAATGCTTTATGGTGAAATTCAAATAATTCTCTCTGATACAGTCGGCGCCTGTCAAAGCTCTTTGCTTTGGCAGGCGCTCTATCTTTGTCTCAGATAAATAAAAGAAGGGGCTGCATCCGAAAACACCTGCTCGGTGCTTCGATACAGCCCCATAATCAATACTCCCTCGGATGATGCTTCTTATTTTTTCACCAATGTAGAAATCTTCTCAACTATCATACTGAACACAATTTTAACAATTTTAATTATTGCCTGCAAAACTGTTTGATTCCATCTTTGCGTTGTGTCGAAATTGTCGGAGTGCATCGGAGAAATTGTGTTGGCGGATTTGTCATAAACGAGATACTGAGGATAGTTCGGATTATCGTTGACGGTCATACGTCCGTCATAACGGATAATTGTCATCATCAACTCATCAATACAGCGGGGAAAGTCTGAGTGCGTACAGTTCTTGATGATCCAGGTGTTGTCCGGATACAGGCAGGTTGAGCTGTCAACCTGTTTATCCGGTGAAATATATTTGAGTGTGTTATTTTTCTTTGCCGACGCTATGTACTTGTCGGAGAATGTCTCGTTCAGCTTGGCGCATGTTGCGCCGAAGGACGAGGCGGAGAGCAGTACGGTGTCATCGGAAAGCTCATCAAATTCTTTGCTCACCGGCACCTGCTGAAGCCCGTATTTGCAAACAACCGAAAGCTCAAGGCTGTCCTCCGCTTCAAGCTCTTTGATGATGCTTGCTGCCTTGGTCTGAATGTTGTAATGATAGTTGTCGATTTTTGCAATGAACCCGGCGTATTCGTCCTCTCTTCCGCTGAAAACGCACTTCTTTGCTGCTTCATAATAATCGTCATCTATCATGCTCCAATAGGAAGGAAATGTTGCATACGTTGCAAGCAGCAGGCGCGGCACAACATCATCCTTGACTCTGTCATAAACGTTTTTCACCGCCGCCGTTGCAAGGTCAATGCCGTGCACTTTGTGGAGAACGGTCAGCGCCGAGCCGACAAGCTCGTTGACCTGCGCTTCGCCGAGCGTGAAAACGGGATCCATTCCGAAGTCAAGGCCGAAACGCTTGACTGATTCGCTGTCAATGACAAAATCACCTGCAAACGATGCGCCGCAGAATGCGGCTCCGTTGATTGTGGAAACATAAAACAGGCAGTGGTTGACCTTTGAGGCACCGTATTCCTCGAGATATGCAAGCACAATGTTGCTGCCCATGCAGCGCCCGATGATGTTGACCTTTGATGAATTTGTCACTGCGAGAACATCATCAATATATGCTGAAAACGAGTCGGCAATTTCGCAGGGGTCAAGCCTCCAGTCATAGTAAAAAACATAGTCAAAAATCCCGTATTGTTTATCTGTTTTTACATTCCGGGACAAGGACTCTCTTGTCCATTTGAAATCCGTGTTCGTGCCGTTTGAAGCATTTCCGTTTGCGTCGAGCGGAAGATCCTTGTATTGCTCCGCAACAGTTTCGTAAAGCACTTCACCGAACTCGTCAAAATTGTTTTTGAGGTTTCCGGTGATCAGTGAAGGAAGCACTTTTTTGACGCATCCCGCAATATCAATTGTCATCGGGAATATTACATTTCCGTCTTTGTCGATGAGAGTGGTTCCTTTGCCGCCGATAAAAATGACAGGCAGATTGTCGGATGATGCGTTTGCCGAAACGGAAATGTAAACAGCAAACGATGACAAAAGTGAAAGAACAAGAATAAAAGAGACAGCTTTTTTGAACAATTTCATTAGATTTTTCCTCCGGGTAAAATTGAAACGTACACATATTCGGAAATTTCCGAGAAAACTGTGTGAATAAAATATACACCTCACTGTTTCAATGCGTAACAGTGAGGTGCTGTTGCGTATCGGGGCTCTGAAAAATTTATACGGTGACGGGCACTTTGATGAATTTTTCGATGAATGAGCAGAGCTTTGCCTCGTAATCGCTGCTGCCCTTGGGATAGCTCTCAACGTGCCACGCACCGTCGACAATGAGCATATCCTTTTCCTCGCTCGCGCAGGCGTCAAAGAGCTTGCCGCACATTTCTGTTGGAACAAAGTCATCTGCTCCGCCGTGAACAAAGAGCATCGGAACCTTTGCATGCTTCACGCTTTCAAGCGGGCTGACATCCTTGAAGTCGAAGCCGCAGATGTGACGGTTGAAAAAGTTTGCACCGTAAAGAACCGGAAAATCCGGCACATGGCAGTTGTGCAAATTGAAGCGGAACTCATCGAGCACACCTGTGTAACCGCAGTCTGCAACTGCAAATTTTACGTTATCCGGCAGGTCGGGGGAGCCGCACATCATCATAACCGTGGCGCTTCCCATTGAATTGCCGTGAATAATGATTTGAATGTCCGAGCCGAATTTCTCTTTGAGGAAGTGAAGCCACTTCAGGCAGTCACGGCACTCGTAATAGCCGAAGCTGATGTACTTGCCCTCACTTTCTCCCGCCGCCTGGTGGTCAACGAGAAAAACATTGAAGCCTTTGTCATGATAGAACTTGACGATGCGGCTGAACTCGCCCTTACCGGAACTCCTGTAGCCGTGGCTGAAAAAGACAAAAACATCAGTTGGGTTTTCCGCTGGAAGGAGAAAGCCCGCAAGTGTGTTGCCGCTGTCATTAACAAGCGAAAATCTTTCAAAGGTCTGCTTGTCAAACCACTCGATTCTTTCGTCCGGAGGGGTCGGCTCAACATTTGCATTCTGCTTCTTTGTGAAAGCGTCGGCAACGGTTTTGAACAGCTTTGCGTCGCGGTTCATGACCTCGTTGAAAGTTATGTATGACGCAGCAGTACAGAGAGCACTTGCCGCAATACCTATTCCGCCGACAACTTTTGCAACCTTTTTCATAAATTATTTCCCCCTAAAAGTTGGTATACAAAAATCAGAAGCCGCCGTTTGCAGCCGGAGATGAGCCCATGTTGAAGACGAGCGTTCCTCCGTTTGCAATTTGTGAATGGAGCAGGGTTGTTGAAGTAAGACGTCTGCCGTTGAGTGTAACGCTCTGAACATATATGTTGTTTTCCGACTGATTTTCGGCAATGACGGTGAGTGTCTTGCCCGAGCCAAGGTCGAGTGTCGCTTTGTCAACAATGGGAGCGCCTATCCAGTAACGGTCTGTTCCCGCAACGGGGTAAATGCCGACTGCCGAGAGAATATACCACGCGCTCACGGTGCCGCCGTCGTCGTTTCCGTCAAGACCGTCGGGCGTTGAGGCGTAACGGTCGGTCAGTATCCAGCGAACCCACTTTTGCGTCAGCTCTGGTCTGCCCGCGTCATTGAAGAGATATGCAGCATGCATATCGGGCTGATTGCCGTGCCAGTAGCCGTCGCCGGGGTCGAGTGCCGCGCGGTTGAGAGATGCATCCTCCATGAAATCCTCAAGCTCGCTGACAAAATATTCGTTGCTGCCGAAAAGCTTTATCAGCTCCTGCGGCTCCTGCGGCACGCACCATCTCCACTGGCGCGCACTGCCCTCGCAATAAGCGCTTGCGTATTTGACCGGAAGCACCTCGTCGTAAAACGTGGTTATGCTCGGATTGAACTCTTTCACCCACGTGCCGTCGCTGTATCTTCCGCGGAAATACTTCGTTTCCGGGTCAAATACGTTTTTGTAATAACGTGATTTTGCGGCGTAATGCTGTGCGTCATC
>CAZIMM010000006.1:28209-52725 GCA_964540415.1 uncultured Eubacteriales bacterium
GGCGGAACCCGAAGCCCCAAGGTTGAACCAGTGTTCATTACTCTAGAAGGCATTGAGGGCTCGGGCAAAACTACGCTCATCGAGAACCTCGCCGACGTGTTCCGCACCCTGAACCATGAGGTGCTAGTGACGCGCGAGCCCGGCGGGACCGAACTCGCCGAGAGCCTGCGCGAGCTGCGAAATGCTGTAATCCGCCCAGGAGTATTCCAGTGTGCGCGCAACGGTTTTGTTGCTCACAATATCATATGGGCAATAGCCGTATTTATTGTATGCGGCAATACCGATTCTGCTGTCAGCTCCGGAGATTTCCTGCTCGGAGCCTTTTTTCATGTAGCTCAAGGCGGTTTCAGCATCAAATGCGGTTATTCCTTTGAGATAGGTCTCGGCAATAACCATGTCGGCAGGAGTGCCGAGCATAGACCCGGTGTAACCCGCGCCGGAGGGCCACCTCGGAAGTGCGCCGCCTGCCTTTGCCATTTCAACAAGACTCTTTACACAGTCAAGCTGAATTTCGGGCGCAATGAGAATGAGCAGGGGATGTTCCGTGCGGAAGGTGTCCCACAAGGACATATCTGTGCGGTAGGTATATCCGTCGGCGACGGAAACCTTCCCGTCAAAGCCGATATATTCGCCGTTTTCGTCTGTGAAATCCGTCGGCATTATCATCGAGTGATAAAGAGCGGTGTAATAGTTGGTTTTTATTTCGTTCGATGTGCTTTCGATTTTCGCCCTTGAAAGATAATCGTTCCAGACGCTTCCGGTGCTTGCACAAACCGCGTCAAAATCGAGATTGCCTGCCTGAGCAAGGAGATTTTCTCTTGCATTCTCAACGCTCACAAAGCTGATTCCGATTTTCAGCTCAACAGGTTTTCCGCTTATGTTTCCGAAATTAATGTCAACACCGATATCATCGCCCTCGGTGGCTGCTCTGCCTTCGGCATTATCATCTCCGTTCCAGGTTGAGAAGGATTTGAACGGGGTGTCAAACACAGCGGAAAAATAAACGGTCAAGCCGCCGTATCTTGATGAGAAATTGGTTTTGGATACACACTGTCCTTCAATAACGGAGCTTGCCTCGTTGACAGTGACCTTGCCGTTATCGGCAGAGCCGTCACCGATGAAGCTTGTCACATCAAGAAAAAGCCTTGAATCAGCTGATGAGCCGAAGGTGTAGCGGTGCACACCGACGTGGCTGGTTGCCGTCATTTCCGCAAGGCAGTCAATGCTGCGCAGATAAACCGCATAGTATCCCGGAGCGGCGGATTCGTCACTGTGGGAATAGACAAGGGGATTGCTTTTTCGCTCGGACGGATTTGTGCTGCCCGATGCCGGAGTTACGCGGAAATTGCCGAGATCCTCACATCCGGTTCCGGACAGCCTTGTGTGGCTGAAGCCGAGGATGTGCTTTTGCTGATAATAATAGCCTGAGGTGTTTGTTTTGAAAATGTAAAAACCGCCGGGGAAAGAGGTGTCCGGTCCGAGCCTTACTGCTCCGAACGGATATGTAGCGCAGGGGGAGAGCATGGCACTTGCCCACGGCCATTTGCTTCCGGTGCCGATGAAAGGGTCAACCCACTCGGTGTATTCGCCCTTAACAGCTTCGGGAATTTCTGGCTTTTTTGCAAACAAGCCGGGAATGAATGACGTGAACAGCAAGGAGATGGCAACAAAGAGGCTCTTTAAACGTCTGATTATCGACACAAGCATCCCTCCGCATAATTGTTAAAATATATTATAGCATACTTTCGATATGCTGTAAAGTGCTGCTCAGAAGCAAAACAACCGCCGCCGCGTATATTTCATCGGCTGCGGTTGGTAATTATTAGCATTGTGTTTTAGCTCCGGCAAGTTCGGTGAGAATGAGTGATAGTTTGTTTGCAGCATTTGTGACCGCGGAGCATACTTCCGTGCCCTGTTCGGTGTTCTGCGGCTGAATTCCCACAACAACCGTGCGGCAGCCTGTTTCGGCTTTCAGGTAGGCGAGTGTCAGCGAAAGAGGAAGCATATGCGTCGAGAATGACGCACCTCCGATGTCACCGCTGTCAATAATCGCAAACTCTCCGGGATTCATGCCCATAAATGCCGCATCGATAATAATCAGCGTGTCCGGATTAAAATCCTTGATAACCCCGGTCATGTTTTCCGGTGCCGTTGAACCGCCGACACACATCAGATTCCCGGAATTGCACAGGTGTGAAAGTGCATCAACGCAGAGCATACCTGCCGCGTCGTCATTCCTCAGCACTGAGCCGACTCCGAGCACAGCTTGCTTTTCACCGGCCAGAAAGTACGGGGCGAGCGCAGCGTGCAAAGCTTCAGGTGTCATCGGCGGTTTCCTCCGGCGTTTGTCCGAGCAAAACCTTCAGCCCGTCACGGCTCGTTTTGTTGAGATTGAAATCCGGTGAGGAGGAAAGGCACTTTTTCGGGCAGGAGTCAACACACTGGCAGCAGAAGATACATCTGCCCGTGTCAAGCTCGGCGCGCATGAGGCGGTTTTCCTTTGTGCCGAGATTTTTCACGGACAAGGCGCCTGTCGGGCAGTCCCTCATGCAAATGCCGCAACCGATGCAGTCGTGCGGGGCATAGACGATTATTCCGCGGTATCTTTCACTGATAACCGGCTCGTTGCCTTTTACATTGACAGTAACCGGTTTGGAAAAGAGATTTTTCAGCGCGAGCGCGGCAATTCTGCCGGGTGTCGCTTTTTTCATCACAGCCACCTCCCGACAATAAGATTGACAACAATTTGCAAAAGTGCTACCGGCGCGAGAACCTTCCAGCAGAAGGCGACGGTCTGGTTGACCCTTAATCTTGCCGCAACAGCCCGCAGCAGAACAAGAATGAACAGCACAGCGAGGACTTTGACAAAATACAGCACAACGTCAACAGCGGCGATTCCGCTTGAGAACGGGAGGAAAACTGCACTGATCAGTGAGAGCAGCACAATTGTTTCACAGTTTGAGGATGCCTTCCAGAACGCGAGCAGTCTGCCGCCGTATTCAACATAGGGACCCGAAACTATTTCCGTTTCCGCTTCCGGCGCATCAAAAGGAACTCTTTCAAGCTTGCACTGAGCGGCGGCGACGGTGACAAAAAATGCAGGAATGTTTATCAGGGCTGTGAGCGGATGCTGTGAATAATATTCCGCAATTTCGGACACAGACCAGCTCCCGGCGATGATCGCAGGGGCGAGAAGGCTCATGAACAGCGGAACCTCATAGGCAAACATCTGTGTGACAACCCTGGTTGCGCCGATTGTTGCATACGGGCTTCTTGAATACCAGCCGCCGAGAAACAGAGTGAGAGCCGGAAAAGCCAGAAAATAGAGCACCATGATTAAGTCGCCCTTGAACGAGAATGAGGTGTCCATGCCGACGGCGGGGATGTAAGTGAATGCAGCCGCAACGCTTGCGGTGGAGACAATCGGCATAATGCGCATCATTGCTTCGTTTGCATCGCGGGGGAAAACGCTTTTTTTGCCTATCAGCTTGAAAAAATCCGCAATCGGTATATACCATTTGGGGCCTGTTCTGCTCTGCATTCTAGCATACAGCTTGCGGTCGATGAATTCGGTTATCATGCCGAAGGTGAAAAGAAAGAAAAGGCCCGGAAAAACAAGAACCTTGAAAAACATGAGCAGGGTTTCCATCAGTGCTCACCTCTTTCGAGCACGATCCTGCCGGGGTCAATTCCCATACTTTTGTATTTTTCAATGCCGAGCTCACGCAGGCGTTTCCAGTCGGTCACACATTTTCCGTCTGCGGAATTGAGAACAATTGCGCGGTCGGTGCAGGAATAGCAGGGGTCAATTGCCGCGATGCTGATTGGAACATCGGCAAGGTATTCGCCCTTGAGCATATGCTGCATTCCGTGCCAGTTTGCCTGCGTAGGCGCACGGACACGAACACGGCATGGGATATCGGTGCCGTCTGAGGAGACAAAATGGATGTCTTCTCCTCTGGGAGCTTCAACTCTGCTGATTGCCGTACCTGCGGGAATTCTGCGCGGAGCTTTGACGGATATCACGCCCTCCGGCATGTTGTCAAGACATTCACGGATTATTCTCACGCTTTCAAGCATTTCAAGAACGCGCACAACGGTGCGGCCGTAAACATCGGCGCTTTCGTCTGTTATGACTTTGACCTTGATGTCTTTGTATACTCCGTACGGCTCAATTGCGCGCACATCCTCGGCAATACCTGCGGCTCTCAGCACCGGGCCGACAGCGCCGAATTTCAACGCGTCTTCCTTTGAAAGACATCCGATTCCACTCAGCCTCGCGTGGAGGGTTTTTTCTGTCATGGCAAGCTTCAGATAATAGTTTACCGCGTGCTCAAGATAGTCTGCTGTTTCGCGTATGCGCGCACCCAAAGCACTGTCGATGTCCCGTCTGACACCGCCAATGGTGTTCACACCGTAATTGACACGGTTTCCGCCGATTTCGGCGAGCAGATCGAGAACCTTTTCACGGTCACGCCAGGTGTACATAAAAAGAGTGTCAAAGCCGATTTCGTGTCCTGCCACTCCGAGCCAGAGCAGATGGCTGTGCAGACGCTCAAGCTCAGCGACGATGCCGCGGATATACTCGGCTCTGGGCGGCACACTGATTCCGGCAAGCTGTTCCGCTGCCATGCAGTAGGCGGTTGTGTGAGCGTGGGAGCATATTCCGCAAACACGCTCGATGATATACAAATCCTGAATATAAGTTCTGCTTTCGCAGGCTTTTTCAAGCCCGCGGTGATTGTACCCAATGCCGATTTCAGCATTTTCAACCGTTTCACCGTTGATGGTTATGGTGAAGCTTGCCGGCTCGTCCAGAGAAGGATGCTGAGGCCCTATCGGTATGACAACATGGTTATCGTCGTTCATTGTGCATCTCCCTCCTCTTCCTTCGGCGGTTCATATTTCATGGTTTCTTTGTTGAAATATGCCGGATTCCAGTCCTTGCGCAAGGGATAGCTGCCTTGCGGCCAGCCGTCCGGCAGCGGATAACCCGGAGCATCGGGCAAGCCCTCAATCTGTGCGCCGAAAAGGTCAACAAGCTCCAGCTCATGTATGAGCAGAGAGGGGTAGAGCCCGTTCATCGATGAAATCACGGGAGCACTGCGCGGGGCTTTTTCTTTCAGAGCGAGAATGATGTGCTCGCTGTTTGAAAACAGATAAACAAAGCCGAGGTATTCACCGTCGTCAACTCCGACAACATGGTGCGCGCGCAGAAAGCCGCCCTCATCGTGAAGGAAGGTGACAACGTTTTCAAAATCGGCTCTGTCGAGCGCGGCGGAAAAAATCCGTTTTTCGAAGGGGGAATAAAGCTGGCCTTCAAGGAAGGGAAAACGGGCGGAAAGCTGTTCGATAATTTTTTCTTCACTTGTCATTTTTCGAGCCCCCCTTTCCGGAAGTCAGAAGCTTCTCGACGGCTCTTGTGATTTCCTCCGGCCTGACAGCACAGCCGGGGACATAAACGTCAACTGGTATCACGGTGTCAATTCCGCCGGTGACGCAATAACAGCCGTCGAAGATGCCGCCGGTGCACGCGCAGGTGCCCACGGCAATAACGTATTTCGGCTGTGACATCTGTTCATAAATCTGCCTCAGCCTGTCCCTTGTTTGCAGTGTGACAGCTCCGGTGCACACCAGAATATCTGCGTGACGCGGGCTTCCCTGCTTAACAACTCCGAGGCGCTCAAGGTCATATCTGGGAGTCGTTGAATCCACAACCTCAATGTCACAGCCGTTGCAGGCTCCGGCGTTGAAGTGAATTATCCACGGGGAGCTTTCGGAACCCCAATCAATAGCTTTTTTAATTAGGCTCATACCGTCACCTCCTGAAAGCTATGATAAGAACGAGAATGCCGGACAAAATGTAAATAACCGGCATGAGTGCGAGCCTTTTCGGCGCAGTGGCAACAACCATTGTCAGCACATGCATAACCGTAAAAACAAATGCAAAGGAAAAGAAACGGTCATAGTTCGGGTTGATGTAATCCTTGAAGCCGCGTTGACCGCAGGTGTAAGCGTCAAGAGCGCGTCCGGAGGCGGCTTCACCGCGCACGGAATAGCGGGAGAGCAGAAGCGACGCCGCTCCGAGAACCGCAACAAGCAGCAAAAACACTACGGGCGGTGAATACAGAATCTCTTTCATTTTAATCGCCTCAGCCTTTCAGATTTCTCAAATTGCGAACATCGAGGCTGCCGTATTTTTTGTAAAGTCCGACGGCAACTCCGGCGGCAACAAGGGTGACAACAACCTCAATAACAATAATTGTCACAATAAAGGACTGCGAAAGAGCCATGTTGCCGTTTATATATCCGGCAAACACAAAAAACAGCGTTACCGCCTTCATGGAAAGCTCCATTCCGATGATGATTTTGAGCATATGATATGTCCTGATCAGGCAAAAGCACCCGGCAAGGATCATCATCAGTCCGGCTGTGAGAACTGCAGTTTCAAAGTTCATGACTTTTTTCCCTCCTTGAGCAACACGGCAACGGCGGTGCCGCCCGTGAGCATAACGATAATCTGTCCCCACATATCTGCCTGACGGCTGCTCCAGAAAAGCTCACTGAAGCTGTCGGCGGAAGGCGGAGCGGCGGAAATCCTGAAGTGAATTGCCATTGCACCGGCAATGAGCAGAGCACCTGAGGCAATCATCAGCACCGGCAGCGGAATTGTACGCCTTATGTCGTCATATTCGCGGCGGACATCTGATTTTTTGTCGTGCGACAGACTGATGCAGCTGATAAAAATGACGGTAATCAGCCCGGAGCATACCGACAGCTCAAACATTGCCGCCCAGGGAGCACCGAGGAGATACATTATCATGCTGAGTGCTGCGCTAGCTATTGCAAGGCATATGGCGTTGCGGATAATGCTACGCAGCATAACCGCAAGAACCGAAAATACAATCATAACAGACAGGCATATGCAAACATAAAACTGTGTCACTTTCTCACACCCCCTTTATATAATGCCTGCGCTTTGCAAGAAGATAAGCGCGGCAGGGAACAGAAGTCCCGCTCCGACGGTGGCGGCTGTGAGCAGAATTTCAACCAGACGCACACTCCCGCCGATTTCAACGACATTTTCATATTCCTGCGGGGTTTTTCCGAAGAAAACGTGCCGCTGCAGACGCAGAAAATAGACTGAGGTGAATATGCTCATGCACAGAGCGGCAGCGGCACAACCGCGGGCGTTTGCAGTCCACAGTGAAAGCACAATTAGGAGCTTGCTCCAGAATCCGCACAGCGGAGGTATGCCCGCAGTTGAAAGGAAGGCAATAACGGACGAAAACGCTGTGACAGGCATTTTGTTTTCAAGTCCGCCGAGGGTTTCAATGTCCAGCGTACCCGTCTGCTCATGTATTGCGGCGGCGTTGGCGAACAGGGTAGATTTAAAAACTGCGTGGCTGAACACATGGGCGAGTGCCGCGACGAGACCGAGGGTTGTGTGCGAGCTCAAGCCGAGGATGATGTAACCCATCTGGCTGACACTCGAATAGGCGACAACGCGCTTGAAATGATTCTGCTTTGCAGCGAGCACCGCGCCGATGATAATTGTGAGCAAGCCGATAACTCTGTAAGTGAGTCGCACAGCCTCAACATTGCCGAACAACTTCTGAATGACAATCAGGCCGTATATGCCGGCTGTTTTGATGACGATTCCGCTGAGCAGGACGGATATCGCGGTGTCGGCGCTCTGGTGGGCATCGGGAAGCCAGCTGTGGAAAGGCACCGCGCCCGCCTTGACGCAAAAACCGGAAATGAGCAATATGATTGAAGCATAAGTCAGTGCTTTGTGTGAGGAATCCGCACCGTTCAGCAGGAAGTCACCGACATCCTCAAAACGCAGACTGCCGGTCTGCATGAACAGCATGGAGAGCCCGAGAAGGATGAAGACTACGCCCAGAGCCGAAAGCACCAGGTATTTGAACGAGCCCTCAAGCCCCGCGCGGGAGCGGAACATGGCAATCATAACAAAGCTTGAAATGCCGGTTATTTCGAGAAAAACATAGAGGCTGAACAGGTCCGACACCATCACCATGCCGTTCATGCCGAGCATCAGGCACATGAGCAAATCAACATACGCATTTCTTTTTGAATCAATCGTTTTGATTGCTATCATTACAGACACAAAGACGACCAAGCCGATGCAAATCAAAAAGAACAGCGTCATGCGGCTGATGCGGAAAAAATCGTCTCCGGAATCGGACAAAGAAAGCAGACCGAAGGTCAGGCTCGACGTGCCCGAACAATAAAAATATATCATTTCCGCAAAGGCAAGAGCCATTTGCGCAACCGCAACGGCACCTGTGAGGAAGAAGCAGATTTTACCGGCGGCTTTTCGCGGAAGAATGTTGTTTATCACGAGAGCCGCAAGCGGAATAAGCATGAAAAACTGAGCCTCATAACCCAAAAAGGACATATCTGTTCACCACCTTTCAGACTGATGCAATAAAGAACACTGCCGCGATAATCAGCACACCTGCCAGAACAGCCGCAAGATATCTTGAAAGCAAGCCGTTGTCAACGCGGTGAAGCACGTTCTCTGCAAGGCCGACTGCCGAGGGCACGAACTTGTCATAAACAAAGCTGACTGCGCTTTCGATTTTTACGCATACAAACGAAAACCCGCTCACAAGCTTTGTCAGATAATTGTACGGGTCGAATTTACCCGCTTCGGCAAGTGAATAAATCCGATGGAGAACAGGCGCATAGTGGATATGGTCTGCGGCGTTAATCGGTTTTCCGCTTTTCCTGCAGCCGAAAATATGGTCGGCGACGGCAAGCAGCAGAACAAAAACCGAAACGGCAACAAGAAGAACGGAGGATGGCAGACCGCCGTGCTTTTCCGCCGAACCTGTAACCTCGGCAAACCATCCGTTCACCGGCAGAGTGTTAAAAACACCGAACAGCACGCAAAGCGCGGAGAGAAGGCACACAGGAGCTTTGAGGGCAAGTCCTTTTTCGTCGACGCGCGTCACACCTTCGGGAAGCTGTTCCTTGCCGGAAAAAGCGGCACGACCCATTTTGAGGAAGGAGACTGCCGTCATGAACGCTCCGACAAGCGCACAGGCATAAAAAATGCCGCCCAAGACACCGCCGGTTTCCAATGCGGAATCAAAAATCAGCTCTTTGGAGAAAAATCCGTTGAACGGGGGAACTCCGGCAATTGAAAGTCCGCATACAGTGAAGCACACGGCGGTGACAGGCATCTTTTTACCGAGACCGGAGAACTTGCGCAAATCCGTTGTGCCGAGCTTTTGCTCGATTATGCCGGCAATCATGAACAGCGCACTTTTGTAAACAACGTTGTTGAGCATATGGAACAGTCCGCCCTGAATACCCACGGGGAGTGCTGAGCCGATTCCGAGCACCATATAGCCTACCTGACTGATCGCGTGGTAGGACAGCAGCTTTTTCATGTCCTTCTGAATGAGTGCCATTGCAACTCCGCAAACGAGCGTGACTGCACCGATTGCCATAATTGTCAGGCTTGCGGCACTGCCAGGAGTGACGGCGTAAACATTGGTTATAACCCTCACCGCAAGATATATGCCCAACAGCTTTTCAAGTGCTCCGGGGAATGCAGCCATGAACGGAATCGGAGCGCTTTGTGACGCCTCCGGTATCCAGCTGTGGAAGGGCATACAGCCCGCCTTGCCCAACGCACCGAGCATGAGGCAAATGAAGCCCGCAAAGCCGATGCCGTCAAGCGGAATGGCGGACATTTCGCTGATTTTCGATGTGCCTGCAACATTCACCGTGATGATTATGCCGAGCATCAGCAGCAAATCAGCCGTGCCGGAGAGAGTGAGCGCCTTGAGAGCCGCGCGGTAATTCCTGCTGTTGCCGATGAGCAGTGTGCCGAACAGTGTGCACAGCAGACCCTCCCAGAAGAACAGCATTGTGCTCAGCGAGTCGCACAGGAAAGCACCGTTGAGCATTGACAGGCTGACAAACATATAAAACAAAAACAAACCGCTGCTGTTTTTGCCTTTGAGCCAGACCGCACCGTACAGGGTGACAAAGGTAAAGGCGCAGGAGGTCAAAAAGAGGAAAAGAGCAGAATAGGGGAAAACGCACAGGTCAAGCCCCATTCCGAAAGGCCCGAATGCCAGTGATGTTGAAAATTCTCCGCCGCCGAAATAAAGGCAGGTGCAGACAATGAGGTTTGCAATCGAGCCTGCCGCAACTGCAGCAAGAGTTGGGATATGTTTTTTTCTGAACACGAGCATGAGCAGAGCAAAGAACAACGGGAGCATCACGGTGAAGGCGAGCAAATTCTGCCCGCGTGACAAAAATTCACAAACAGTGTTCATTTCACAGCACCTCCGTAACAAGCTCCGCGAGCCGTGAGGGAAGGAAAATCAAAAAGCCGAGCACAAGCGCGAGAGCGCCGAGCGTGAGCACTCCTCCGACCATGCACGGCGTGCCCTCCTTCGCGTCCGGAAAGGTTTGCTCGCCGAGAAACACCTTGACAAAAAGCCTGGTGAGATACATAACCGTCATCACAGCTCCGGCAATGAAAACTGCGCCCAGCACGGGATGACCCGCGGACACAATTCCGTCAATAACAAGATATTTTGCAAAGAACCCGGAAAACGGCGGTATACCCATAACGGACAGTGCGCACAGCACATATGCAACGGCGGTTTTCGGCATTGTTTTGATGAGCCCGCCCATCTTTGTCATGTCCTTTGTGTGCACGTTGTGTTCAACTATGCCGCAGCATAAGAACAATCCGCCCTTTGCAATGCTGTGCGCGAGAATGTAAAGAAGGCCGCCGACAATGCCGGCCTTGTTGCCGCAGGACAGCCCGAGAAGGATGAATGCCAGCTGGCTGATTGTGGAATAGGCGACAACCCGCTTTATGTCCGTTGCCTTGAAAGCAGCTCCGGCGCTGATAAGGGCGCTGACAGCAGCGATAACCGGCACGGCAAGCGTGAAAGCCTTGTCAATGTCAAAGGTGAGGATGAACAGCCGTGCATATGCGAAAACGCCGATTTTAACAAGCACGGCGGCATGCAGCAGGGATGTGACGGGAGAGGGTGCGACACCCGCGTCCGGCAGCCAGCTGTGCAGAGGAAAGGTTGCGGATTTTGAAAGAATACCGCAAAGAATGAGCGCTACAGCCCATGACGGAGCACTCTTGCCGACAAGCTGTGTGAGTTCAAACGTGCCGTATTCTCCGTAAATACCGAGGAAGCCGACAAGCATAAAAAGTGCGCCGAGCACAGTGACAATAAATGCCTTGTTTGCCCTGCGAACGGTGATTTCCTCACGGTAAAAACCGATGAGCCGCCAGCAGCAAAGAGAAGAGATCTCCCAGAAGGTGTAAATCGCAATGAGGTTTGTCGAATAAACAAGCCCCATCATTGTTCCGATGAACAGCGTGACCATCATGTAATATTCATTTTGGTGCCGGTATTCACTGATATAGCCGAAGGAGTAGATGATGATTATGCAGCTCACCAACGATGCGGTGAGAGCCATGAAGACCGCAAGTGCATCCGCCGTGAAGCCGAAAGAAAGCCCAAGCGGGAGCTGCAAAGACCCGGTTGACAGTGTATGTCCGTTGAGAAGCGAAACAAGCGCGCACAGCGAACAGACAAACGATGTCAAAACAAAAGTGAGCGCAGCACCGTTTCGCAACTTTTCGTTGATTCTTCCGAGAAGGGGAAGAAGAAAAGCTCCGAAAAAGGGAACTGCAATTCCGGCTGCAAGTATATAATTGCTCATAAAATCGACCTGCCTGTCAGCGGCAAAAACTATGCCGTGTGTTCGTGAAAAATGTTACGACAATTCTATCACTTAAGTGTGAAAAATCAATACATATTAAAAATTTAACAATGTTTATAAATGTCAAATAATCAGCAAATGCGGGGAAGAATTTCGCCGTCCGGCAAAACAATTCGTCGTAATGTGCCGATATCTGTCAAAGCATATATATGGCCGATGCCCTTTTCCGCAAAGCCGATAATTGCCGCGTTGCGCCCGTCGGGGTGATTGCGGAGAGCCCGGAGGAGCTTGTCCGCATCGCTTTTTGCCGTGCTCATCAGAATAACACCCTCGTTGGCAATGAACAGGGGGTCAAGTCCGAGCAGCTCGCAAATCCCGTTGACGTTGTCGCTTACGGGCAGCTTTTCCTGCTCAACGGTGATGTCGGTTTCTCTTCCCGCCCACTCGTCGAGGGTTGCCGCCACGCCGCCCCGCGTCGGGTCTCGCATCGCATGAATTTCCGCACCGCAGGCAAGCGCCGCGTTAATCAGCGAGGCAAGAGGCTTTGCGTCGCTTTCCGGCACCGGGGAAAAATCCATTCCGGTGCGCGCTGCCATGATTGCCGTGCCGTGGCGCGCAATCGGTGCGGTGCAGATTATCACGTCGCCCGGCAGTACTTTCTGCACAAGAGGCTTTCTGCCTCCAGGAAACAGACCGACTCCGGAGGTGTTGATGAAAATGCCGTCCGCGCAGCCCTTTTCAACAACCTTTGTGTCCCCGGTGACAATCCTGACTCCCGCCGCCTTCGCGGTTTTCGCCATTGAAAAAGCTATTTTTTTGAGCATTTCAATTTCAAATCCGGTTTCAATGACCATTCCGCAGGTCAGATACTTCGGTACAGCACCGCTCACAGCAAGGTCGTTGACAGTGCCGCTCACAGCAAGCGAGCCGATGTCGCCGCCGGGGAAAAAGAGGGGATTGACTACGAAGCTGTCCGTTGTGATTGCAACTTCTTCAGCGCCCGTGCAAACTGCGGAATCTCCGAGCTCGGCGAGAGTGTCGTTTGCAAAAGCGGGGAGAAAGATGTTTTCAACCAGTTCACGGTAAAGTCTGCCGCCGGAGCCGTGAGCAAGAGTAATTCTGTCGTCCATAATAACCACCTTAGCCGTATTTGAATTGTGCCGAGCAGCTTCCCTCGGACGAAACCATGCAAGGGCCGAGCGGATGTCCGGGAGTGCAGAAGGTTTTGAAATTGGCGCACTGCTGCGGAGATTTTTCACCCCGGAGAATTGAAGAACAAATACAGCCCGGCGGGTCTTTCTCGTTCGATGCTTTTATGTCAAAGCGCTTTCGGGCGTCAAAAAACGAATAACTTTCGCGCAGTGCCAATCCGCTCCCGGCAATGCTCCCGAGCCCGCGCCAGAGAGCGTCACACGGTTCAAAATAATCATTGATGAGAGCTTTCGCCGTCGGGTTGCCGCGGGAAGTGACAACCCGTGGATACATATTCACACACTCGTTTTTGCCTCGGCTGAGCAGTGAACATATTTTGAGAACGGACACAAGAATGTCGTAGGGCTCAAAGCCGGAAATCACAGCCGGCATATGCAGCTTTTCCGGTATGAAGCCGAATTCGTCACTGCCGGTGATTGCGGCAACGTGTCCGGGACAGAGCAGTGCGGATATCCGGGTTTGCCCACTGCCCAGAAGTGAGGTGATTGCAGCAGGCATAGTCTTGTGCGAGCAGAGCACAGAGAGATTTTTTATATTGTTGTTCAGAGCAAATTCAATCAGTGCCGCGGTGTGCGCACCGGTGGTTTCAAAGCCCACCGCGAAAAAGACAAACTGCTTTTCGGGCTGCAGAAGGGCGGCACGAGCCGCATCGAGAGGTGAGAGTGCAAGCCTGACATCCGCACCGCTTTCACGTGCTGAGGACAAGCTCCCGGCGGAGCAGGGAACACGCATCATGTCGCCGCAGCAAAAAACCGTGACGCCGCTTTCGGCAAGTGAAACTGCCGCAGAAACGTCGCCGGAGTGTGTTACGCAGACAGGGCAGCCGGGTCCCGACACAAACGTGATGTTTTCGGGAAGCAGAGCTTTCAGCCCGGATTGTGCGATGGCGGCCGTATGTGTGCCGCAGACCTCCATAATCTTGGTTTCCCCGATGCCGTCCGACAGTCTTGCGATTTCCCGTGTGACGCGGCTTATTTCATCCCTCATCTGCATACCCCACGATTTCGTCAACAAGCTCTTTTAATTCCTTGCCGGCCTCCTCGTCAAGAAGCTGTATGACAAAGCCCGCGTGAACAAGCGCCATGTCGCCGATTTTCGCTTCCGGAACAAGACGCAGGGAAGCTGTCGCCGTCACTCCGCTGTAGTCTATAACGGCGGAATCCGCATTCTCAATTTTAATGATTCTTCCCGGTATTGCAAGGCACATAAAAATCACTTCGTTTCAAAAATTGCCGAGGCGGCCTGCCCGAAGGAAATGCCGCCGTCGTTTGTCGGAACGGTGTTGTTTGTCAGAACGGTAAAACCTTTGTCGGAAAGCAGGCGAACCGTGGTGTTGAGCAAAAGTGCGTTTTGAAACACTCCGCCGGAAAGCGCAATTTTGCGCGTGTCAAGGCGCTCCGCAAGTCTGACGGTCAACTCTGCCAGCGCACGGTGAAAGCGTGCAGAGATGACTCCCGGTGCAGTTCCCGCCAGCCTGTCACTCACCGCTTGTTCGATGACGGGTCTGTAGTCGAAAACCGTCTGACCGTCAAGGTCATAAATTCCGAAGCAGTATGAGCCGCTCTCGGACATATCGGCAGCACTTTCCAACCGCACCGCCGCCTGCCCTTCATAGGAAGAAATAAAGCAAAGCCCGGCAATTGCGGAAATCGCGTCAAAAAGTCTGCCGACTGATGAAGTTGTGGGAGAATTTATCCCCGCCTTCACAGCAGCCAGCAAGCGCTGTGCGTCAAAATCGGCGGACTCGAAAAAGCTGATTGCCCGCTGCTCACCGAGAGTGTCCGAAATCAAGGAACAGGCACATCTCCACGGCTCGCGCACCGCCTTTTCTCCGCCGGGCAGAGAGAAGGTGCGCAGATGTCCGACGCGCCGGCTTCCGCCGATTCCGCCGAAAAGCAGCTCGCCGCCCCAAAGCGTACCGTCATCCCCAAGCCCGGAGCCGTCAAAGACAAAGCCCGCGATATCGCTTGCTTTTTCAGCGCGTTCGGCAAGTACACTTGCAAAATGCGCGCGGTGATGCTGGACGGTGACAACGGGAAGTCCGCTTTCACGGGCAAGCCTGGAGGAAACATAATCCGGGTGAAGGTCGCATACCGCCAGCTCGGGCTTGGCGGCAAAAAGTCCGCAAAAAGCCTCCGCCTCGCTTTTGAGAAAGGCTTCCGCCTGCGGATAGTCAAGGTCGCCTATGTGCCCGCTCAAAAAGGCATAGCCGTTTTTTGTCAGAGTGAAGGTGTTCTTTTGCTGAGCGCCGAAGGCAAGCACACTTGCTTTGCCGCCGACATGGATAGGCTCCGGCACATAACCGCGCGCGCGCCTGATAAGGTGCACACCGGTTTCTCCGGCAAAAACAACGCTGTCATCAACCCTGCGGCGTATGAGTCTGTTATGGGTGAGAACCGCATCGGCAAGCCCGGGCAGGATCTTTTGTGCCGTTTCATCGTCAAAAATCATCGGGGAATCCGAATAATTTCCGCTCGTCATCACCAGTGAATCATGGTTGCGCATGAGCAGAAAATGCAGAGGGGTGTAAGGAAGCATAACGCCGAGCCTGTCGCTGTCGCGGTAAACATCGGGTGCAATTGCACACTCCCGGACACGCTTCAGCAGAACAATCGGCTTTTCGGCGCTCGTCAAAAGACGCTCCTCAAAGGTGTTAACCTCACAGAGCCTTCTGACGGTTTCAATGTCCCTTGCCATCACTGCCATCGGCTTGTCAAAGCGTTTTTTTGCTTTTCTCAGTCTCTCCGACGCTGAGTTGTCAAAGGCACTGCAAACGAGATGATATCCGCCGATACCCTTTACAGCAACTGTCTTGCCGGAATTTATCAGTCTGTCGAATTCGGCAAATAAATTCTCTCCGCGGTATTCAGCTCCGCTTTCAATGAGCACTGCCTGAGGACCGCAATCGGGGCAGGCGACGGGCTGGGCGTGAAAACGGCGGTTCTCCGGGTTGCCGTATTCTTTCGCGCACTCGCCGCACATGGCGAATTGCGCCATGGAGGTGTTCATTCTGTCATAAGGGACTGAGTCAATAATCGAAAACCTCGGTCCGCAGTTTGTGCAGTTGGTGAACAGATAGAGAAAGTGCCTGTCGCTGTCACGCACGATGTCTGCAAGGCATTCATCGCACATGCCGATGTCGGGCGAAACAAAGGTCTGCGCGGCGCCGCCGTTGCTCGGAATAATTGTGAACTCTGTGTCACCGCGCGGTGTGATATGTTCAACCTTCACTTCACACACGCGTGCCGCGGCGGGTGGCTGTTCGGAAATCATTTCAACAAAACGTAAACAGCCGGGCTCGCTTCCCTCAACTTCGGCAAGCGCACCGTCGGCTGTGTTCTGAGTAAAGCCCGTAAGCCCGAGCGAATTTGCGGCACGGAAAAGGAAGGGCCTGAAGCCGACACCCTGAACCGTACCGTTAATGCTTACACGCAGGCGGATTGCACTGCTCATCTTGAAAGCTTCTCCGAAATAAAATCGGCAACATTTTGAGCAGAGTAAACTCCGTCAGTTTTTCCTGTGGTCAGAACCGTCACATTCGGGTTGACGGAAAGAACATTTTTTGTCATTGCGTCGACATTCACGCCGACATACTGCGCAATATCGGCTTTTGAAATAACGACAGCATCGGTCTTTATCATTGCGTTAGGATATTTCAGGGGCTTGTCTTCGCCCTCGGCGGTGCTCAGCACGACAATTCGCAAATCCTCACCCAAGTCGAACGAAACGGGGCACACAAGATTGCCCACGTTTTCGATAATCAGCAGCTCTGTCGAGCTGAGGTCAACTTTTTCAAGCTGAGCTTCAATCATGCGTGCGTCAAGATGGCAGCCGCCGTTTGTGTTTATCTGCAATGCTTTTACGCCTGTTTTCTCAATTCTGTCGGCATCGTTGCGGGTTTCGAGGTCGCCCTCAATGACCGCGACGGAATATTTACTTGAAAGCAGGGGCAGCAGGTTTTCGAGCAGGGTGGTCTTGCCCGAGCCGGGGGAGCCCAGAATATTCAACACAAAAACACCGTTGCCGTGTGTTTTCTCTCTGTTCTTTGCGGCAATTTCGTTGTTAAGGGCTTTCAGGTCAGTGTTAACTTTGATTTCCGACATGGCTAATTCTTCCTTTCAGAATCGGGGCGGAGCTTTGCATCGATGCTTTCGATGAATACTTCCTCCCCCTTGATGATTTTGAAAACACAGCTGCCGCAAAACGGGCAGGAAAACGGAGGCGAGGCCGGTTCATATTCACAAAAGCACTCACCGCAGCGCACGACTGCCGCAAATTTCTGCATTATCAGCCTTGCACCACCGAGTGACGTTCCGGGTGTCAGAGCATCAAAGGCGAACGAAAACGCCTGCGGCAAAACCCCCGCGAGAGCGCCGACCTTCACCGTGACAGAGTTCACTTTTTCAACGCTGTAATCGGCAAGAGTTGTTTCCGCAACGCGGATTAACTCTGTCATCAAGGCTTTTTCGTGCATAAGTGTCCTTTCTGTGTCGGCAGATAAAACAAAAACCGCTGTCGGCAAAAACAGCGGTGTGCCGATTGAGGCTATTGTATCACCTCAAACGGTAAGTGTCAATTAACAAAAGCTTTCCTGAAAAAATTATCTGTCAACAATTTTTCCGATAAACGCGCGTGTACGTTCGGACTTTGTGTGGTTGAATACTTCGTCCGGAGTGCCCTCCTCCTCAATGAGGCCGGAGTCCATGAAAATGATTCTGTCCGCAACATCGCGCGCAAACTTCATCTCGTGCGTGACAATGACCATCGTCATCTTCTTTTCTGCCAGCGAGCGGATAACTTTAAGGATTTCGCCCGTCAGTTCCGGATCAAGAGCGGAGGTTGGCTCATCAAAAAAGAGTATTGCAGGGTCTAGCGCCAGGGCACGGGCAATGCTCACCCTCTGCTGCTGACCGCCTGACAGCTCGCACGGATAACTGCTGCATTTTTCAAGCAGACCGACACTGTTGAGGATATTTTTCGCTTTTTCATCAACTTCAGCGAAAATCTGCTTCTTGTTCTTTTTGAAATCATCCCGCTGCGCAGCCTGAAGCCTGACGGCAAGGGTGACATTGTCAAGAACATTGTACTGCGGAAAAAGGTTGAAGGACTGAAAAACCAGACCGACGCTCAACTGCTTGCGTCTTTTCTCCCTTGCGCTTTCCTTAACTGTGCTTGAGGAATTGAAAACCACATTGCCGTTGACGGTGATTTTTCCCTTGTCAGCGGTTTCAAGCGAATTTATGCAGCGCAGAAGCGTTGTTTTTCCGCTGCCGGACGAGCCGATAATCGCAAGCACTTTTCCCTCGTCATGCGAAAAATTGATGCCGTTAAGCACCGTTGTGCTGCCGAAGCTTTTGTATAAATTGCTCACTTCGAGTATAGGCATATGACCCCTCCTTATCTCAGGCTTTGTAGTAATTCAGCTTTTTCTCAATGAAGCCGAACAGCAGGGTTAGTATTCCGCTGAACGCAAGGTAGAAAACTCCGGTGTAAAACAGCGGCCAGATAAGCCCTTTGGCAGTGAACTTTTCCGCGACCATGATGATTTCCATAACCGCAACAACCCTTGCAAGAGAGGTATCCTTGACCAGAGTGATTATTTCATTGCTCATCGGCGGCAGGATACGTCTGACAACCTGCATAAGTACAACGCGGAAGAATGTCTGCGAGCGCGTCATGCCGAGCACCTGACCGGCTTCATACTGCCCGACGGATATGCTTTCGATGCCGCCTCTGTAAATCTCGGAAAAGTAGGCGGAATAGTTGACGACGAAAGCAATCAGAACCGCAGTCATCCTCGATTTCATCGGTGCATCGAACATCAGTCCGGGACCGTAGAACACAATAATAACCTGGAGCATCAGCGGCGTTCCTCTGATTATCCAGACAAGAGTTTTGGATATAGCCTTGATGACTCTGATCTTGCTCATGGTGCAGAAGGAGATGATCAAACCGAGAGGTATTGCGGCAAGAAGGGTCATCAGGAAGATAAAGAGCGTCTGCTTGAAACCGTCAAGCAGCATGGTGTTGACATCAAAAAAGCTCATGAATGCTCCTCAATCAAAAAGGGCTGTATCGAGGCTACGATACAGCCCTCCGGGTTATAGTTATAACGTAATCAGCCGGCAATTGCATCGGCAATGCCGTATTTCTCGGCGAGGGAGGCAAGAGTGCCGTCAGCCTTCAGCTCGGCAATGGCAGCGTTGACCTTTTCAACAGTGACAGTGCTCGGCTTTCTGAAGCCGATTGCATAGTATTCGCTCGAGGAGATGGAGAAATCATCGCCTTCAAGCACTGTGAGGTCGGCATAATCGGTGTCTGTGTTGACAAGATATTTTGCCATAACATAGTCGATAACCGCAACATCTGCTGTGCCGGACTTAACCTCAAGCAGAGCCTTTGCCTGCGAATCAACCGGAGTGTAATTAAGCTTGAATTCTGTGCCGGAAAGCACAACGCTTTCACCTGCGGAACCTTCCTCGGCAACAACTGAAGCGCCCTTGAAGGAATCGAGAGAGGTGTATTTGCCCGCATTGGCCTTGTTGATGACAATGACCTGCTTATTTTCAAGATAGTTGCTTGAGAAATCAAACTGCTGCATGCGCTCCTCGTCAACCGTGAAGCCGTTCCAGATGCAGTCGATAGCTTTTGATTCAAGCTCGATTTCCTTTGACTTCCAGACAATTTCCTTGAACTCAACGGAAAGTCCGAGCTTTTCGCCGACTGCCTTTGCAAACTCGGTGTCAAAACCTGTGAGAGTGCCGTCGTCCTCATAATAATTCATGGGAGCAAAATCTGTGATGCCGATGACAAGTTTACCTTTTTCGGAAATGTAGTCCCATTCAGCGTCGGACTGTGTATCACCGCCTGTCGCCGTTGTGTCGGCGTCTGCAGGCTCAACGTCTGATTTGTTCCCGCAAGCGGCAAGAGCAAGGGACAGCGCGCATACTACAAGCGCCATGATGAGAGCGAGATACCTTTTTTTCATAATTACTAAACCTCCGTTTTCTTTGTTAACGTGTTAATAATGTACCACATTATCCTGCTAAAGTCAATGCCCGCAAACACAAGAGTCTGTGAATTTTATGTTCAAGTGTCAGTGAAACTCTCCTTCATCGGTGAATAGAGCGGTGCGGCAAAGCGATACAGTGCGGAAATTTTCGCCCGTCGCCTTCGCAAGCGCGTCAAGCAAAAGCAGCGGATTGGTGCTGCGGACATTTCCTGTGTCCAGCCTGATTTGAAGCGTTGCCTCGCCTGTGTCACCGGTAACGGAGAAAGAGCGGACATAATCAATGAGGTTAATCTCTTTCATTACCTTTTTGCGGCCGGCTTTGCCGGATTTCATTGCGGGCAAGCTGTCGCCTGAGAGCACCCGTGAAATTCTGTCTGCAATTCCGTCCGCGCCGTTGAGAACAATTGTATAGTCCGCACAGGTTATCAGAGAAAAATCCGAGGGATTGTCGTCGGCGGACACAATCGCAATTCCGCGCGGCATAACGGCCGACAGCTTTTCGACGAGCACATCGCACGGTGTGTCGTCCACAATTTTCACATCCATCGCCTCGCACAGGCTCTCAACTCCGAGCGGAAGGGGAGCGGTGAAGGTCATGTAAGGGTGAGGATTAAAGCCCTCCGTATACCACAGCGGAATTCCCGCGCGTCTGACCGCCCGAGTCATGCAGCGCGTCAAATCAAGATGGGATATATATTTTGCCGCTCCGGTTTTAGTGAAGCGGATTCTGACCAAGCGCATCGCAGGCACCTCCGTTGAGCTTTGACGCCGCACAGCCGGCGCACTTTTCACGGCAGCAGGGAGTTGTTTCGCCGTGCTTTGCTTTTTCGTTTTCATTTTTTAAAAAGATTTCCGATATGCCGTAATCCATAACAGACCACGGAAGAATTTCGGAATAATCCCTGTGTCTGCAGGCATAAAATCGAGTCCGCATGCTTCAAAGGCATTCATCCAGCGGTCAAAACTGAACATATCATCCCAGCTGTCGAACTTTCCTCCGTTTCTCCAAACCTGCTCGATTACGGCGGACAGCCTCCTGTCTCCGCGTGCAAGCACTCCCTCCATAAAACTGGTTTTGACCTCGTGGAAGCTGTAGCTGATTTTGCGCGATGTGATTGAATTAATGAGCATGCGCTGCTTTTCAAGCAGAGCTGCCATGCTGTCCTGCCCCTCCCACTGGAACGGCGTGAACGGCTTCGGCACAAATGACGCGACGCTTATTGAAACGTTGACGCTCTTGCCCTTCGGCTTGTTCGGATTGCGGTAGAACTCGTCAACAACCTTTTGCGCAAGCTCGGCAATTCCGCGCACGTCCTCGGAAGTTTCGGTCGGAAGTCCGAGCATAAAATACAGCTTGACGTTTGTCCAGCCGCCGTCGAAGGCTTTGGCGGCGGTCGAAATAACCTCGTCCTCGGTGATGTTTTTGTTGATTACGTCGCGCAGACGCTGAGTGCCCGCCTCCGGAGCAAAGGTCAGACCGCTGCGCCGCACTGCCGAAAGCTTTTCCATTAGCTCACGGGGAAAATTGTCCGCCCGCAGTGACGGCAGTGAGACGTTGACTTTTTCAGTCTGCGTCCAGTCAAGCAGGTTTTCCAACAGCGGCTCAATCTGCGAATAATCGCTGGTGCTCAGAGAGCACAGGGAAATTTCATCGTAGCCCGTGGATTCACAGAGCCTGCGGCACTGAGCATCCACTGTCTGCGCGGACTTTTCGCGAATAGGGCGATAAATGAAGCAGGCCTGGCAAAAACGGCAGCCGCGGATGCAGCCTCTGAAAATCTCGGCAACAGCCCTGTCGTGCACAACCTCAATGTAAGGGACGATAAAGCTGTCGGGATAAAAGCAGCTGTCAAGGTCTGAAACGATGCGCTTGACAACCTTTTCCGGCGCTCCGTGCAACGGGACGATTGCTGCCACCGTGCCGTCGGAATTGTATTCAACGTTATAGAATGAGGGGACATAAACCCCTTGTATTTTTGACGCCGCAAGCAGGAATTCTTCTTTTGAAGAGCCCTTCTCCTTGTGCTCTTTCAGCAGGTCGAGCAGCTCTCCCGTGACCTCCTCGCCCTCGCCGGGAAGAACGATGTCAAAAAAATCGGCAACCGGCTCGGAGTTGCACGCGCAGGGACCGCCTGCTATCACAAGCGGCGTCAGGAAGCTTCTGTCGGCACTGCGCAGGGGAACTCCGGCAAGGTCGAGCATGTTGAGCACGTTTGTGTAGGACATCTCATATTGAAGTGTGAACCCGATAACGTCAAAGTCGGAAACCGGGTCACCGCTTTCGAGCGCATACAGCGGTATTTCCTCGCTTCGCATGAGCTGCTCCATGTCCGGCCAGGGTGCAAAAACTCGCTCGCACCAGGCGTCGTCGCGTGCGTTGACAAGCGAATACAGTATCTTCATTCCGAGATGTGACATCCCGATTTCATAGCTGTCCGGGAAGCAAAAAGCATAGCGCAGGGCAACGGAGGACTTGTCCTTGACGACGCTGTTGAGTTCGCCTCCGACATAACGTCCGGGTTTCTGCACAAGCGGAAGAATTCTTTCCAGTTTCTGATTCAAAACAGGTGCACCTCATAAAATTATTTCATATATTTTGCCACGTTTCTGCTGTGCTCATCCCACGTTACCGAATAATGAAAGCCTCCGCTTTCATCGGTCAAAAAGAAGTAGTAATCACTTTCGGCAGGGTACAGTGCTGCGTCAATTGCGGCACGTCCCGGGTTTGTGATGGGCCCTGCGGGCAGTCCGGAAAACTTGTAGGCGTTGTAATATTCACGGTAGAGCTCAACACCGTTTTCAATGTAAGGCGCAACGAAGTCATTGAGGTATGCTATTGTCACGTCGCATTCCAGCTTGCCGTATGAGGAGTTCAGCCTGTTGTGCAAAACCGAGGAGACCATGGGCATCTCGCTGTCGATTGCCTCCTCCTGAATTATTGAGGCGATTGTGAGCACCTCATCAACAGTGTAACCTAGCTCGGCGGCACGCTGCACGTCGTTTTGAGTTATCCGGGTTTCAAAGTTTTTCAAAAATTTGGTGAGCACACTCTGTGCATCCTCGTTCCGGTAAAACTCATAGGTGTCCGGATAAACATATCCCTCAAGCAAAAACGGGCGATGCTCGGGAACATCAATTGCCGAAAGATATGAAAAGGAATATTGCGGAGCTTGCACGGCGGCAATGAAATCCGCAGCAGGGCACACTCCGTTTTGTTCAAGCAGTGCCGCCGCTTCAACAGCGGTAAGCCCTTCCGGGAAGGTCAGTCGCACTGTGTTGGATGTTGTCGGTTCTTTCACCTGCGGAAGAAGATCGCCGCCTCCCGAACATGAAGTGAGAAGCACCGCGAAAATCACCGCAAGCGCACAGCATAGTGCTTTTTTAAATGTGTTCAAACTTTTCATCATTCAATACCGAAGTATTCGGCGGCGTTTGTGAACGCCACATCTTTTGCAATCGCACAAAGTGAATCCTCATCCCACGGATAAAGGCCGCGTTCAACCATATCGCCGACAAGAGAGCAGAAAATGCGGCGGAAATATTCGTGCCTCGGATAGGAGAGGAAGGAGCGTGAATCCGTGACCATGCCAACAAATTTGCCCAGCACACCGAGATTTGCAAGCGCCTTCATCTGCTCGCGCATACCGTCAAGATTGTCATTGAACCACCAGGCAGAGCCGAATTGAAGCTTGCTGACAGCCTCGCAGCCCTGGAAGTTGCCCAGCATTGAGCCGAGAACATAATTATCCTTCGGGTTAAGTGTGAAAAGAATTGTGCGCGGCAGAATTCCGTCATTCTCAAAGTAATCAAGCAGCCTTGACAGATTATAAGCAACCTCATAATCCGCGATGGAATCATAGCCCATGTCGGGGCCGAGCTTCTTAAATGCGGCGGTATTATTGTTGCGCATTGGGCCGATGTGGATTTCCATGCCCCAGCCTCGTTTTGAATACTCAGAGGCAAAGAAATGCATCAGCTCGGTCTTGAATTTATCGGCTTCAACGGTGTCAAGGGTTTCACCTTTACACGCCTTTGCGAAGATGGTTTCAAGCTCGGCGGCATCTGCTCTGGCAAATGGCACGCGCATGAAAGCACAGTCACTCGCGCGGCAGCCCATTTGAGCAAAAAATTCAAGTCTTTCGCCGAGCGTTTCCACCAATTCGGCAAAGCTTTCGATTTTTTTGCCTGAAGTCTTTTTAAGCGATTCAAGCCATTCGCGCCAGCCGTTAAGGTCAATGCCAAGCGCCTTATCGGGGCGGAAAGCAGGGATAACCTTGCATTTAAAGGACTTATCCTCTGCGATAAGCTTATGATATTGGAGCGTATCCGCCGGGTCATCCGTGGTGCAAAGGCATGTGACATTTGAGGCGGTAATCAGTTCGCGCGGGGTGAAGCCGCCTGCCTTAATTTTTTCGTTTGCCCTCGTCCAGATATCATCGCAGGTTTTTTCGCTGAGGGTTTCATAAATGCCGAAATACCGCTGAAGCTCAAGGTGAGTCCAATGATAAAGAGGGTTGCCTATAAGCCGTGGCATTGCCGCTGCCCAGGCTTTG
>CAZIMM010000006.1:52735-55214 GCA_964540415.1 uncultured Eubacteriales bacterium
ATTTTTCGTATGGAGAGGCAGAGCCTGTTATGTACTTTTCTTCAATACCGCATGAACGCATCGCGCGCCATTTATAGTGGTCACCCGCGAGCCAAAGCGCCCATATGCTTTCGGGCTGCGCGTTCTCATAGATTTCCTTCGGAGAAAGATGGCAGTGCCAGTCAAAAATCGGCTCATCCTTTGCCGCGGCAAAAAGCGTTTTAGCGGTCTCGTTATTAAGTAAAAAGTCTATGTAATTCTTTTTCATTTTAGCTCTCCTTTACGGTTTTTATCATATCGGCAAAGGTGTCCGCGATTATCTGCGCGGTTTTGATACCGAGCCCGTTTGTTTCCTCATAGTGATTTCTCCCGAGCCTGTCTTTGCCGGCGTTGACAAAGGGAGTATTCTCATTAAGCACATAATCATTAGGTGGCGGAACATAGCCGATCTCATCGTTTGACAGCCCGAAAACGAGCAGATTCTTATCGCCCGCGATGTCAACAAGCGGCAGAGGGTTGATTTCAGGACCTTTGCCCGTTCCGCTCTCCTCGGCGCTCAGGTAGCCGCCGTACGCAAGCTCGGGGAAAAGCTCGCACGGCAAAAACAGCATATTCAGCTCGCCGAGCTGCATGAAGCTCATTTCGGTTTTAAGCGAGTGGCGAAGCGAGCCGCGCGAGTCATAATAAACCTTGGCATTTATTATTCCGAACTTCGCACCAAGCAAAAGAACGATATTCTCCGCTTCGCAATAAAACTCCTGCCTGATAATATTCAGCATCGGCTCAAGGCGAACCTCATCGGTTATTGACATCGCCGTCTGCGCGAGCAGCTTACCCTCGGTAATTGTTGACTGAACATTATCCTCACAGTATTCGATAAGTCTGATAAGTCCGCCTATGGCGCCAACGAAGTAAATGGTATCCGCGCCTGTTTTTTCTTTGATTTCGCGACGGATATAGCAGGGGAAATCAGCGCTGATAAGTGAATTCCTGCCGAGCAGGGATTCGGAATGAGATGCGAAATTAAGTATGTATATTTCCCTGCCGCCGTCATCGGGGACAAAGCGGATTCGAGTCATGGTTTTTGAAAAGCACCACGGCAGACGGGAGTCACGCTGAAGGTTGTTTTCATCATCCTTGCGCCCGAGATAAAGCTGCCCGTTGCGCCTGTCGGCATACGCAGCAAGTACCGCCTGGCGCGCGCCCTCAAACATAATATCCATATATTTCTGGTCACGCCCGCTTCTCGGCAGAGGTCCCCATAAACCCATTGTATCAATGCCCGCGTGGTTATGAGTTGAGCAAACCGTAATCGAGCGGCAGCGAGTATCCTTGCAGAAGCCCTCGAGCATCCGCTTGATTGTGAGCACATCCTCGCGCAGCAGACCAACGTTATCAATTGAAATAAAAACCGCGCCGCCGCGCCCTGAGTTATCGTCAACCCAAACCGCGCTCGCGGTCATCGGGTCAAGCGCACCGACGGCGGGATTGCGCCAGCGGTATCCGGCGACGTAATACTTATGCGTATCAATATCGTCGGGCATGACATCCTTTGAGCCGAAACCGACAGTAAAGAAATCGCTCACAGGCCTTTCGATTTTATCAAACAGCGCCTTTGGTATAGGCTCTGCCGGATTATTGATAAAGCCTTTTTCACCTTTCTTCTTTAGAATACCCGTCGCGCCCCCGGCGACCTTCGCGAGCAAAGCCTCGCCCGCGCGCTCAACCTTTTTATTCATTTTAACACTCCCTTGCGTGAGAATATTTGCTCCTTTAAAACATGCAAAGTTATTGTAACATATTATATACAATTTGCAAAGAGTAAAATTAAAAAAGACGGCTGTGTTTCATAATGAAACACAGCCGTCGAGGTAAGCCGATGATTTATCAGGCGACTAATCAGTCAGCCTTGGGTGCGTAAAGATCCTTAAGGCGAAGAAGATGATTGTATTTTTCAACTGAGGTTCTTTCAGCCAGGTCAAACAGCGAATTTGCGCGCTCGGGGAACGAGCGGGTTAGCGATGAATAGCGAGCCTCGCTCATGATGAAATCACGGTAACTCCCGGTTGCGGGCTTGCTGTCGATTGTCAAGGGATTCTCACCCTTCTCTTTGAGCGCGGGATTGTAACGGAACATATTCCAGTAGCCGCATTCAACCGCCTTCTTCATCTCACTCTGGCAGTTTACCATGCCGCCCTTAATTGAATGCATTTCGCAGGGTGAATAGGCGATTATGAGCGACGGGCCATTGTAAGCCTCAGCCTCGGTTATTGCCTTGATGGTCTGGTTCATATTCGCGCCCATAGCTATCTGAGCGACATAAATGTAACCATAGCTCATCGCGATTTCGGAAAGGCTCTTTTTGGCTATTGCCTTGCCCGCGGCCGCGAACTGAGCAACCTGACCTATCTGCGAAGCCTTGGATGCCTGACCGCCTGTGTTGGAATAAACCTCGGTATCGAATACCATAATGTTTACATCGTTACCAGCAGCAAGAACA
>CAZIMM010000007.1:0-3248 GCA_964540415.1 uncultured Eubacteriales bacterium
GAACGGTTTTGTTGAGGATTATCACCCGGACGCTGTCATTCATTGCGCGGCGTATACTGCGGTTGACAAGGCGCAGGAGCAGCCGGAAAAGTGCTACAGAATCAATGTTGTCGGCACGAGGAATATTGCTTCGGCATGCGGCAGAATCGGCGCAAAAATGATTTATATCAGCACCGACTATGTCTTCGGAGCGGACGGAGAGAGCTTTCTCGAAACAAACGCACCGAAAAGGCCGTTGAATGTTTACGGTGAAACGAAGCTTGCCGGTGAAGTTGAAGCGTTGCGCTGCTGCCCCAAGTGTTTTGTTGTCAGAACCTCATGGGTGTTCGGTAAGAACGGCGGAAACTTTGTCAGAACTATGCTGCGCCTTGCCGCGCAAAGAGACTCAATAAACGTCGTCTGCGACCAGGTAGGCTCACCGACATATACCGTTGACCTTGCAAAACTGCTGTGCGACATGGTAATTACTGAAAAATACGGTGTTTATCACGCAACCAATGAAGGCGTTTGCTCATGGGCTGAGTTTGCACTGTGCATCATGAAGCTCAAAAAGTCCGCCACCGTGATACATCCGGTGTCAACCAAAGAGTACGGTGCTGCGGCGGACAGGCCTTTAAATTCAAGGCTTTCCAAAAAGTCGCTTGACGACGCGGGCTTTTCCCGCCTGCCGGACTATGAGGACGCGCTTATGAGATACCTCGTCGAGACGGAGGAAATATAATGCCTGAAATTACGCAGGAAAAAATTGACAGAATAAATTTTCTGGCAAGAAAGTCAAGAACAGAAGGCTTGTCTGAACAGGAGCTTGAGGAGCAAAAGCAGCTTCGTGCGGAATATGTTGCCGCGTTCAGAGGCAATCTGGAGAGAAGTCTCGACAGCATCAGAATCGTTGAACCGGACGGCACGAAGCACAGATTGAAGAAGGATTGAAATGCAAAAGCTGATGAGCAAAATGCGCTGCGCTATGGAAAAATACGACATGGTCAGCGACGGTGATCGTATTGCGGTCGGACTTTCCGGCGGTAAGGACAGCGTTGCAATGCTTGCCGCTTTAGCCCGTATGCGCATTTTTTATCCGGCAAAGTATGAGCTTTTCGCCATAACTCTTGACCCGTGCTTCAACGGTGAGAACACCGATTATTCGCGGCTGTCCGAACTGTGCAAACAGCTTGAAGTGCCGTACATAATTAAACGTACAGAGCTCGGAAAAATTATTTTTGAGACCAGGGCAGAAAAAAATCCGTGCAGTCTGTGCGCAAGAATGCGCAGGGGTGCCCTGCACGATGCCGCCAAGGAACTGGGGTGCAACAAAATCGCTCTGGGGCATCATATGGACGATGCCGCCGAAACCTTTATGATGAACCTGCTTAACGGCGGACATATCGGCTGCTTTTCCCCGAAAACATATCTTTCGCGCAAAGACCTCACAATGATTAGACCGATGATTTTTGCCCGCGAAAGCGAGCCGGCGCGAGTTGCGGCAAAGCTGGAGCTTCCCGTTGTGAAAAGCCGCTGCCCCGCCGACGGAGTGACAGAAAGGCAGGCAGTCAAGGAGCTTCTCACATCTTTCGAAAAGCAGTACGGCGACATCAGAGGCAAAATAATCGGTGCAATGCAGCGGGGAGAAATTGACGGTTGGGGAACCGGAAACGGTACAACCTCTGTAATATATTGATTTAACAATTGCATTTTTCCGAAATGCAGTTGTTTTTTTCTGCGGGAAGTTTTATAATAACATTAACAACATATAAAAAGTCTGTTGGGGAAGTGCTGAAACATTGGACAAAAAAATATTTCTGTCCTCGCCGCACATGAGCGATGAGGGCTATGAGCTTGATTATGTGCGCGAGGCGTTTGACACCAACTGGGTTGCTCCGCTTGGGAAAAACGTCGATTGCTTTGAAACCGAGCTGTGCGAAAAAATCGGTGCAAAGTTCGGAGCGGCACTGTGCTCAGGCACCGCCGCCCTGCATCTGGCGCTGCTTGCCGCCGGAGTAGGGGAGGGAGATATCGTCTTTTGCCCGACATTAACTTTTTCCGCAACTGCGAACCCGATAATCTATGTCGGTGCAACGCCGGTTTTTATTGACTGTGACGAAAACTGGAGCATTTCTCTCGAAGCTCTCGGAAAAGCTTTCAAAAAATATCCGCAGGTCAAAGCCGTTATGACGGTTCATCTTTACGGCCTTGCGTCAAACCTTGAAGAGCTTTCCGCAATGTGCAAGGCGCACGGTGTGCCGCTCATTGAGGACGCGGCGGAAAGCCTCGGCACTCAGTATAACGGAAAATTCACCGGCACCTTCGGTGATTTTGCGGCTTTCAGTTTCAACGGCAACAAAATAATCACTTCCTCCGGCGGCGGAATGCTGGTGTCCAATATTGCGGACGAGAAAATTGCCGAGGAACGCATAAAGAAGGTTCGCTTCTGGTCAACCCAGAGCAGGGACCCGGCAAGGCATTATCAGCACAGTGAGCTGGGCTTTAATTACCGCATGAGCAATATCGTTGCAGGAATAGGCAGAGGTCAGCTCAAAGTGCTTGACGAAAGAGTTGCACAGAAAAACGCGATACATAAATATTATGTTGATACGCTTTCCGGGCTTGACGGTGTTTCGATGATGCCTGTTGATTCACGCTGCAAGCCGAATTTCTGGCTGAGCTGCATAACGCTCTCCGGGAAGGTGCAACCGCTGGATGTTATCCTCGCCCTTGAAAAAGAAAACATTGAATCACGTCCGATTTGGAAGCCGATGCACCTTCAGCCGTTTTTTGAAAGATATGATTATATCGGCGGCACGGCGGCACAGAGTGTGTTTGAAAGCGGTGTGTGTTTGCCGTCCGACACAAAACTGACAGACAGTGAGCTTGCCGTTATCACCGACACGATTAAATCTCTCTTTTGATTATTTGCGGGTGGGGGTTGTATGAGAAAACTGAACCTTTTTCTGAAACGTTTTTTTGATATCTTTTGCAGCTTTTTCGGCTTGCTGCTTCTTTCGCCTTTGATTGTTGCTCTTATTGCGGCTATACGTCTTGATTCCCCGGGAAAAGCAATTTTTGTGCAGGAACGTGTCGGCAGAAACCAGCGCGTTTTCAAGGTGAGAAAATTCCGCACGATGATTATCAATGCCGAGCATATCGGCGACCTGAAGGGCTTGTTTGGAAATGCCCTGAAGATCCTCGCCCGTGAGGCCGAGCCGTGTGTTGTAGTCTGCGATCGCGGTGCTGGCGTCCTCCATGGATGTCGG
>CAZIMM010000007.1:3258-50111 GCA_964540415.1 uncultured Eubacteriales bacterium
GCTGGACGAGTTGCCGCAGCTATGGAATGTGCTTGTCGGTGAAATGAGTCTTGTCGGGCCGCGTCCGCCGGTTACTTATTATCCGTATAAGGTCGGGGAATACGATGAGCACAAATCCGTGCGATTTGAAATGCGTCCCGGAATAACCGGGCTTGTTCAGTCAACGGTGCGCAATTCTGTTTCATGGGATGAGCGCATTGAAATAGACATCGATTATATCAAACGCTTCAATATCTTTCTCGATTTAAAAATTTTGTTCGGAACACTGTTCAAAATTTTCAGATCCGAATCAATTTACGGAGAGCACAAGGATTTAGGGACAAACGAAAAGGAGCTTGCGGAAAATGTTGAAAAATGATGTTGTTTCGTTAAGACCCATAACCTATGATGACGCTCAGCTTTTGAACAAATGGCGTCTTGATTATGACACTTTCAAATATCTCGGCGGAGGATATAACCCGATTTCTGCTGACCAACAGCGTAAATGGATGGATAATGTAATTGACAACACGGGTAAAAACCGTCGCTACATGATTGAAAACACGCAGGGAGACACTGTGGGCTACACGGGGCTTTACGACATTAATTTTGTCAACGGAACCTGTGAGCTCGGGCTTGTCATCGGTGAAACCGATTGCCGCGGCAAGGGGTACGGCATAAATGCCTGCAGACTTCTTTGCAATTATGCGAGAGGAGCTCTGGGACTGCGAAAGGTCAAGGTGTTTGTTGTTGAGGAAAACACGGCCGCCGTCAAGCTGTATGAAAAAGTCGGGTTTGTCCGTGCTGGTACTCTCCATAAGGAACGATTGATTAACGGCGAATACAAAAACGTTCTTATTATGGAGCTGTTTTTGAACATGTGAGCCTGCCTCAGAGCCGATATTTGTTTGTGAAAGGGAAATAGCAATGAACATTCTCATCCTCAGCGCCGGAACAAGGAACAAAGTTGTTGAGTATTTTAAGCGCGAGCTGGACGGAAAAGGGCAGGTTTTCGCAACCGACTGCAGTCCGCTTGCGCCTGCTTTATATGAAGCGGACAGATACTTTATTGTCCCGAAAATGACGGACGCGGGATATCTTGACACCATCCTCAACTTGTGCAAATCCGAGCATGTTGACGGTGTACTTTCTCTCATTGACCCGGAGCTGACTCTGCTTGCCGAAAACAAGCAGGCATTCCTCGATGTCGGCACAGTGCCTGTGATTTCACCGCCCGAGGCTGTTGAAACTGCTTTTGACAAGTTCAAAATGTTCCGTTTCCTCACAGAAAGCGGTTTAAGAACAGCAAAAACCTATTCTGATATTTCCGCGTTCCGCAATGACTACGCAAGGGGGAAAATCAGATTCCCCGTCTTCGTAAAGCCGGTGCTCGGCAGTGCGAGCATCAACATAAACAAGGTTTCAACAATGGCGGAGGTTGAGCTTCTGTGCGCTGCTTATGACAACCTGATTATTCAGGAGTTCATGGACGGCGATGAGTACGGCGCGGATGTCTATATTGATATGCTTTCGGGCGAGCCGGTGAGTATGTTCATCAAGAAAAAAATCAAGATGCGTGCGGGTGAGACGGATAAGTCTGTTTCCGTCATAAATCCCGAAATGCGCGATTATATTCTCAACATGGTGCGTTTGATCGGATTCAGGGGAATAATCGACGTTGACCTTTTTGATGTTGACGGTGAGTATTATATTTCCGAGGTCAATCCGCGTTTCGGCGGCGGTTATCCGCATGCGTATGAGTGCGGGGTCAATGTGCCGGAATTGATTGTCAATAATCTAGGAGGCAAAGAAAATGAGCCCTGCTTTGACAATTACAACAGCGACATTTATATGATGAAATACAGTGAAATAACCATTCTGGGGCGTGAGGAAAATTGAATGCACTGATAACGGCAACCGTTGTCCGTTTTGTCGAGCGCTTTGAAAAAAACGATATTTCCTCGCTTGCCGACAGGGGATACAAAATAACCGTTGCAAGCTCCCTGAGCAATAACACCCGGCCGGAGGCGGTTGATTCTTTGCTCGGCATGGGTGTTGACATTGTTGATGTCTGTTTTTCTCGTTCGCCGTTTTCATTGAGAAACATCAAGGCTTACCGTCAGCTGAAGGCGTTGATAAACTCCGGAGACTTCGATGTGATTCATTGTCACACACCGGTTGCGGGAATTCTGACGAGGCTTGCGGCGAGGAGAGCACGAAAAAACGGTGTAAAGGTGGTTTACACGGCACACGGCTTCCATTTCTACAAGGGCGCGCCGCTGAAAAACTATCTGACGTTTTATCCTGCCGAAAAGCTTTGCTCGAAAATGTGTGATGCTCTTATAACGATAAACACCGAGGATTATGAGCTTGCAAAGAAAAAATTCAAAAGACCCGATGTCTATTATGTACCCGGTGTCGGAATTGACGCTTCACGGTTTTCGCCCTGCGACGAAGCACGGCGAAACGAATTGAAAAAGGAACTTTTCGGTTTCCCGGAGGGGGCAAAGGTGCTGCTCTCGGTCGGTGAGCACAATGTGAACAAAAATCATGCGACGGTTATGCGAGCAGTTGCAAAGCTGAACGACCCGACAATTTATTATTTGTTATGCGGAGTCGGAGTACTTACCGATAACCTTAAAAACCTTGCTTCTGAGCTTGGAATAGCCGACAGGGTTGTTTTTGCCGGACTTCGCCGCGACATTGAGCAGATTTACAATTGCGCCGATGTGTTTTGCCTGCCGTCAATCCGCGAGGGATTGTCTGTTTCCACAATGGAGGCGATGGCTTGCGGCCTGCCGATTATAAACTCAAAAATCCGCGGCAACACCGACCTTGTGAAGGAAGGCGAAGGCGGATGGATGGTTGAACCGCTTGATGTTGACGGATTTGCACAGGCGATTAAAGAGGCATTTTCGAATATGCCTGAAGCAAGCGAATACGGTGAGTTCAACGTGCATGCAGTTGAATTTTTCACAGAGCAGAGTGTCAAAGAAAAAATGGATGCAATTTATACCTCGCTGCTCGGGGAAAAGAAAGAGAAGGCGGCTTTGTAACCGCTGTCGGAGCGCGTCTTTGATGCGCTCTTTTCTTTTTGAATTCCGTTGTTGTCTATAATATAATTTTCACTGAGAACAAGCTCGTCAACGGTAACAAAGCTGTAGCCTTGTTCTCCGAGCTGCTTCAGTACAGAGTCGAGCGCTTCGGGAGTGTTTGCAACGGCGTTGTGAAAGAGCAGTATTGAACCGGGAGTGACATTTAACATAATTCTCTGTGCCATCTCCTGCGCGGTTTTCTTTTTCCAGTCGAGAGAATCGACATCCCACTGTATCATTGTCAGCCCGAGGCTGTCACACGCCTCAATCGCGGCGTTGTTATAGTCGCCGTAAGGTGCGCGGACATATTTCGGCTCAACTCCGGTGAGCGCTTTCAGCTTTTCATTGCACTTCTGGGCATCACTGACAATTTCCTCGCGTGAGAGCTTCGGATAATGAGGATGACCGTCGGAGTGGTTCTGTATGCTGTGCCCCGCATCGTGAAGTTGTTTGACACTTTCGGGAAATCTGTCCGCCCAGTCGCCCACGATGAAAAATGTTGCTTTTGCATTGTGCTTTGCGAGGATATCAATCAGCTCCGCGGTGTCTTCATTCCCCCATGCGGCATCAAAGGTCACAGCAATCTTACGCTCTTCGGTTTTAACACGGTATATCGGCAAAAGCTTTCCCTCAAGCGCAGTGAACACCGCATTTGTTGCAAATCCGCAGGCGGCAACGGCGAAAATCAATGCCGCAATCAGCGGTAAAAGCAGCTTTTTGTCAATAATGAAATACCTCATATGTCATCACCCAAAACAATATATATGCCGCTGCGGCAGAGGGTATAACACAATTTCTTGATTTTTCTATCAAAAAAAGTCGAAAAATGATATACAAATAAATAATTATATGTTATAATATCAAAGATATTCCGGCGGGATTTGAGGCGATTCTGTGTCACACGTTGTCAGCGTAATAATTCCAACTCATAAGCGGCCGCATTTCCTTGCGCGCGCCGTTGATTCCGTGCTTGCTCAGAGCTATGCCCAGACACAGGTTGTTGTTGTTGACGACAATGAGCCGGGTAGCCCCGAACGCAGCGAAACACAGGCGGTTATGCATAAATATGCAGATGACCCGCGTGTGCTTTACATTCTTAACGCCCACTCTCTCGGCGGGGGGCCGGCAAGGAACGAGGGCATTAAGGCGTGCAACGGTGAGTTTGTAACCTTCCTTGATGATGACGACATATTTCTGCCCGATAAGATTTCGCGTCAGCTCGCTTTTATGATCGAGAACAAGCTTGAAATGAGCTTCACCGATGTTTACATTCACAATGATGCGGACAAGCTCGTTGAGTTCCGCTGTCACGATTATGTAACCGATTGCAGTAATGATGCTTTGCTGCGCTGCCATATTCTGCACTCTCTCGGCCCTACATCGACGTTTATGATTTCCGCTGATATACTCAGGCAGGGCGCGTTCAGGGATGTACCCATGGGGCAGGATTTTATGCTCATGTGGGATATGATTGAGCGCAAGGTGAAAATCGGCTACCTGCCGGGCTCTGACATTGTGCAGTATCTTCACTCCGGCGAACGCATCTCTGTAGGAAAAAACAAAGTGAACGGCGAAAACAGGCTTTACAAGCTGAAAAAGACACACTTTGACATGTTGACTCCGGGTGAACGCAGATATGTGCGCTTTCGTCACAACGCGGTGCTCAGCGTATCCTTGCTCCGCAGCAAGAAGTTTCCTTCAAGCATAAAATATGCGGTTGCGGCGGCGGCAACTTCCCCGCGTATGGCGGTTCTGGAGGTTGGCAGAAGATACAAAAACAACAGGAAAGCATGATGACTTCGCAGGAGGAGTATTTTTGGCAAAAAGCTGTTTGATTGTGCTCACCGGGCAATACCCATATTCCTCAGGTGAGCCTTTCCTTGAAAATGAAATTGAATATCATGCCGCTAATTTTGACAAAATATTAGTGCTTGCTTCAGACCTTCAGAGCGGCAGCAGTCAAACCCGCTCTTTGCCGCAGGGTGTTCAAAGCTATAACGTCTCGCACACATCAAACATCATGATTGCACGCTGCGGAGATGTTGCAAGGGGCGCGGTTCACTCCCTTCGTTCATCGGAGGTTTATTTGCAGGACAGGCGTGAAATCGGTCTTTCTGTTCCCAAAAGAGCCTTTCTTGAGTATTTTGAGGCGCGTTCTCAAAGGCAGTTCAAAGAGGTTTGCGACACATTGCAGAACATTGACTTGTCCGATTACGGCAGAATAGTCATTTACAGCTACTGGTTTTTTGTCATGGCGCGTATAGGCGTTTTCCTCAAGGAAAAGCTCATGACGGAGCACCCTGAGGCATCGGTGATTCTTTGCTCGCGCGCTCACGGGTATGACGTTTATGATTATGTAAACTCACTGAACTATCTTCCGCTCAGAAGCCTTTTGCTTTCAAAAACCGATATGGTGTTTCCGTGCTCGGAAAACGGCAGCAACTATATACGCGCGAAGTTCCCCGAGTATTCCGGGAAGATCCGCACGTCTTACCTCGGCTCGGCTGACAACGGAGTTTCCGCAAAATCAAGCGACGGGGTGTTCAGAATAGTGTCCTGCTCCCGCATTGAAAAGATTAAGCGAGTTGAAATGATTGTTGAGGCGCTGGCACTTCTTGAGGGCAACGGTCTCAGGCTCATATGGACGCATATCGGTGACGGCGAGGGCTTCGGTGCAGTTGAAAAGCTAGCAAAAAAGAAACTGGGCTTTATGGAATATGAGCTTCTCGGAAGAATAGATAATTCCGAGGTTTATGAGTTCTACCGTGAGAATCCGGTTGATTTGTTTGTCAATGTCAGCCGGAACGAGGGCTTGCCGGTGTCAATTATGGAGGCGTCCTCATTCGGAATTCCGTCAGTTGCGACCGATGTCGGCGGCACGGGTGAAATTGTGAAGGACGGAATCAACGGCACACTTCTTTCAAGAAGCTTCAAGCCGGCGCAGCTTGCCGATGTCATCCGTGAATACACAGCTATGCCCGACGAGGTCTACGAGAAGCGCAGGCTTGCAGCAAGAAACATCTGGAAAAACAACTTCAATGCAGCCGACAATTACGAGGCGTTCAGCGCTGAAATTTCAACTGTGTCTGCCGTGCGTCTTGTTTCTGCGAATAATTAATCCGGCGGAGAAGAAATGATAAAGTTAGAAAACGGTGTGTTAAATATCGGCGGAACACGCATCATTCTTAATTTTGTGAGTGACGCTTGTCTGCTTGTGTTGCTGTGCATCATGGTTTGTCATTCAAACAATGTTCAGGGGCACAACTATGCGTACTATTTCGGCTTCTTCCTTTTCGTCGGTGTGTCGTTGCTCAGATATTCCGCAAGGGTTATCCAAAGCGGCAAGATGTTCATTCCGCTGAATGCCATATGGCTTGCAGTTTTTATTTTATATTGCTATTCCTCGGTGCTCTGGGCGATATATCCCGAGCTTGTCAGTGAGCAGTTTTCAAAAATGATTCAGGCATTGGCGCTGACTTTTTGCATTGCCGTGAATTATTCCGGACTCAAAGCGGTTTACAGTTTGATGAGAGTGTTCGTTCTCGCAAGCGTTTATTCTTCAATCTACATCATCATCAAAACTCCGATTGAGGATTACTTTTCCGGCGGTTTCGGTGCCGTCGCGACCGATCAAAATGCAAACGGCATCGGTCTGTATTTTACAATGTTCACGATCATCGCGTTTTATCTGGCGTATTGCGAGACCCAAAAGCTGTATTATATTCCGTTTTTCATCAATACCTGCATTGTCATTCTGACAAGCTCGCGCAAATCCATCATTTGCATTGTCCTCGGAATCATCATGATTATCATGCTGTATTCACACGGCAGAAGCGTTTTCAAAGTTTTGTTTGTTCTCTTGATTTGCGCGGTTGTGGTGTTTCTTTTGTTTAAGGTTGATGTGCTCTACAAGGCGGTGGGGTACAGGTTTTCCTCAATGATTGAGTTTTACCGCGGAAATGAGTCTGCAGACGGAAGCATTTATATCCGACGCGGCTTTATCGCAACTGCAAAACGACTGTTTTTGAGCAGCCCGGTGCTCGGTGTCGGATTCAGAAATTTCAGCGCATTTTCAACGGAATTTTCAAGGCATCAGACCTATGCGCACAACAACTATTTTGAAATACTTTCCTGCCTCGGCATTGTCGGGTTTGTGCTGTATTACTGGTTTTACGCCTACGGCTTAATCAAGCTATTTGACAATTATCTGCGCCGTCAGAAGATATCCGCGCTGATGATAACCATTATCTTCGTGCTTCTCGCTCTTGAATACGGTATTGTTCATTATTATAACTGCTTCGTAATGATGATTCTCGGCTGCGTTTATGTATGTGCCTGTGCGCCTCCGGAGGAGGTAACGGATACATATTCGTTCAACACGGAATATTCGGATGATGCGGAGGTTGAAGAAGGGATTGAAGCCTGAATCGTTTAAGGTGCTTCAGCTTGCCGACTTTGCGGCGGCTTACCCCGGCAGCTTCTTCGGCAGTCTGCTCAGGCTTGAGGAGGCTTTGAAGAAAACAGGCGGAGACATGGTCTGCGTTCTGCCGCAGCGTGCAAAAGCAAGGGAATGGACTGCAAGGCTCATTTCCGAGGGGCACAGGATATACTTCCTGCCCGACAATCCACTGAAGGCGGTTCTGTTTCTCAGAAAAGTTATCCGCGAAAACGGCATTAACATAATCCACTCCCATTTTGTGCACGGAAAGCTCTTTTGCATTCTTCGCCTTGCGCGCTTGGGAATGACTGATATTCCGCACTTCGTTCACTTGCGAAGTATTCAAAATAATCCGAAGCCGACAGGGCTCAGAAAGCTCATCAGAAATAAAATTATCGCCGCAACCGCTTTTATCTGCGTAAGCAGAGGCGTGGCAGAATACGGCGGAGTCGAAAATGATTTTGAGCTTTGCGGCAACGCAATTGATTTTTCAAGGCTGGACAGCGGCGAAAGGCTTCCTCCGAGGGAGGACGGAAGACTCAGGCTGATGATGTTCGGATACAATTTCGACATAAAGGGTGTTGACACCGCAATCAAAGCGCTTGAAAAATATGATAAAAGCGGTAGGTACGCTCTGTATATTGTCATCGCAAACGATGCGGAAAAGTCAAAAACAGATGTCGAAAGGCTTTTGGGAGGAGTCCCTGATTGGATTGAGCTTCTGCCTCCGAGAAACGACATTGCGGTTTATTACCGTACGGCGGATATTTTTGTTTCCGCAAGTCGGAGAGAGGGCTTTTCCAACGCACTTGTTGAAGCCGCATATTGCGGCTGCCCGGCAGTTGCGAGCGACGTTCCGGGTCAAAACGAGCTGGGAATACCGTATACGGTTTATTTCTCCGCCGGGTATGAAAGCGCATTGTTTGAAGCCGTTGAAAGGGTTTGGGCAACTTCTGACGGGGAAAAGAATATGCAAGTTGATGCCCGCAAAACATATGTTATAAACAACTTCGATTTAAACGCATGGTGCGAAAAGATAATTGGTATTTACCGCAGGAGAGGACGGGGTAAAATTGAACAAAATGTCCAATAATGACACACCGAGAGGCCTGGAAATAGACCTGTTCCGCATATTTAGGCTGTTGCTGAGCAAGTGGTGGCTGATTGTGCTTTTTGTTGCTGTGTTCGCAACAAGCAGCTTCGTTCTTACAAAGGTGTCAAGTGAGCCAACCTATACCTCTGACATAACTTTCACCGTCTACAGCAAATCCGTTGACTCTGTGGACGGAAACTTTTCTAGCAGTGATATCAACAGCTCGATTCTTATGACCAACACTTTTAAATATATTATCACCAGCCGTGAAATGCTTGAAAAGGTTGCACAGAGCGTGGACTTCCAAATCAGCGTAAAGGCACTTAAGGAATGCATCACTGTGCGCAGCATATCAAACACAAACATTCTGTCTGTTGACGTAACAACTGAATCGGCAGACAAGTCTTTCAGCATAGCGCGCGGAATAGCCGACAATTATTCGGAAATTCTCGATTATGCATACCCCAATGCGAGCATGAGTGTTTGCGAAAATCCCGTCAGGGCGACAGCGAAGGACAGCGATGCCTCCGGCCTTCTGGCAATTCTCATCGGTGCGTTTGTCGGCGGTGTGATTTCGTTCATCATCATTGTTGTGTCGGATACGGCGCGCGATACCGTGCGCTCGATTGACGACATTCACAACAAACTGGAATTGACGCATTTGGGCACTATAACTCAGATAAAAGAAAAGAGCCGCAAGGACAAGCAGGGCAATCCCATCAAAAACCTGCTCATTACCGACCGCAAGCTCGGCTTCAGTTTTATTGAGGTTTACAAAACAATCAGGACAAAAATCGAGGCAGCCTCTGTAAGAAACGGATTTAAAACCTTCACGGTTTCCAGCACAAGCGAAAACGAAGGCAAGACCACCGTTGCGGTGAATATCGCTCTGAGCCTTGCTCAGAACAACCGCTCCGTGCTACTCATTGATGCCGACCTCAGAAAGCCCGCCGTGAACAAGTTCCTTGAAATGAACGTGGGCAAGGATGTCGGACTTTCATCGGTTATCAAAGGAAAAATGGAGTTGAGCGAAGCTATTAAATATATAGAAAAATACAAGCTCTTTGTTCTCACCGCTGGCTCCGGTGAGGATGAGCCGACTGAGATTCTTTCATCGCCGCAGATGGAACAGATTATTGAAGCTGCTCAAAGAGAGTTTGATTTCATCATCATTGATACCGCGCCTGCCGGTGTTGTCGCCGATGCAGCAATTATTGCAAACTACACCGATGCAACAGTCTTTGTCATCCGAGAGGACTTCACCTCCTGTGCAAATATCCGCCAGGCTATCGAGGACATGAGCGAGGGCAAATCAGAGCTTATCGGCTGTGTGTTTAATAATGTTGCGGTGACCTATCCCGGCAACTATAATAAATACCATTACGGAATGAACAGAGGCTACGGCAGATACGGTCATTACGGAAGATACGGTTACGGCTATTCGAGCGCATCGGACAGCGGCAACGATAAAAATGCCGATTCAGATGCATAATCTTTGAAATTAAATGGCTTATGCCGGAAAGGAAAATAAAAATGAAAAAACTTATTGCGGCGATTCTTGTAATTGCGGTCATTGCGGGAGGAGGATTTTTTGCGTATAATTATTTCACCAACCCCGAAAGGCTTATTCTCGGCAGGTGGGACAATACAAATGAGCTCGGATATTATGAATTCAAGGAGGATGGCACTGCCGTTATCGGAACTTCGATAATTGACATTTCCTACGGCGGTACATATGTTGTCGACAAAGAGAGCAGCACAATAACAATAACATACAATGTTGCAAGCATTTCCTACAATGACAAAAAGAGCTTTGTAATTGACGGCGACACTCTGACTCTCACTGACGCGGAAACCCAAAGGGTCACAACCTATACCCGGCAGGTAGACGCACAATAAAAACAAGGAGATGTTCAACCGGGAGCATCTCCTTATCACTATTCAAGCGGTGCGGATATATTGCTTTACAGCATAGCCTCTTGTGCCGCCGTAGTCAATGAAATACCAGTTGCCTTCCTCCCCGAGAATAATAACTTTTTCCCCATTTGCGGCACGGGAAATTATCGGTGAGTTAATGCTTGGCTTGCTTCTGATGTTGAGGTTGCCTGAGTTAAGGGTAACGGTACCGATTGTCTGACCGGAAGGAGTTATGAACGGAACGCCGAAGTATTCCGCCACCGATTTTGCAAGCGCCTCGGCTATTGTGTTGATGTTCTGCGTTATCCATTGGGCATCCTCGGTGTTGTCGTGGTAAGCGACTTCAACAAGAACGGACGGCGCATTCGGCTGCCTGACCTCTCCGAGTGCTGTTGTAGAGCGCACGTCGACAAGCTGCGGCTCGGGATATATCTCCTTAAAGTTTTCCGCAATAATGTCCGCAAAACGTCTGCCTTTTGTACTGTTCGGATAGTAAAAAATGTCCGTTCCGCGCAGCTGACCGGACAGCCTGTCGGGTGCCGCGTTTGAGTGTATGGCAAGATAAAGCTGGTAGTCTCCGGAGTTTGCCTGACGAATTGACGATGCCGCTGTCATTTGTGGAGTGTTGCGTGTGAAAGTGATATTGCTTGCTTCAAGGTAAGGCTCCATGGCATCGGCAATCAGGTTCATGTAATATTCTTCATTTCCGCCAGTTATGTACGGATTTGCCTCCTGCGTGGAGGGGCTGAGATACAGCATGGGCATAATGATTCCTCCTACTTTTAGATTATGTTTTCATTCTATGCTCATCCTGCAATAAAATTGATAAACTATTTTACAAAGAAGTGCTTTTTATGAAAAAACTAACATCCGGCATCAAAATCCTTTCAATCGGCAACAGCTTTTCCGAGGATGCGACAACATATCTCCATGAAATGGCGGCACTTGACGGAATTGAGCTGACAGCTGTCAATCCTTTTATCGGAGGATGTGTTCTCGAAAGACATTGGAATAACATTGTCAGCGGCGAGGCTGTTTATGACGGAGAAATCAACGGAGAGGAAACAGACGAGCGCGAGTCCCTGAGAGAGCTTATAGAATTCGGGAACTGGGACATTGTCACAATCCAGCAGGGCAGCAGGGACAGCGGCAGACCAGAGACATATTTTCCTTTCCTTCAGTATATTTCGAGCTTTATCAAAGAGAAAGCTCCGGACGCAAAGCAATTCCTGCATGAAACATGGGCATATGAAATCGACACCGACCATGACGCCTTTTCACTGCATTATGAGAGCAGTCAGCAGAAGATGTATGACGGCATTACCCGCGCATATGGCGAGGCATCAAAGGTGCTGAGCCTGCCTGTCATACCGTGCGGTGAAATAATTCAGCTTTTGAGAAAGAGCGCGCCTTTTGATTACGAGAACGGTGGGATTTCTCTTTGCCGGGACGGTTATCATATGCATAAGCTTTACGGCAGATTCACTCTGTCCGCCGCGTGGTATGAATGCTTGCTCAAAAAGGATGTTCGAAAGAACGGCTTTATACCGACTTGCGACGGCGAGAGTGCAGATGAGCACATTATCGAGTATATCAGGCAAACGGTACATGACTTTATTAACACTCCATAAAAAATACTAGTATAATAAAACGGTGCGCAGCAAATTAAAGCCGCGCACCGCATTTTTTTTAGAACTGTTTATGTCACTCTGCCTTTGCTGCTTCCTGAGGCTCGGGAGGAATTTCGTGCTTTTTGTGCCTGTGAATAACAAAACGGTTGAGCGGATAAGTCCAGATTGTGGGTACCGCCATCTGAATGCATTTGCATACGGCATCAACAAGCGTTTCATTCCAGCCGCGTGCCAAAAGATTGCCGCCGAAGCCGCTGAGAACAGTGCCTATCCACGCACCTGCAAAAATTGTGAACACAACCATAATCGCATAAAGGATTGCACTCACCGTGGGGTTGGAATCCGCCTTGAATGTAACCTTTCTGTTGAGAATGAAGGCAATTGTGTATCCGACTGTGATTGAAATGAGGTATGAATAAAGATAGCCCTTTGACTTGATGCCGATGTAGTTGAAAACAGCGCTGTTCAATGCAACATTGATGAGTGAAGCAAAAATAACGCGTGTGAGCAGGAGCTGAACAAGCAGCTCAACCAGGGAAGAACTTCCGCCTGCGAAAGAGAACTTGATGAACTTCCAAAGCTCGGCATGCTTAGTGGTGAAGCCTTCGGATTTTTTTTCGTTTTTTTCGGACATTTTAATACCTCACTTATAAAATTTTGACAAGTATAATTATTGCCGCCACAATTGCAGCAATAATGCCGAGAATTTTTGCAATGAAAGGTACAGCAGCGTCAAAGCTCGTGGGCGTTTTGTCAAGAAGACTGCGCACAAGAGGACTGCTTCCTCTGCCGCCGACGAGGTTGGAAAATGTGAGAGTGTGTGTCTCATAGTTGCGCACGTCATTTTCATTCAGATTGAACACCCGCACGCCTCTGTTGAGCCCCGGGCCGTATACGGAAAAGCCGCAGCCCTGGGTGTAGCCGAGGTCAACGCCCTTGTATCTGCCTATAAAGCTGTTGACATGGTCATGGCCGAAGAATATGCCGAGCACATCGCCCTTTTCGGCGGCGGCGTCAAACTCACCGTTGTTGATGTCAGCAACAGCTGCGGATTCGCCGATAAATCCGCCTTCACGGCAGAGCTCCTCGTTGAGAACATAAAACTGACCCTTGCGCTTTCTGTAAGCCGTGATTGCGCCCTTCGTGCCCTTCGGAACGGATTTGAGAACCTCAAACACTTCTTCAACAGGAATATGCTGAAATATAAATGACGGAACATAACCGCCGTTTTCGCTGCAAAGCCTGTCGCGAACCTGACGGTACCACTCGATTTGCTCTTTTTCAACCGGGGCGTATCCCGTTCCTGCCGAGCCGTGGGAGTCAATGCAATAGAGGTTGAAAGCAGTCCGCAGGCCGTCACTCGAGAAAATCGGAATGTTGTGGTTTGCACATCCGGGCAAACCGTCCGTGTCATAAGCCAGACAGCCGTCGAAACTCTGATAAATTGCAAGCTGATCCTTCAGAGGAACAGGAGACTGCCTGTCGTGATTTCCGAAAGTGATTGTAAAGGGAATCTTTCTCTCAACAACCGGCGCAAGCAGAGTGGAAATTGTTTGTCTGACCTTTTCCGGTGCGTCCTTGCCGCGCATTTTCGGGGCATATCCCTTGACCTGATCACCGGTGAAAACGACAAAATCCGGTTTTTCCGCATCGAGAGCGGCGGATATCAGGGCGACAGTGTCTCCGGAGGTTTCACCTGAATCCTGAGAATCGGTTATTTGCATTATTTTGAAGGTGCCGTCAGGATGAAATTGCAGTCTGATGGTTGAATTATCGCTCAATTGCTTCACCTCAATTTTATTATACAAGTATTATAGCCAAGTTGAAAAGCAAAGTCAACAAAACAAAGTACGTTTTTCATATTTAATTTCCGATTCAACCGTTGCCTTTCCCGGCAATAAACTTTGTTACTCTTTCAGAAAGCTCACCGTACAGTTTGTATTTTTTCGTGAACACCGCAAAAGAAAGCGCAACAAAAACAGGAGGAATAACGAACATCATAACAGAGATTGCTTTTTGAGCAGACGCCGCCTGAACGGTCAGTGAGCCGTCATAATCAGAAATCTTCAGACCGAGCGCGATGACAATTGCCTGAATTGTATAGGCGAGCTTTTGCAGAAAGCCCTTCATTGAAAACACGATTGACTCGGAGCGGTATCCCAGACTGTATTCGCCGTAGTCAACGATGTCGGCAAGCATAACCGTCTGAGCAACGAACATACATCCGATTCCGACACTGCCGAGCAACCCGAAAACGCCAAACGGGACAAAAAGCCTTAACACCGGCCCGAACAGGAACATCCCGAGATAGCCGATGAATGCCAGAACCATCGCACCCTTGATGACTGTGCGTCTGGTGAATTTCTTTGAAAGCGCAGGCAACAGAAAGAGTCCGAGTGCCTGCCCGACGCCGCAAATTGCCGCAAAAACCGAAAGAAGGCTCTTGTTGCCGATGACATTGTCAAAATAATAGATACCCATTGCGTTCGTGATATACCAACCTGTATTGAACAGCAGCGCCGTGAGCATGAATATGACCAGCTGGTCATTGGACTTGATGGTTTTGAAAGCAGCGGAGAAGGTGAATTTCTGCTTCGGCGGCAGAGCACCTTTTTCGCGCGTTGTTGTGACGGTCACAATCGAGCCGAGAATCAGAACGATGCCAGAAATCATTGCCCATCTGCTGTAGCCGAGCGAATCGTTCCCGTGCCCGAGAGCGGACACCATTGAAACAGTGAAAACAGAAACAATCAGCTGACCGCCGCCGGAAAAGAACCTAGGAATTGCTGACACAACGCTGCGCTTTTGCGGGTCGCTCGTCAAAGCAGGCACCATTGACCAGTATGGAATGTCGACCATTGTGTTTGTCATGCCCCAAAGAACATACATCACGGCAGCGTAAATATAAAGCTTTATGTTGACCTGTGTTGAGCTCACTTCAAAACCGGGATTGGTGAAAAGCAGAGTGAGCACAACGGCGTTAAGCACAGCGCCGCAGAGAATCCACGGGCGGAACTTGCCGAAGCGGCTTTTGGTGTTGTCAACAATCATACCCATCATGGGGTCGTTAATGCCGTCCCAAATCCTGGCGAGAACGGGGACAATAAGCAGGAAGGTTGCGTTGAGCAACAGCACGTCCGTGAAATACTTTGTCAGGAAAGAATTGAACAGACCGTAGCTCAGGTCCATTCCCACAGCTCCGATACCGAAGCCGAGATAGCCGAGTATCCAATGCTTTTTATTGCTTGAGCTTTTTTTCATATTAATATCACCACCAAAAAAGTACAATAAATATTTTAATATATATATTTGTGTATATTGTGTTAAATTAGAAACATTTCAAAATAAGATTGGTTAGGGCGGAGAGAGTCGAACTCCATACGGTTTTTTGAGCCGCTTTTTCGCCAATGCCGCGTCAAAACTCCTCGGAATGCGTCAGCATTCCTGCGGTTTTTTCCTTGCATTGACAAAAATTCAACTTCAAAAAACTGCGAAGCACCCAAAATACTGAAGTTTTCGTGCAATTGGGTGTTTCTTTGGCGCGGTAATACTTGTCGTATTACAAGACAAAAAACGCACAAGTGTGCGGAAAATTCAGCATTTTGGGCGTATGGGGTTCGAATCTCTCCGCCCTAATCAAAAAAGTGTTGCATTTTATATTCAAAAATAGTAGAATAATAAATAATTATTTTATATATATTCAGTGGTGATTGCATGACCGACTTACTTATTCGGATATTCATTAAAAACAGCAACGATGTTACAAATCAAAAGGTGAGGACTGCTTACGGAATTTTGACCGGCAGTGTAGGCATCACCGTTAACGCTCTGCTTTCATGTGTCAAGCTGCTCATCGGTTCGATGACAAACAGCATCGCCATCACGGCGGACGCTCTCAACAACCTTTCAGATGCCGGTTCCTCCTGCATCACACTTGTCGGCTTCCGTGTTGCCAACCGTCCTGCGGACGATGAACACCCATACGGTCACGGCAGGCTCGAACACATATGTGCGCTTATTGTTTCATTTCTTGTTTTGCTCATGGGCATCGAGCTGATAAAGTCCTCGGTTGACAGAATAAGGAATCCGCAGAATGTTGTGTTCAGTGTGACTGCTTTGATTGTACTCATTCTTTCAATCGGCGGCAAGCTGTGGCTCGCTTACTTTTACAGCAGAATTGACAAAAGAATTAATTCCGGCACAGTGAAGGCGGTTGTTATCGACTCACTGAGCGATACCGCCGCGACCTCTGTTTCGATGATTTCGCTCATTATTGCGCGATTCACGGATTTTCCCGCCGACGGATATCTCGGAGTTGTTGTTGCGCTGTTCATTTTTTATGCCGGTATCGGCATACTCAAGGACACTGTCAGCGAGCTGTTGGGAATGGCACCGTCCGCACAGACTGTGGACGCAATCAGGGACATAATTATGTCCCACGAAGGCGTTATCGGGGTGCACGATTTTATGCTGCACGATTACGGCCCCGGCAGGGTTTTCGGGAGTGCACACGTTGAAATGCCGGTTACCATCGGTGCAATGCCGGCGCATGACACAATCGACAACATCGAGCGCGACATTAACGACGAGCTCGGCATTATGTTTGTTATTCATTACGACCCGATTATTGTCGACGATGAGCGGATAAACAGGCTTCATGAACAAACGCTTGAAGTTGTTCACCAAATTGACGAAAACTTCTCACTGCATGATTTCCGCGTTGTGGACGGCGATTCACACACAAATCTGATTTTTGACGTTGTTGTGCCGCACGGATGTAAAACTCCGAAGCAACAGATTGCTGCCGATGTTCGGCAGGCAGTGAAGAAAATCGGACAGAACTTTTACGCAGTTGTCACAGTGGAAAACTATTATATCTGACATTTAAAAAAAACCGCGTCACAGTTCCGAACCCGGAAACTGCGGCGCGGTTTTTGTTTTGAAAAGAAGCCTACATGTTGAGTATTCGCTCAATCGAGCCGTTGTCATCACGCAGAATGACATCGTGCAAAATGTGCGCCCAGTGATTGTGGCGCGGACCCTTCTGTGCGCCGTAAGCAAAGTAAATTCTGCCGTTCATCATCAGTTTTGCAACAGCCCAGAAGGAATTGAGAATGTCTTTGTTTCTGAAATCAAAATCAAATGAATAAGTTTTGCTTTCGCCGGGCGCAAGCTCAACCCGAAGCGTACGCTTGCCGACACTGCCGAGAGCTTCACGGTTGAAGCCGGACAGCTCCCACGTTTCAAACGGAGTTGCAATGGCGAGCTCGCCTGTGAGCATTACGTCAGTAAAGTTGTTGACTTTAACATTTATTTTACCGTCGGAAATCGAAAGCAGCATTGACGGGTCGTGTCTGCCGAATTCAAAAACATCCTCGAAGTGCTGACCGTCAAACTCATAATTCAACCGCAGCAAGCCGTCTGCCGAGGCGGAGGGCTTTGTCACCGTGACCTTGAACACCGAGCTTTCCCCTGCTTTGAGTGAGTAGTCAAAGTGCGTTCTGTCAGCTGTGAAGCCGTCGGGCAATATGAGTTCCATTGTGCCGCAGATATCGCGGTTTGTGAAATTGTTGACGACGGAAACCGGGAAAACATACTGTGTGTCACTCAACTGCTCAACGTTTTTGCCGATAACGCCGCACACCGAAAGATATCCCATGGGCATCGAGCCCAAATCGTGCTCCCAGCTTCGGACATAAGTCGGCTCAACTTCCTCATGCTCGGCACCGAGCACTGCAAAACCGATTTTCTCCGGATTGTCGCCGAGGGTGAGCTTATAGGTTTCAATCGAATGCGCACCGATGCTGTCGCTGAAGCCGTATGCGGTGTAATCAACACTCTGCGGTTCTTCCTCAAGAAGATTGGTCTTTGACACACCGTCAATTCGGAAGCCGAAATCAAATTCCGCCTGCGTTTTAACGCCGTCAATTTCAAAGCCTCTGAGGGCAAGACCTCTTTCGTAAATGCTTTCATCAATATCTTTCATTGAAGCAGCAGGGTAGCCGCCGGCCTTGAAGCTTGTGATAACGAAGCCGTCCGAGCTTTCAACGAAGCTTCTGCGGCTCTGCAAAACAGCAGAACGTTTTTCTTCCGGCACACAGGCAAACAGGGGGTCGTTGAATTCAAGCGCGCGGCGGTAAAGCTCAGCCTCTCTGTAGCTCCCGGAATGAGGGAACAAGGCATAGCTGAACGAGTGTGTCTTTTGCTCCGGGACAAGCTGCTCGCCGCCGGTTGTTTTCCCGATGTTGCCGTAGAAATTTGCGGTGTGGAAGAGCATCATGTTCATCAGATTGTCCGGCTCTACGCTTGACGATATTGTACCGTTGTTGAAAATTGCAACGCCGTAATCGTCAATTTTCGGAAGCTCAGACATTGCGGTGACATTTTTCAAGGCAAAGCCCCTGCCCGTTTCAAGCATGTCGCAGATTTGGTTAACCCACTCCTCAAGCTCGTTTGCGCTGCGTGCCTTGAGTAGCAGAACGTCAATGGGCTTTTTGTAAATATTGTCACTGTCGCTGAAATACAGCGCAGCCTTTCCGTCCTCCGAACAGCGGTTTATGAAATTGCTCCACTGTGACGCGTTCAGCCGTGACATCAGCTTCTTTTCATATTCATTTGCAACCCCTTTGACACTCAGAACAATCCTTGTGTCGGCGTTGTCAAGGTCCTCATTGAAGTTGATGATCTTATGGCCGCCGTGCTGTTCTCCGTCGGGGTAGGGTGTTACGGGAATCGCTTTTTTCGACAGTGCAACCGTAAGCTTTTCGCCGATTCTCACAAGCTCCGGAGATGCACTGCGTATCAAAGCAGTCATGCCGACATTGAAGCTGCCCAGAGGAAGCCTGCCTCTTGAAAGCGTTGCCCTAACAGTGGGGCCGAGGTCGAACCACTGGTTGACAGGCATAATGCGGCTGTGAGAGAAGGAAAGAAACTGATGTGTCTGAAAAGACAGCTTTTTGCGCCCTGTGCCGCAGACGTGCGGAGCAAAACGATCATCATAGACCGGCTTCGCGCCGTTGACGTTGACAGAGAAGGTGACAGTGAACAAATCGTCCTTGCTCTGATAATCCTCAACGATGCAGCGCATGTCTATTCTCGGCACATCGTCCCACAGAGTGATTTCCTGGCGGATTTTTGCAACGGTGTCAAGCTGAACGGCAATGTGCAGCTTTTCAAAAACGGGAGTTCTTTCCACGGTAATTTCCGCTTCATAGTCGCTCGAGAACAGCTTGTGACCGGTTGTGTAAAGCTCGTGCTGTTCCTCAATTCGCTCGTTGACCTCACGCAGAACCACAACACGGTTTGCAGGGCCGTCGCTCCCTTCTTTGATGACTTCACGCTTCTCCAGCTTGTCAAACAGCGACACAATACCGCCGCCGACCTTCGGGTCAACAGTGATGCGGAAATAATCATTTTCGATTGTGTAATTATTTTTCGCTTTCGGAACAGAAAGCTCACGCTTCGCAGGCCTGAGCATATAAACGCAGTAGCCCAGAGCGGGAACATCCGGAATGAAATAAGCCTTGCCGTCCTCTGCGGGGCTGAGGGTGAACTCGCGGTCGTCAGGGTCATATAAAGAATAACCGTTAGCATCAATGCCGTCCGGTACACAAATGCCGCACGGCTCCACACGGTCCCAGGTGTGGGGATTGAAAACAACATAGGGCACGCCGCCCTCCGGCAGGTCGATTCCGGAAGCGATAAAGGAGGTAGAGCGGTTCAGAATGTCCGCTGCAAGCGTCGCCGCCTCACGGTATTCAATCATCAGGTCAACAAAGGAAATCTCGTTGTTTGTGCCGGTAATCGAGTCGTGATGCTGCGCGCAAAGAAGCTGCCTCCATGCTTTGTCCAGAGCTTTTTCGGGATATTTTGCTCCGAACACCGCAGCAAGGGCGGCAAACTTTTCAGCTGAAATCAAAAGATTTTCGGCAAGGCGGTTTGCCTGCTTAAAATCTGTGCGGGTGAGCAAAACACCGGAATGGTGCTGAGTCAGGTCACGGGAGGTTGTGTCAACAGTCGTGCCTTGTTCAGTCTGTTCCTGCGCCTTTATATCCTTGAGCATTCCGCTCATCAATTCGGAAAATACGGAGTATCTTGCCTTGGAAACGGTGCTTTCAGTCCAGGCAAGATCGTCGTTGCAGGGGAATGTTGTCACTGTGCCGTTCTGCCTGTACCAATGGCAGTTCTTCAGGCCGAGACGAACCGCGGTTGAATCACTGCAGCCCTTGTCGTGCAGAAACTTCGTTCCGTCAGGCGAAACATGGAAGAAAACGTCGTCAAGTCCCCAGACAATCTTGCCCCACTTTGCCGCAATACAACCGCCTTTGGCGCAAATCTGCGACATTTGGTTCGGATGTCCGAAAACGTCGCCCGGAGCATAGACGGGTGTGATGCGACCCAGCACATCACGGTGGTAAAGCTGACCGTAAACAAGGTTGCGGACAAAGCCCTCGGGCGAGGATGTGAGCTCATTCGGCTGATTGTAAAAACAGTCTGCCTCGGCGCGTGCATCTCGAAAAGCAGAACGCATGATGTCGCGGTATTCCGGATATATCGAGTAAAACGGATGCAAATAATCTATTTCGGAGAGAACAGCCTTGAAGCGGGAATCTCTGTCAAGCTGCTGAAGCATTGACTTTGTGATGTGGAAAGCTCCCATCGCGTAGGCTCTCTGCTCCTGATGATAGGTTGTGTCAAAGTGAAAATCGGAAAACAGATGCTGAACACCGTCATATTCAATAAGCGGCTGCGTTTCAACAGAAACCTTCAGGCTTGTGCCGTCAGGAACAGTGTAACAAAGTTCGGCCGAACCGTTTCCGACAGGTACGCTTAATCTTAAAAATTCGCATGAATGCTCTGCAAGCGCCGGAACGTTATGGCTTTGCATACCCGCGGATGTTGAAACGTCAAGCCTGCACGGCTGCACATCGCCGCCGAAAGCTCCTGCAAAGGCGTGCATAATCTGCTGCGGTTCTTCGCGCGTTCCAATGTGAGCAAAGGCAGTTTTCGGATATGTGACCCCCAAATTGCCCTGCTTGATTGCAATGGGATATATCGTGGTGTGATAAACAGAAAAGTCAATGCCGTCGCAGATGTAGCCGCCGCGAATTTTGAACATTATCAGGTTCATGCCCTCGTGAAAACTCACTGCCGAAGCGTACCCGTAGGTGGACAGTCCCTTAACCCTGCCGTAAGGTTTGTCGTCAACAAGCTCGCCGTTGACAAAAAGATGTGATCCTGAATTGTCGTAGCATATCACCGCGTTGCAGTCAGAATCACAACGGATATAAGTTGCAACGTAAAAAACGGCATTGCGCTGCTCTGTGATGAAAATTTCCTTGCAGTAACCCTCGTCGGTATGTCCGAGTGTCAGATGTCCCGAATTTGTGCGCAACAACTTCCAGTCGAGCATGTCCCGCCCGAGATACCTGTTTTTTACGCAGTTGCCCACGAAAGGCACGGCATTGCTCTCGCCGCCGATGGACTCAAGGTAATCAATGCTGAGAATTTTTTCACGTTGATAAAAATATTCGGTTTCAAATGCGCCGTCAGTCTGAGCGACGAACGGACCGGCAACGAGATAATCGCTGATTATCCCGCTCGGAGAAGGAACATCGCCTGACGGAAGAAAGACAGAAAAGTCGGTTTCCGCGGTTTCACCGCGAACAGAGTCGGAATAAAAGATTGATTCTTTCAAAGCTCTTCCTCCATAAAATGTAATTTTAAAGGAGCTGCTCAGTAAAACCGAAACAGCTCCCGAAACACAGAATGAAAATTATCTGATTTTGAAGAAGTAAATCAGAATTGCTGCAACGCTCAGAACAACCAAAACCGCCGCGGCAATAACTGCACGGATATTCAGCGAGCGTTCCGCGCCCGCGTCAACCTGCGTGACAACTTCGGCGCTCGTTGTCTCGTTCGGAGCGGTGTTCAGAACGAGCGTGGTTTTTGCAACCGTGGTGTAATCAACGCCGTATTGTTCAATGTAGCCTTCAGTTGCATCAACGATTTCTGCCTTTGAGCCGAAGCCTGTTGTTTCAGCGGGAGGGAAGGTTCCCTCGGTGTAAGAGTATGTAAAGGTATATTCGGGGGGCATGGTGTAGAGCATTGTTGTGAATTGCACCGTTGTCTGCTTCGCGGTTGTAGTGGCGCGTGTGTTGTTTGCACGCGTTGTGGTCGGACGAGTTGTCGTCTGGCGTGTTGTTGTAGTTCTCGCAGCAGTTGTTTTCGGTGCCGCTGTGGTTGACTCTACAGTCGGCGCAAGAGTTGTTGCAGCGGGTGGCGCGGTTGTTGTGCCGGCGTCACCGATGGAAACGGTGCCCTTTTTCACAGTGTAATCAAGCCGATGGGTAGCACCGTTCTCGTCATCACCGGAAAGATTGGATACGGAAACAGAAATCGATGAACTTTTTGATGCCGTTGATTTGATACGGAAAACCATATCAACGAGTGAACCGCCAACCGTCATCGGATTTGTGCAGGCAAGTGACAGCTTAACCTTGCCGGAAAGACCTATTGTTATGTCGGAAGGCTTTGCCGGATTTACTACGGCTGTTATGCTTCCGCCGGTGCTTGACCTGTGAGAACCAACAACTCCGCCTGCACTTGCTCTGACGAATTCAAGTGAAACGCTGTCATAGTTGACAGTGAGGTCGGCGCTTGTAAGAGACGAATTCTCGGAAATTTTCAGGCTGACGGTGATTTGACTCCCGACCTTGGCAGTTACATCGTCAACCGACAGTGTGACGGTACCCAATGCAAGAGTATACGGTAACACAGCAGTCAGCAGAATTGCAACAGCCGCAATGAGTATACCGGCTTTTTTAATTTTGCTCATGATAGCAATACCTCACTTTAATTATAACGACGCCTGGAATACCGAAGAGCTGCAAAGAGCAAAACGATGTTCACAGCGGCAACCGCAATATAGACAAATATTTTTTTGACGGAGCCACGCGATGCCTCTGAGCTGTCAGCGCCCGGAGAAACAACGGAAGTTGCCTCCGCTGTTGTTGTTGCTGATTCAGACGGAAGAATGAGCACCTCGCCGTCCGTCACAGTGTATTCCAGCTTCTCGGCGCTGCCGTTGACAAGATTTATAACACTTGCCGCAACAGCAACCGAATCCTCTGTTGCCTTAGTTGCGAGAAATTCCGCCTCAAAGAGTATTCCTTCGGACTTTAGTGTCGAAACAGAAGCAAAGGTGAAACTGACAGTGCCGGAATTGTCGTCTGTGACGCTTTTGGCCGAGTCGGGAAAAACGGCGTAAAGAGCACCACCGTTTTTTGTGACAATATCACCTGCCGAGGCTTCTGCAAGCTCAAGGCATTCAGGGTCATAAGAAAGCGCAATATCGGCAGCGCCGATACCGGCTTCCTTACTTATTCTGACACTGACCGTAATCCTTTCCCCAACGTGAGTTGAGGCACTGCTTACGGTAATCCCGACGGGAGTTTTCGCTGCAAAGGCAGTTCCGGAAATTACCAAAAGCAAAAGAATTATTGCCGAAAGAAAAGATACACACTTATTTGTCATATTTTATTCGGGCTTTTTCTTGTTGATAACCACTATTGCGACACAAGCACCTGCAACAACCAGAACAATTGCGACACCGATGCCGATTTTCTTTACAAGGCTGTTGTTATCCTCGGAAACATCAACTGCGGCGGCTGTGGTGGCAACCTCGGTTGTCGGCTCTGTGGGGGCAGCAATGAGAGTGGTGAACTCTTCTGTTGTGGTTTCTAATGTGGTTTTGTTTGAACCGTTGTTATTGTAAGTATACTTTTTTGATGTGCTGGTCTTCTTCTTTGTGGTTGTAACCTTCTTTGTGGTTTTTGAAGCATTTTTGTCATAAAAAACGGTTGTTGTTGCAATATAAACAGTTGTAAACACTCCGTCGTTGCCGCCGTCATCCTTATGAGTGTATGGCGGGGTAGTCGGTGCCGGAGTTGCCGTTGTGGGGGCAGCAGTTGCCTGGGTGGGAGCTTGGGTGGCAGGCGGGTCTGTGTAGGTGGGCTGGGTATAGATTGTGCCATCCTCAGCATCCTCGAGAGCACTGGTGAAAAACACGCTTACGGTTGCAATCATGATAATTGCCATTACCATTGCAACGATTTGCTTAAAGCTTACATTCATTTTTACTCACATTCCTTTCAAAATACATATGTGCGCATACGCACGCAATATATATGCTCTGATATTATAGCAAATATTGTATCGGGATGTCAAGTGCGTAATTACACCTGCTTTGTCGTACAGAAAATATTATTTTTGAATCTCAGTTAAATTTTTTTAACTTTATTTTATTTTCATTTTAACGTAAAATTACAGACCTTTTAATTCATATATATAATTATAATGTTTACTTAAATATGGTTGCTGATAAGTGAAATAACTATGTATTTGCAGAAATCTATTGAAGTCTAAAAATATTTAATATTTTATTTTCTGAAAATATATTATAATTGATTTTATGACATATTATGGGGCAGTCAGACCTTTCTGAATATTAAGGATTCATTTTTGCAAGCACTCAGAAAAAGAAATGTACAAAGCAAAGATAACAATACAGTCCATATTACATTTTGTAATATTTTAAAATTCAGTCGCATATAAATGTAGTAAAGCTAATGATTTTTAAAGCGACTGGATGGATGCATTGTGAAAATATTGCTGATTAATCCGAATTTCGGCCATCGACATTTGTCATACTCAAGGTCGTATGCGGCCCCGATTGGCACGCTGTCAATCGCCACCTATCTTAAGCGCAACGGTTGTGATGTCAGCATCGTTGACAGATTCAGGAACAACGAAGCATATGAGCATTTGTATGAGAAATATACACCCGACATTGTCGGAGTATCGGTCATGTCCAATGCAACGTTAAGCGAAGCCGTAGCGGTTTCGCGCTTTTTTATGCAAAAAGGGGTTCCCATTGTGTGGGGAGGAACTTACGCGTCTGTAATTCCGGAAATAATTATCACTGAAGGCAGGGCGGATTATGTGATGGTCGGCGAGGGCGAAGAAACCTGGCTTGATCTTGTAAAGACGCTGGAAAGCGGCGGTGACATTTCAACTGTAAAGGGGCTGTATTTTCCAAAAAACGGCAAGCCGTCATACACCGGAGATCGGGAGTTCATGGATTTATCTAAGCTCGGAGCAATAGATTGGAGCTTTATAGATATTGAGGAATATTTTCAGACCTGCTACTGCTATGACCGTATGCTTTATTTATATATGTCAAAGGGCTGCGCTTCTGCCTGCAGCTTTTGCTTTAACGGCGGCTTCCACAAAAGCACTGTCCGCTTGCGCCCTGTTGAATATGTTCTGGATGAAATTGAATTCCTGATAAAAGAGCATTCATTGAAAACCGTTTACTTTGCTGATGAAAACTGGGGCACGAAAAGGGAAGTCCGTGAGGAATTCATGAGGGGCATTGAGCAAAGAAATCTGAAGTTTGTCTGGGGCTGCCAGATGCGTATCGGAGTATGCAATGAAGAAGATTTTAAAGAAATGTATGCCCATGGCTGCCGCTTCATAATGATGGGAGTCGAAACCCCGCCGGGAAGGCTTGCAAAACTTGTCAATAAGTGTGTGCCGTATGATAAGCTTGAGCCGACGCTCAGCGCCTGTGAGCGTGCAGGAATAATCACGAACATATCTTTTATTATCGGCTTGCCCGGTGAAACTCGGCAGGAATTGAAGGAAACAGTCGATTTTGCTCTGAGCCTTTCACCGACTTTTTACAGTGTTCACGTTTTTTACCCGATCGAAAAAAGTGTGCTCGAACGGCAACTTATTGAGCAGGGGATGTATGTGCCGCCACAGACACTCAAGCAGAAGGAAAAAATCATCATGGCTGAGGCAGGCTGTGACGGAATCCACAAAATCCCGCGAAAGGACATAAAGGCGGTCAGAAGCTTTTTCCTGCTATCAATGCTATTTAAAAAAACGCCGCAGTATTCGGACACGGACTCTTCGTTTTTGTCGGAGGCGCTCAGAAGTATGCTGACGAACATCGAGGGAAACGGGCTGCCGAGCTTTGTAAATGGCCTGTTTAACTCCGGAAAATACTTTTTGTCAACCGCTGCAACATATTTTCTTCACCCGTTCATAAGGAGAAATTACGGACTGAAAGGGCTGAATAATATATATAAATCAGAATTAAGCAATCTTTCATCAGAAAAAATGTCCAACTTTATTTATGATAAAAATGTTTAAGACTAAAATTTGTGTTTACTTATTGAGAAAGAACGCCTACGGGCGTTCTTTCCATTTTTAAGCGTTGATTATGAGATTGTCATATGCGGAGGATACGTCGGTGCAGTTACGGCAGCAAAGAATGGCAGTACAGTGAAAGCTAGCAGGAAGCAACAAGCGCCGGTATATACTTTTTGAGAGTAAAAAAAATCCTTTCGGTGCTTCGGAATGTGAGGGTCTCTCAATAAAAAGAAAAGCTCAGAAGGCTTCATTGCCTGCTGTGCTATTCATGCTGCAATTCAATTGTTTGATTTGATTCATGCCTTTTCGCAAACGGATTTTTCGTAGTATAGTGACAACCTGTCGGGATGGTTGAATAATATTTATTTTGTAATAGCATTTTGAAGTTTCAGGTTCAAAATCACGGCATCGGATTTATTTCATGAGCAATCTGTAATCAGTGCCGTTGCGTTTTCTGCTCATGAAGTTGTTCCCGCACAGCTCCCTGCGTAGGGTTTCTGGGTCCTCAAAGGTGCATGCGTCAAGCAGAACTGCGTTGACTTCCGCTTCACTGTAGCTTCTTCCGGGTTCAAATTTGCCGGCAAGCCATTCCAGACATTCGAGTTTTCTGCTCCTTTTGGCGGGAAAGAGTGTCAGCTTTCCGTCTGCATTGATGTAATCATTGACTGAATGTGATGCTTTCATGTTTTTTCCTCCATATTTTTAAGCTTATTCAGAAAACTCAAGGCAAAAGGCACGGATATGAAGAAAGAAAGCACATCCGAGACAGTCTGAGAAATCTGAATACCTGTCAGTCCCATAAATCTGGATAAAATCAAAAGTGTGGGGATAAAGCACAACCCGCTTTTGAGCATAGCCATAAATGATGAGACGCCGTTCTTGCCTATGCTTTGAAAAAGCATATTTGAGCAGGTTATAAGCGGTGAGAAAAACAGAGATGCAAGCTGAACTCTCAATGCAAAGCTTCCGATTTTTATAACCTCCGGATCGCTTTGAAATATCCCAACCAGATGCGACGAAAAAATCAAGCCGACAACGGCAATTAATCCGAGAATAACTTCTCCGGCAGACCATGTGAAGAGAAAGCTTCGTCTGACTCTTTTGAACTTTTCTGCACCGTAATTGAATGCAGCCACCGGCTGGAAGCCTTGTCCAAGACCGAGCCCGATGGCAAAGATGAAGAAGCAGATGCGGTTGACGATTGTCATTGCCGCGATTGCCGCGTCGCCGTATGCCCCGGCAGCGGAATTGAGCAGCATTGTTGCAACAGCGGACAGCCCCTGACGCAGCAGGCTCGGGAAACCGGTCTTGCATATGTCAATAACGTCGTTAATACTTCCGCTTATGTATCGCGGTGAGAGCTTGCTCTGAGTTTTCCCTGAAAGGAACATGAACAGCAGAATTAAAAAGCTGATTAACTGCGACACAGCCGTTGAAATCCCGGCACCGAGAATGCCCATGTTGAGAACTCTCATCAAAAACCAGTCGCCGATTATGTTCAGAAAACCGCCGGTTGTCAAGCCTATCATTGCCAACGCTGCCTTGCCTTCATAGCGCAGGATGTTGTTCATTACAAAGCTTGTTGTCATGAGAGGAGCAGCGAGCAAAATCAGAGTGGCGTAAACCTTTGAATATGGCAGAATCGTGTCTGTGCTTCCGAACAGCCGAACCAGCGGCTCGATAAATAACAGACCGACAACAGAAATTAAAACACCGGTCATCAGCGCACAGGCAAAGCTGGTTGATGCAAAACGCGATGCGCTTGTCACATCCTTTGCGCCGAGCTTGCGAGAAATAATGCTCCCCGCGCCGTGGCCGAACATGAAGCCGAACGCCTGAATAATTGACATCAGCCCGAACACAACCCCAACGGCTCCTGAGGCACTTGTGCCGAGCTCACCGACAAAATATGTGTCCGCCATGTTGTAGAGGTTGGTTACGAGCATACTGATTGTTGCCGGTATGCCCAACATTATCACAAGCTTTGATACAGGCGTTTGCGTCATCTTTTCAAATTGAATTGCTGCTTCCGTTTTCATTTTCTGCTCCGTTCAATATAAGAACACCCGAAGATAAAGTTACAATCGGATGTCTATGTTCTGTGTATTCAAATCGCAATAATGTCTGCACTTTTCGGCAGTGAACTTCAAAACGCAATAATCCGGGTCGGTGACACCTTGCTTATAGTACACCTTGTCACCGGTGCGCCAAATCATTTGCTTTGTTTCGGCATCGCAGAGAATGTCCATTGTTCCCGTCAGCATCACGCCTTCATAACGGAACAGTCCCTTGCGAAAAAAATATATGCTCGCCTTGTTGTTCTTTCTGTATTGTTCGACGCGCATGGACGAGGTGTTCGTTGAAAAATAAAAGCTGTTTGCTTCAATTTTTCTGGGCATAAGCATTGCCTTGACGTTCGGATATCCATCTGCGTCAACCGATGCAATGAATGCAACCCTGCGTTTGGAAATAAAATTAAATATTTGTTCTCTGCTTTTCATTATTTTCTCCCGTTCGGTATTTTTTCAAGAGTCCTTACCGGCAGAATTTCTTATGGCTGTTAAAACGCATATCCCGACAGAAATAATTATCAGCCCGATTGAGAGCGCGGCGGACAGCCTTCGCTTAAGCGCAAGATTTGAATCGGCAACAGCGGCTGCGGTCATTTTCTCGCCGGTTGTGCTGTTCGCCGTTTCGGGTGCCGGGGTGACTGATGGTGAACGCTTTTTAGAATCTGTTTCTTTTGATTCCTTTGTATTTTCCTGAAAGGTTATCTTTTTTGCTGAAGAAATTTCAATTTCATCATTTTCTTTGGAAGGTGCCAATGTTGCATATTTTGAAACTGCTTTTACGCTTGTTCCTGCGATTATCGGCTTATTTGTATGTTCGGAATAGGTACGCTGCTGAGTGGTTCCCTTCGTGATAATCGGTACGGTTCTCGTCTCTGTTGCCCTCACCGTGCTTTTGTTGGTGGTAGTGACGGCAGTTGTAAATGTTTCGTTCGGCGGCTGCGGTTCCTTGAGAACAATGGTGTATACATTTGATTTATTGCCGTCGCAATCAATATAGCGAAAATCAACGCTCAGATATTCTCCCCAGCCATGCTTGGCACCGATTTTCATTTCACCGGAGATACCCTCAACATAATCACTCTTGAAAGCTGCCTCAACATAATATAAATCCGTGTTGTAATCTTCTGTTAAGGCAGTCGTTGCAACAAGATAATCTCCGCCGTTGATGCTTACGGCGAAGCCGGAATTCAGATTATCCGCCTCGTCACCTTCATTTGTTTCTCTTGCAGCGATGTAAATGATATAATTGTTTTCATCGAGCAGATACTTGAAATTTCCGTAATTCACTCTGCAGTTTGAATCCACTTTTGAGTTTATGATAACATGTGTATTGCTGCCGGACCACTCGTTTAAACCGATTTTGCCGTCAATTTTGACGTCGGACGCGCGAGCGACAATCGCCGGTGGAAATAACAAAACCGTGAGCAGAACAAAGCACAACGTTGCCCGCACACGGAATGAAACTCCGCTTTTTTGCACTCCTGTCACCACCTACAGCAATATATATACATATAATCATTTGATATAAATTATTATACAGTTATCAACTTATTTGTCAATAGGTGTAACATATAGGCATAATGAAAGGAATAATGTCGTTTTATGCGATGAACTGCAAAGTCAACAAAGGTGCAGCTTGTAAAAATCGGGGTCAATATTATAGCTGTTTTCTATCAGGATGTAATTGCAGCCGTATCTTTTGCACATGAGCAGGTTTTCGGCATTGTCCGCAATTATTGATTTCATCGACAAATCATTATCGTCAAGGCGGTCTTCAATGACGTTTGCGTATTCTTTAATGTCTCCGAAGTGATTCCTGATATATTTCTCTGTCATAATCAGACAGCAATATTTGATTTCGGAGAGATATTCTGCACTGAAGTCTTTTTCCCATTCAAACGGAATATAACAGCCCTCAATCACAAGATTCTGATGGTTTTCAACTGCAGTCTTGACAATTTCTTTCGTAATTGACCAGAGATATGGCACAAGCTCCTTGTCATCATTCGGTGTCAACTCGGTTTGACCGCTTCGTATCAGTCCCATTTTCAGGTGATCAACGGACAGGTACGGGTATTTGTACTTTTCCAGGATTTTTTGAGCCAGCACGGTCTTCCCGGTATGCGTTGCTCCGGCAATCAGAATAATCACTTGAATCCCTCACGATCTCAGATAATTTCCGGCGTGTCATTTGCCGGTATGCCTCTGTATCCGTTGACGGTCAGTCCGGCGCCGGACTGCCTTGAATGCAACCTGCTCTGCAGCGGCAGACAGTTTCCTTTGCATAATTCATTATATACTGATACTTTATCATACGAGGTATAAAACATCAACCCAAAAAATGACAATAAAATATGAAAAAATGTTCCATTCGACAGAAAATATGTTATAATTACCACGCGGCGGACGGAATGCCTGACAAAACGCTGCTTCAATTAATAATCAATGATTATTGCCGTACGATTAATAAATTTAAAATATATATATACTGATTTCCAAAGGTAATGCCTACGGCATTCAAAATCGGGATCGGCAGTTACGAAAGGATATACATGGACAAAAGCACAAAACAGGCAAAGCTCAGTCTGATTGTTTCTATGCTCATCTTCGGCACAATCGGTGTGTTCAGAAAATATATCGACCTGCCGTCGGGCATCATTGCAATGTCGAGAGGACTTATCGGCGCGGCGTCACTGGTGCTGTTCATTGTGCTGAAAAAGCAACGCATTTCGTGGGCGGCAGTCAAACATAATCTTGTTTATCTGATTTTGTCCGGTGCCATGCTCGGACTGAATTGGGTGTTATTGTTTGAAGCTTATCGATACACCACTGTCGCAACCGCAACACTGTGCTACTACATGGCTCCTATAGTTGTGATTCTTCTTTCACCCCTTACTTTCAGGGAAAAGCTGAACATAAAAAAGCTGTTGTGTGTGGCAACAGCTTTTATCGGTATGATATTTGTCTCGGGAATCTTCGAAACCGGTTTCGGAGGCTTTACCGAAAAGAGGGGAGTGCTGCTCGGCCTTGCCGCTGCGACAATGTATGCGGGACTTGTGATAATTAACAAAAAGGTCAGCGATATTTCAGCTTTTGACAAGACGGCAATTCAGCTCGGCGTTGCGGGGCTTGCTCTTGTGCCTTACAGCCTGCTGACAACGGATGCGGCTGAGGTTTCGTTCACACCGTTCATTGTTGTTTTGCTCATCATTGTCGGTGTTTTGCACACCGGTGTGGCACATGTTCTTTATTTCGGTTCAATGAAAACTCTGAAAGCTCAGACAGTGGCGCTGTTCAGCTACATTGACCCCGTTGTGGCTGTTGTGCTGTCTGCTTTGCTGCTGCATGAAAGTCCGGGCGTATCGGGCGTTATCGGTGCGGTGCTGATTCTCGGCTCGACCTTTGTAAGTGAGCTGACGGAATGAACGGCATCCGCACAATTCAGTTTGCGTCAGAACAGATTATTTTGTATTTTCAAACCGTGATGCTGCGAATCAGCCGGCTGAAGCTGATTTGTCCGCTTGCGGTTGTTTTTTCGCCTGTTTTCAGGTTTTCAAGCTCAAGTGTGCCGGCGACAGGTGTGTTAACCGACAGCACATCATCTGCGGCGGCATTGTTGCGTATAACCTAAAAAAGCCCGGCACCTGTTTCCGGACGGTCAAATTGCCGGCACGTCCACTGCTCCGCAATCTTGTTGTAAGGCGTGAGTGCATAAAAATCACCGAACAGGTTGTATTGTCCATAACATACTTCGTTCGCAATCTTGTGTCGGTACTGCGGTTTCTTCGGTTTCAAGCTGCTGTTCAGAAAAATCTTTTGTACTGCTTGTTTCCCTTTATGTTGTTGAATCCGTATTTGATAGCTCCTGTCGGGCATATGTGCGCGCAGCCGTAGCAGTAGGTGCAGTTGTTTCCGAAAACCGCCTTTCCGTCGGCAATAACTATGTTGCCGCACGGGCAAATGTCTGCACATTTTCCGCAGCCGATACAGCTGTTTGTTACCGTCTTTTTCGGCACACGCATGATATTGTCAAGCCCGAAATAACAGAGCTTGTTGATGACTTGCCTTGGGGTTTTTGCAAGGCAGCGTGCAGGCTTGCCGACACCGTTCTTCACATCGTCCGCAATTCTTTTTATGGCGGCCGATTCACGTCTTCGGTATATTCCCTCTGATTTGCCGACAACCGGAAGTACCGTAACAACAAAAGTTGACAGCATCCCGACATGCCCTGCATAATTGAGCTTCAAATTTTTGCCCGCGAGAATCGCTTCAACTGTCAAAGCACTGTAGCCGTCACTTGCCTGTGAGGTTGTGACGCTGAAAAGATAATCCGCCCTTACGATTTTCAGCTTTTCTATGAGCTCATATGCCTTTCTCGGAATGTCGTTGCAGTAACAGCCGGTGACGAAGCCGACCTTGTCAGCGTCAACCTCTCCCTCGAACCCGACCAGATTTACAGCCTCTCCGTCAAGCTGCTCGGAAAGACGCTGTGCGACATATCGGCTGTTTCCGCTTCCGCTGAAATAAAAGATCTTTGTCAATGCTCTTCCTCCGTAATGATTATGTTTCGTGGACAACACATTTTGCAGAGCTGTCCGCAGAATATTATTTTGTCAGCTTAAACTCTTTGTTGTAACGGCTGTACCATACCGAATGAGTGTAGCGCCGCGGTCTGATAAGAACCTTGTCGTCATACACTTCAAGCTGATAGCCGAGTCCCGTCGTCGGCAGTCCGTGATGGTTCGGTAACGTGAAGCAGGGGACATTGATTCTGTGAAAAGAGCCCTCAGTTTCGAAATTTGAAAAGCCGTAGCTGTGGGTGCGCCGTTTTTCAATTAGCCCCAGGTGTATGTGCCCGGAAAAGAAAAACACGTTGTCATATTTTTTCATGACCGCTTCAACCGCATCCGAGGTCTCGCCGATTCCCGACCTGTAGGGGCTCGGAAGTCGTGTGCCGTCCCAGCACCTTTGCCAAGTGTAGGGGAGTCCGTGTGATATGTTAAGGCTTTCGTGCATAAAAACAAAAATCGGTTTTTTGTCTTTTGAAGCGTCATCCATCTGTTTTTCAAACCACTCAAACTGACGCTCACTGAGCCCGGCTTCAACATCGTTTGCAAGCACAATGAAACTGTAGCCTCCGATTTTTTCTGAAAACCAAGGCTCTGACTTTTCTCTGCCGCTGATTCTGCCGGAGTATTCCTTGTAAAGCCTTGCGAAGTCACCTTCCGGGCATTCATCATGGTTGCCAAACGCAATAATAATGTTGTCCGCAGGCTTGTGAGCGGAAAAAATCTCTTCGATTCTCTTCCAGTCCTCCTCAATGCCGCGGTCGGTGGTGTCACCGACACAAACCAATGCATTGTTGAGAACTGCCGCCTTGTCCATGTCGCGCAGACCCCTGTGCAGTCTTTTTGTGCGTCCGTTCAGCAGATTTATGTGAATGTCGGAGATGACGGCAACTGTCAGTCTGACTTTTTCCGGTTCTTTTGTTCTGATAATCATAATCTTTCCCTTACATCAGTTTTTGTTAAGACGGCCTCTGCTTTCCCGGCTTTTCTTTTATTTTTGAGTAGAAACTAAACCCTTTGTCGTTCAACAGAAAAATGAGCAGTTCGCTGCATTGACGGTACAACTTCAATGTGATATAATGCTAATATGCAGAATAATTATTCTGAGCAATCAAATTATAAAAATCAGATGTTGCAGCACATGCAGATTCAATAAAAATAACTTTGCTTATGTATAAAAGCCGTGGCAGGGCATTGACAGATAAATAAGGCTCAGTGCTTGTGCTGTATTGTCTCAGAGACTTAAATGCTTCGGTCAGTCATTTTAAGATAATAAATTTTTCAGGGATGTTTACTTCATTTGATCCCGATAATATTTGAAAGGAGAAAATAATGGAATCAAATCAGCAAGAATGATTCCATTATACATTAAGCATGTCTGAATTACAAACAAAGATTGAAAATGCTTTTCTCAGAACCTTTTATCCAATGCTCACTTTTCTCAAACGTCCGTCGTTCGGCAGAGGGAAGCAACTCGATTTGTCAAAGTTTCATCTGACATTTGAAGATAATTTCGACAAAGGCGAAATCGACAAAACTAAATGGAATGTACAGGAGAATTATAACCGAAAAGGAGGCTATTGGGACAGCTCACAAGCATTCATAAAAGATAACAATCTGGTTATCAGAACTGAGTACAAACCCGATGGCAGACTCGGAGACGGATATTACTCAACCTGTCTTGACGGCGGCGGACTTTTTGAGCAGACATACGGATATTTTGAATGCCGCTGTAGACTACCTGCCGCAAAGGGAATCTGGTCTGCTTTCTGGTTTATGCCTCATAACTCGCTTGCAAAGGGTGTTCCCCCTGAAAGCGGTGTAGAAATTGACGTGTTCGAGTCACCGATGTACGCAATGAAAAATAATGATTTCATAACCTCAAATCTTCATTACGGCGGTTACAGTTCCGGGCACAGAATAAAGATTGTGGGCTTTTTCAGGGCAGTCAATCCCTATACCGAATTCAATACATACGGCCTAGAATGGAATAAAGACGAATACATTTTTTATATTAACGGCACTGAAACGGCGAGAGTCAAGGGAAAGTGGGTTTCACAAAACCCGGAAAATATGCTTTTGTCTGTTGAGGTTGACGGAATCGGCAGCAAGCCCTCAAAAGGCTGGAGCGGAGTGATAACCGACAATCCGCAAGGCACTTTACCGGTTGATTTTGTAGTGGATTATGTAAGGGCATATCAATACAACGAATTAACTTGAATTTTTTTCAAATGCAAAGCTATTTTTATAGCTGTAAATATTAATCGGATTATTTTTTTCCGGCTTTGATTTTTTTCTCAGCCATCTTTGACTCCTTGTCAATTTTCTGCAACTGAGCAAGTGCAGCGTGCTTTGCATTCTCCTCCTCATTGTGCGCTTCAATTTTTGCCTTCACATTGTCATAATCTTCAGTAATTGAATCAATGTTCTGATAACTTTCATGAAGATTTACAATTCGCTGCGCGGCAAGATACGGAAATGTAATCTGTCCGTATATGTTCATTTTCCTGTTCGCGCTCCTCACGGCTTTCCGTCGAATCCGCCTTTGTGCTGATGTGTCGGAGGGAAGATTGCAGGCATCTTCGTATTCATGCGGGTCGCATTCTTCAAAGCCGTTTGGATAATGCTTCGGAATAAGCTTTGCGGATTTGAAAAGCGAGCGCGCGTTGTGTATTTCCTGCTTTCTCCACATTTTTTCCTCACGCGTCTTGCCCTGCGGTAGCTTGACCGCAAGAGAGTACGCTTCATAGGCTAATTTATAGAAATGCTGACTTCCGCCCGAGACAATCAAACTGCATAGTTCCAGCTCCTTTATCCCGAACTCGGTACTGAAGCGGCTGAGCTCTCTGCAAACGAATTCGGAAATTTCACACTCTTCGTTATATGTCTGAGCGTCTTTTATCGCCTGTTTTGCACTAATAATTGCTGCAGCGCGAATGTTTTTATCGTTCTCCGTTGCAGTCGGAAGATACTTAGCCGCTTTCAGCTCGGCTTTCGGAATCACTACGGGAGAAGCCTCACAGTGTTTTTTTGCTAGTGCGATAGCTTCGCACCCCTCAATATATGTATCATCATCCTGCATACCTGCGGCACGGTCCTCAACAACCGCGCGAATTCTGTTGACGCGAACCATAGCTTTCTGGCCGGTCTCTGTTATATCATAAAAGAACCACGGTATAACATCTAAAACTGCACCGATAACCGATATAATTATTTTGATATCCATCAGATTATACAGCACACTGTCGGGGTTTTCGTATTTATTTCCGTACTTAGCATAATTCTGATATATATTCAAAACCGAGTAATCCGAGCCGTCATGCCCCATTTTTCTTTCTATCCAAGGGTTGAAAAATTGCGTACCGAAGCCGATAATCGATCCCACATAGGATCCTATGAAGCCGTAAGCTCCGTCAATCCGCTCTCCGATAAGGTACTGCTGATTGTCGCGCATATCAGACTCAATAGCCTTATCAATGACCTCGCCGCAGTCGATAAAGCGCTCAATCCAGTTTGTAAAAAACAATATCGGCACCACAAACGCGCTTTTATATGCTGTACCGATTGTTATAATTATGAAAATCTGCATTATATTCTTGAAGATTTTTATGTTTCTCTTTCCGAATTTTTTTACGAATGTGGGTGAAAGCAGCATAGCCCAAAGAGTTGCATTCCAGCATATTGTGTTCATGATTCCGTAGGTGGTTGAAGACATTATGTTTGCACGATAGACCATCCATCCCCACAGATCGCCTCTGGCACTCTCAAGAAAATCGTTCCAGCTGTCAATGCTTTTAATCCAGAATATTTTGTTCCCTGCAACAGCCCGCATAGCATTCGGAAAGCTGATTTTTGACATGCGGCTTTTGGGAACAACAAGACGCTCTTTAGTTGAATAATACGAAAGCAGCGCCAAAGGTGCAAGCAGAGTAAGAGGCGTAAATGTGGCGCGATAATACTTCATCGTATATTTTGCCTCGTTGTTGTTCTTGCCGCCCACAACATTGACCATCCACGGCAGATAAACGCTTCGTATGGTCGGTCCCATATTATAAATAATGCTGGATATAGCCATAATCCGTGTGCGTTCGTTTGTGTTTGGTGTGATAACATGTATCATATTTGTTACACCTGTAACAAACCAGCTTTGAATGAAGCTTTGAATTTGACCGACAATGAACAGCACGGCAATCATCAGCCCGTGGCTTGCCTTGTCAATTTGCTGATACGGAAGCCAGAGCGCAATAAGCGTTAACACCATTGACGGCACCGCAAGCTTTATATATTTTCTGTACTTGCCTTCCTTGATACGAAAATTATCCACAATCCAAGCATTCAGGGGAATATAAAAATATCCCAAAATGCTTACGATATTTGAAATAACCAGCTGTTCGATGTGCGTCATACCGAGGGTCTGAGATGTCAATTCGTTGTTGACGCCGAAGCCGATGCTGAAGTTTGTTGTCAGCCTCATTGCTGCCCAGCCGATTGATAACAGCACAATCTCCTTGTAAGCGACATATTCGCCCGGGCGCGGTCGGTTCCAATACAATATTACCTCTGAAATTATATCATGTATCTTTTCTTTTCTTGTTTTTCTTACGGATACGCTTTCTTCCATCAAAACTCTCCATTCTCAAAAAACATTCTCTTATGTAAAAGTAACATAATTTAAGCGAATATTCAACCATTTTGCATTTTTTCTGTAAAACTAGTTTATTATTCGGTGGAGGTTGCAAAATGAAAAAATTTTATATTTTTTCGTGTATTCTCGCTGCGGTCTTGTCCGTTTTTCTACTTGACTTTGAAGCGTTTCGCGTAAAGAAAGAATTCAGTCTTGATGTCGACAAATGCGTTAATGCCAACTCAACCGACAGTTTGATAAAAAAATACGGATTTATAATTTTAGAGTGGGAGTTTGAGGACACAAAGGCAAGCGATTCTTACAAGGTAAGCTTATACCTCTCCGGCTCAGCTGAAAACCGAACCTTCGTCTGCAACATGAACGATGGTACGATATATGCATTAAAGGACAAAACCCTTCGGGTTCTGACACAATACTCCGGCAAAAATGCGCAAGGGGAGGATATTGCCTCCTTCAAAGCAAAAACAACCGTATTTACAGATGAGGAATACAAAAAATTCATTGAGGTGAACAGCCTCAACAATCCGCTTATTACTTTCGGAGAAGACGGGATAACATACTGCCCGATTATTAAGGATGATTATCATAACCTTGTCACAGATTATCCGATTCCCTCGGGACTGATAAACATAACTCTCAACGGTGCAAAGCCCGAAATCGGAAAGAATTTCAGCGCGACACTTGTTCCTGACAGCGGCTATTGCCTTCCCGACAAGCTCTCGATTCTCTGCAATTACGAAGACTCAGAAGGAAAAATCAAAAAACGATCAATCACCAGTGCAGATGAAATAACATTAAGCACACTCATCAGGAGCTGGTTATTTAAAGAAAAGTACTATTCCGAAACCGGTTACACTTATGACAACCAAACCGGAAAAGTTACAATTGACGGGGAACAAATTGACGGTGAAATATATATACGCGCTGCCGCAAACCCTTTCTTTAAATTCATGAGCAGGTATTACGGATTCACTGGCGGTCATATCAGGAAATCATACATTATTGATGAAGAGACAAATGAGATTCAGACCCTCACTATCAAATACTACGAACTGTCCGACAAAGGGACTGAAAAAAACAAGAGCAAAATAGGCAACGCTTATGTTATCAACGATACATATTTCATTTTCAGAGATGAATTCAAAGAGAACTTTCCGGAGCTGTATGAAACGCTCAACAGCGAAATGAGATTATATCGCAAAGAAGAAAACACTTTTGATTACAACAACTGAGAACTGAATCAATAAGTCAGAACTCGCAGGAATGGGTGTCAAAAAAATCAAAGAACACCCTGACACAGTCAAGCTCCGTCCACTTTCGTTTTTCAACCGGCACAGAGTCAAAATCAAATATACGCGCACCGCGCAATGAGAGCAAAAACGGCGAATGTGTGGAAATAATAAACTGACAGCCGTGGCTTTTTACGCAGTCCTCAATAAAATACTTGAATTCAAGCTGATTTGCGGGGGAGAGACTGTTTTCCGGTTCGTCAAGCAGATACAGCGTATTGTCCGCAATTCCGTCGACAAACAGAGAAAGAGCACTCTCTCCGTTTGAACGCTCCTCAGCATTTCTCACCAACCGCGAGCGAAGAAATTGAGCCTGACTTTTGTTTTTACTGCGGGAGTCACTGATCCTTTTCCAACGGTCAAAGTCATCAAGCCCGTGAAGTGATGTGTCGCTGTCTTCGCTTCTGCCGTCGCTCCACTCCTGAAGCAGGCTTTCTCTTCTGTCAGCTATGCCTTGGTTAAGCCGCCTGATTTCGAGTACACGTTCAAAAACATCGTCACTTGTGATTATTGCACTGCTTCGTGAGGGCTTATTCTGAAGACAACACTCGCAAAGCTCGACATAATCATCAAAAAGAGCGCTGCGGTTGTAAAGTGAGCTGCGTTTCAGATTCAGCTTTTCTGCAATCACATTGAGAATCGTGCTTTTTCCGCTTCCGTTGTCTCCGCAGAAAATGGTGATGTCGCCAAACTCAAAATTGTCCGGCATACCGCGGTCGCGGAACATGACAAAAGGATAATTAATCTTTTGGTTGCATCTGTCGAAGAAACGCTCATCCTCTTCGCGCGAGGGTATGTGGAAGGATTCAAGGTATATCATATAGGTTCTCCCTCTTTTACAGTGGTTCTGCCGATTAGACTTTTTTCCTTTGATTTGTTGTTCTGTTATATATTACATATTTTACCATATCACATAATAAAAAAGCAATATATATGAAAGGAACATTACATTTTTTGAAGCAGATAATCCGGTTATATGCTGCAATATTAAGAAATTCTCAATTTAAAAATTTTTAAAATTATAAACATTAAAAGACGCGGCAGCTATCACATTTCGTGACGGCTGCCGTGCTTAATTCCTTAGGGGATTGTTTAAAATGCTGTCGATGAGTTTGCTGCCCGCCGAAACGAGTCCGGAGGTCTGCACGCTTTTCATGCCGTTTTTCCGCGTTACGGTGATTACGGCACAGTCGGGGTTGCGGTTGACAACATTAGAAATTGAGGAGTCCTGTAAGTATCCGAGCAGCAATATTGCACGATGACTGTTGCAGATAACATTGTTGATTGTGATGCCTGAGAGGCTTTCCGGCTCGTTGCAGCCGTAGCCGCTGTCCGGTTCGCCGAGCAGAATCACCGCGCCGGGCATTGCGCCCTCGGGCGAAGTGTCAATCACGCCGTCAATAATAATATTGTAGATTTTCGACATCGCCGGAAGCAGCCGCACGCTGCTGCAGCAGCCGCAAGCCGCGCCGCCCTTTGTGTAGCCCACAACATTGCGCACAACAATGTCATGAATATCCTTTTCACGCTTTGTCCAGTCATTATGCATAACGTGCGTTGTGCCGGAACTCCCGCCGGGGAGATAATCCGGGTCGGAAATTGCGGTCAGTGCAACAAGATCGTCGCCTGTGCAGCCGGTAATGTCGGAAATGATTATGTCGTGGCAGCCGTTGCGAAGGTCAATACCGTCCTGGTTTTCAATGTTGTGAAGCATTCCGTCAATTTCCTTTGACATTGACGCCTCAAAGCTCATGCTTTTAACAGTCCCAAACGAGCAGGCCTCAAGCGAAACACCCCAGCAGTGAAAATCAATCATGTGAATGTTTTCGATTGAAAACGAAGAAACATTAGCGAAAAGAATTCCGATATTCCGCCAGCCGCCGTTTTGCGACTCGCCGGCCTTTCCGACATCGGTACCGTAAGTGTGATGATGCTCATCCCAGAAATTGAGCTTGCCGGATTCCCTTTTTTCATCGGATATCCAATCGGCAATTCTGAGAATGTCCTCCTTTTTCTTCGGGCACGGGCGTGAAAGAATCTTGCTGCTGTCGCCGGTTGATCGCGGATGATCCGCACCCTCAAGGACGCAATGACCCTCGCCGCGGATGTGAATGTTTTGTAACGGCGCAGGCTCGGCAATCCCCATGCCGCAGTTTGCGCTGCGGAAAAAGTTGTCGCGGCAGCTGTCGGACAGCTTTATTCTTGCGTTTTGCAGCACAACGGTTGTGTTTCCCGGCAGAAGAATCGCACGGTCAATCAGCCAGTAATCGCGCTCCGGCTCGGTCTCGCAATTGCGTTTGGGTATGTATACTGTGTTGTTTTCACGGCTTGCGACGGCGGCTTCAAGAATGTCGCTGTCTGTTGCTCCGCGGTAATCGTTTGCTGTGAGCATAGGGCAAGCTCTCCCTCGTTCTGATTTGGTGATATCATACCATTTCCGGACCGGAAAAGCAATTTTTTCTCGGAAAAGATACGCAGGAACAATACTGATAATTTTTCTGCCCACATAATGATTGAGTTTTCGGCGGAAATATGGTATTATTGCGGAAATAAATGATACCTGCCGAAAACAGACGAAAACAGAACGGAGATAAACATGGAATTCAGAATTATTTATTTGCCGCCGTTCACCGCAGTCACATCCGGGGCGGACAGAGAATTTGACTTTTCCGAGAACGGATTATTGGGCAAATTCGACGCATATTTCAGCAGCATAAAGCCACAGCCGCAGGACAGCTTCATGCCGCGCGATTTTCTCTTTTTCAACCCCGAGGCAGGCGGTCCGGAATGGTGGTGGGCTCTGGCAGACGGCATGCCGGACGGCGGATTCAGACACGTTGATTTTGACGGCGGATACTATCTTACCTATGCTTACAGGGACGGCGATGAGGCTGAAAGCGAAAGGCTGCACAAGGCCGCAATGCAGTATATTGAGCAAAGCGGTTTGATTGAAACCGATGAGCGCCCCGGTCATTATGCCATGGGCCATATCATAACACCCGCTGAAATAATCAAAGCCCTGGGATATGCTGTTATGGAGACATTTATCCCGGTAAAGCTGAAGTGAATATATTTCTGTTTTGCCTGTCAATGTTTAACCGGAAGAGATATATAAATATGTCGTAAAGGTGATAACAATGTATCATCTGAAATTAAGGGCTCTCATTATAAAATGTGAGTCAAGCGGGGCAGTATCTTTAATAAATGCGGTGTTTCCTTCCCGCTGCACATGGACGAGTCCCGGCTTCGGCACGGAGAGGGGAGAGAAGACTTCCCGATATTGTTTTGATTCAATAATACTTAATTGTTCAGAGGTGTAAATATAATGAGTGAGAATTGCCCGGGAAACAATGAAAATTACGAAAGGCACGACGACTGTGCGGAAAGCAGAGCTTGTCCTTCAAACACCGGAAGCAAATGTCCTGCTGCTTTTGAAACAGCACCGAAGAACTCAATATACAAAGAATTGCTTTTCATAGTAATCGGATTAGTCACAGCACAGGGAGTGCTTCTAAGTATCAAACAATTAGTATTTAGTAATATGGTTGAGACGCTTTATTCCAGAAGCATGGTCACAATGGTCTCAATGCTAATCATTTTTGCAATTATGGTTTTATATTGCCGTCATATGAATTACAGCTTTTCGGTTTTTCCGAAATCGTTTGGCATCTTTTACATCATCATAACTTTAATTGCTGTTGCTTTTTATATAGTAACTGCGTCCGTCGTAAATGTTTTTTCTTTGCGGACTGTGATTATGCTTTTCTACAGCAGCATTGTAACTCCGGTTTTTGAGGAGCTGCTTTTCAGAGGCGTTATATGGAACAGGTTGAACAAGCATTATACAAAGGAGTGGAAAACCTATATAATCGTCACTGCTTTATTTGCCGCGTGGCACATCGGTTATGCAATCGGTTTATACCTGTGGAACGGCGGAAGTCTGTTGACTGTAGTTTGTATGAAAGTACTGATAGGCGGAATAGTCGGTTTTATTACCGGGGCATTAAGATATAAAACAAAGAATTGTTATTTGGGCATTATTGTTCACGGAATACTGAACGCAATCGGATGAAATCTTGCTTTAATTGATTTCTCGGGTAACTCATTAAATTGGAATTTGCGGAGGTGAGATTGCTTACATATTTTATGAGATGTGATGATACAGTGACTTTACCGAAGCGGAAGCACACAAGGCTGAAAAATAAGACTGTAGCCAAAACGTGCATTATTTCATTACCTAAAATACACACAGCAACCTGCCGGTTTTGGGCAGAGTAGGGCGGGGGCTTGCTCCCGCCGCTGCAATTTTCAGAAAATAACAATTACTACAAAGGTGTGTTTATATGAACTTCAAAAGAACAAAATACTCGTGCTATTTTACATATCTTGCAATGTCATCGGTGTTCAGCCTTCCGCCGATTTTGTTTGTCACATTTCGTGAAATGTATGGAATCTCATACACCTTGCTCGGAACACTTGTTCTTGTGAACTTCTGCACACAGCTGACGATAGACATTATCTTTTCGCTTTTTGCCAGGCATTTTAACATTAAAACGGCAATCAGAACAATGCCGCTGCTGACATCTCTCGGGCTGTTTATCTACGCATTCATTCCTCTGCTTTTCCCGCATTACGCCTATGCAGGGCTGGTGACGGGAACAGTTGTCTTCTCTGTTGCAGCAGGCTTGTGCGAGGTTCTGCTCAGCCCGCTTGTTGCAGCAATACCTTCGGAAAACCCGGACCGTGATATGAGCATGCTGCATTCTCTGTATGCTTACGGAGTTGTTGCAGTCATACTGCTCAGCACCGTGTTCCTGAAAATATTCGGCAATCACAACTGGATGTATCTGACGATGTTCTGGGCGTTCATACCGATTGTTTCGTTTGTTCTTTTCAGTGTTTCACCGTTGCCGGAAATCAATATTTCACAAAACAATACCGGTACGTCGGTTAAGAAGAAAAACATCGGCCTTGCCTTGTTTGCATTATGCATTTTCCTCGGAAGTGCTGCTGAAAATGCGATGACGAACTGGGTATCAGGTTTTGTGGAAAACGCGCTGCATCTCTCAAAGGCTTTGGGTGACATTCTGGGAATGGCTATGTTTGCAATTCTTCTCGGATTCGGACGAACAATGTATGCAAAGTTCGGAAAGAACATTTCAACTGTTTTATTGCTCGGAATGATCGGCGCATCTGTCTGTTATATCGTTGCCGGTGTTTCAACGAGCATAGTCCTCTCTGTAACGGCTTGTGCTTTTACCGGGTTCTGTACATCAATGCTATGGCCCGGAACACTTATTATGATGGAAGAAAGGCTGCCGAACGCAGGAGTTGTTGCATATGCATTGATGGCGGCAGGCGGAGACTTCGGCGGTTCTGTTGCACCGCAGATGCTCGGAATAGTTGTTGATAAAGTGTCTGCAACCGCTTGGGCGGGAGAACTGGGAAACGTCTTTTCGCTTACAGCAGAGCAAATAGGGCTCAAGGCCGGTATGCTCACAGCCGCTCTCTTCCCGTTGATTGGTGTCGCGGTAATAATCTTCATCAAACGTTACTTTTCAAAACGAGCAAGTAACATGTGACTGACAGCAATTAAATCATCCACCAAATGCCGTAAATAACTCTACTCTTCGCAGATACGGCAAACTCTACGCTTCGTATGTGTTATTCTGCAAATCCATCATATACAATAACGGCAGAAAGGAGAAAACCGATGGATCAAATCAAAATCGGAAAATTCATAACAGAAACAAGAAAAGCTCTCAACTTGACTCAGAGGGAACTTGCCGATGCACTGACTATCAGTGATAAAACAGTTTCAAAATGGGAGTGCGGAAAAGGGCTTCCGGAGGTTTCTCTTATGCTGCCGTTATGCGATGCATTGAATATCACAGTCAATGATCTGCTTTCGGGAGAAAGAGTTTCCGAAGGAGATTATCAGAAGAAAGCTGAGGAAAATATGATGGATTTAATCAGAGAGAACGAAGAGAACAAGAAAAGGCTTGCCGTGTCGGTTATTTGCGGAATTATTACCATTATTGCAGTGGTTTCGCTGATATTTATTGCAGCATTTCTTGAACTGCCGACAGCAGCGCGCATTGCAATTGTAGTATTCGCGGCGGCAGTCGGTGTTACAGGTGTCGGCGCCGCCTGTATGCTCGACATCAGGGCAGGGCACTTTGAGTGCCCGAATTGCAAGGAGCTGTTTGTTCCCACAATGAGTGAATATGTAAAGGGCTATCATACCATCACAAAGCGCAGGCTGACTTGCCCAAAATGCGGCAAGACCGGCATGTGCAAGCACAGGATTGTGAGATAATAACGAGGTGCATATGAAAAACATTTTAAATGTCAAAAACAACACAAGCAGCTGTGCTGGGACGGGGCTCAGAACCGAGAATGTGACTTTCAGCAAAAACAAAAAGCAGATTAAGGCAATTTATCACGCTGCTTTTCCGAAAAATGAAAGAATGCCGTTCGGTCTGATGATATTTTTGACATTTCTCCTGACCACGAAATTTTTTGCATTTTATGACGGCAGCACCTTGTGCGGCATGATATATATGTCAAAGCTCGGCGGGCAGGCGTTTATAATGTTTTTCGCGGTGGATGAAAAGCTGCGCTCAAAGGGATACGGCAGCAAAATTCTCGCCGAGGTCAGAACTCGATATCCCAAGAGCAATATTGCGGTGTCAATTGAAAAGTGCGATGAGAGTGCGCCCGACTTTGAGCTTCGCAAAAGGCGCAAAGCGTTTTATCTCCGCAACGGTTATTCCGACAGCGGGTATGACATAAAGCTGAACGGAATTTTGCAGGAGGTTCTCTCAAGCGGCGGATTTAACAGAGTCCGTTTTTCGCTTTTCCTGATAGTATACAGCTGCTTTGCAATCCTGCCGATGATTCGTAAGCGTGAAAAAACCGAATAAGGCGTTGACTTGAATGAATCAAAATAAACTGCACATTCAAGCCAACAATTCTTGACAGGGTATGGTTTGCCCGGGAACATATTGAGCCTTTGGCTCTGAAGCAGAAATCAAGTGTGATATGGAAAACTGACAACGGCAGCTGTCACGAAAGTGACGGCTGCCGTTGAATGTTATTCACAAATATTTTTTCAGAATCGGGTACAGCTTTTTGCTCCGGACGGCGTAGCTTGTGTGGCTTTCGCCCTGAAGAATCTCAAGGGTGCTGCCGGGAATTGCGGCGGCGATGGCACGAGTTGCTTCGTCCCTTATCATATCCTTGCTTCCGGCAAGCACTGCCGTCGGTACGCTTATTGTCGCAAGCTGCCGGGCACTGATGTCGGGCTGTGTGAGCAGCATTTTCATCTTTGACGGATAAAACAGCTTCGCAAACTTAAAGAGATTGAGTGCATACGGCTTTGTATCCTCAGGGCATGTGCTCGCGCCGCTGACAATAATCCGGCTGAGCAGCTCCGGACGGTCGATAGCGAGCATCAGTGCCAGAATTCCGCCGTCGCTCAGACCGTATATGATAACCTTTTCGCCGATGACCTTTTCAATGAATTCGGCAATGTCGCGCTCCATGTCGGAGTAATTGAGCACCTTCACGCGGGTGCTTTTGCCGTGGTCGCGGCTGTCGACTGCATAAACAGTGAAGTCTTTTTCAAGCTCCTTTGTGACAACCGAAAAAATCCTGTGGCTCTGCGTGTTTCCGTGGAGCAGTAGAATCGGGCTGCCTGTTCCCGATTTTTCATAGAATAACTTGATTGAGTTAACCTCGGCTGTCATGTGAACACTCCTTTGCGCGCTTTTGTCGCCTGCACGGTTTATATTATCACAACGGTAGGAAAAAGACAATATGGCGTTTTTGGCTCATCAGTGCCCGCAATGTAGGATTACAATAGATGTGTTACAAAAAATGAAAAAAGAGTAGCGAATAGGAA
>CAZIMM010000008.1:0-17876 GCA_964540415.1 uncultured Eubacteriales bacterium
GCCGCGTCGTCAACAACGCGCACACCGGTGACATCGGATATCTCCCAGCGCTTCTCGGTGTAGAAATTTGAAAGCTCCCACGCGTCATATGCCCTCGGGATGTCCTCATACGCTTCAAGCACATTTGCCCTCTCGCCGTGTTTGAGCACCTCGCGCGAATTTGTTTTATCATACAGCCTCGAAATGCTCATGTCCGGTGCGAATTCAATGATAAAGAAGCCGTTTTCAAGCTTGCCGCCGTCGGCGAAAATCGTGTTTGTGTCGCAATAATCCCGAACAACCTTGTAGCCCTTTGCGGGGATGTCTTTGACAAACACGCTCCTGCCGCCCACCTTGACAATGCCGCTGTTTTTGAAGGACTGCGGATTGAACACAAGTGTGCCGCCAGTGGTGGACAGATTTGCCGCAATGTCGGAATACGCCTTGCCGAGCAAGGTTTTTGCCGAAGCCAGCAGAGCGGAATACTGCCTGTCGCTGTTGTCATAAACCGCCTTGATTGATGAGCCGGGAATGACATCGTGGAACTGGTTGAGCAGAATTGTTTCCCAGCCCTCGTTCAGCTTCTCCTGCGGATACGCGGTGCCGTTGAGAATGCTGTTCATCACGCTCGCCTGCTCCGTTGTCTGATAAAGGAATTCGCTCTTGCGGTTGTTTTTTTTGTTTTTAGCCATGGAGGTGTATGTACCTCTGTGAAATTCGAGATATAGCTCACCTGTCCAGACGGGCAGCTTCGGATTCTTTTCAGTCTTCGCCTTTGCTCTTTCAAGAAAGTCGCCGGCAAATTCAATTTTTGTGTTGGGTATGCCCTTAATGCCGTGACGCAGGCGTTCATAACGTTCCATGTCGCTTGCGGTCGGGCCGCCGCCGCCGTCCCCGTGGCCGAATGAAAGCAGCACCTCGTTGTTCAGCTGCTTCTGCTGATATCTTTTCCAGCAGCCGTTGACAAGTGTCGGCTTTATTCTTGCGTTATATGTTGTGTTGTTGTGGGGAGGCATACCTTTTTCTGTATCCTGCGCTGTGAGGAAATATGTGAATATGCCCGTGCCGTCAATGCCCTTCCATGTGAACGTGTCATAGGGCATCATATTCCATTCATTCCAGCTGATTTTTGAGGTTACGAATTTGTCCACTCCGCTCTTGGTGAGGATTTGCGGCAATGCGGCGGAATAACCGAAAACATCCGGAAGCCAGAGGATCTTGTTGTCAACACCGAACTCCCTGTTAAAAAACCTTTTGCCGAACATGACCTGACGCACAAGGCTCTCACCGCTTGTCAGGTTGCAGTCCGCCTCAACCCACATGGCTCCCTCAACTTCCCAGCGGCCCTCGGCAACCAGTTTTTTGACCTTCGCATAGGTTTCCGGGCTTTGCTGCTTGAGAAATTTGTAGAGCTGAGCCTGGGAGGACATGAATTTATAATCGGGGTACTCCTCCATTAGAGCAACAACAGTTGAGAATGAGCGCACGGTCTTTTCAACAGTCTGCTCGAGCGGCCATTGCCACGCAACGTCAATGTGCGTGTGACCGATGCAGATAACGTTGACTTCCTGCTCACGGCAGCAGACTGAGTAGAACTCGCTGTCAAGATAATCAAGCGCCGTCCTGACACTTTCCTTGAATTCCTCTGAGCCGACTTTTCGTGTGTCAACAAGGTTGACAGCGTTGTTGATGCAGGTCAGGGTATCCGTATAGTCTTTTGTGTTTTCATCAAGAATTTCAAGAACCTCCAGCGGGACTTTCAGGTTCCAGTACAGCCTGTAAAAATCTTCATCCCAAACATACAGTTTGCAATGCGCCCCGTGAAGCTTTTCTCTCCAGCCCGAATAGGCGTAAACATAAATTTCATATTCACTGCAGCCTTCAAGACGGACGTACTGATGGTTGTGGTCAACGCCGTGCGCAATTTTTCCGTTGACATAAACAACGAATTGCGGCTCACTGTTGTGAATACCGTCCGCCTCGGTTGTGAAGCGCAGCCAGACAGTTTTGCCGAGCATTTCATCCGGCAGTTCGAATTTTTTATAAAACCAGCAATGAGAGTTTCGGGACTTGCCCCATCTGTCGTCCCCGCCGAAGTCGCGCCAACCGGACATATCCGGAGACGGCAGCAAATCGCCGCTTTTGTAACCGCAGTCCATTATTTTTAAACCGGTGAGTTCCTTTTCATCTGCGATAATATTGCTCTCCATTTGCCTGAGAAAGCTCCTGATTCTGTCCTTCAAAAAATCCATACTGTTTCTCCCTTCGATATCATCCGGAATATTTTACAATTTTTGCTGCCGTTTGTAAAGGGAAAAGGCAAAGTTGAATATACTTATTTTGAAGGAGGGGTTAATTTGCAGCACTGCATTGCAACAATGCGAACAAAAGAAGTTATAAACAAGCGCGACGGCTGCCGTTTGGGGCACGTTTGCGACTGTGAAATAGACGTGTGCACGGGGCAGGTTGTCTCGCTCGTGGTGAGCAGAGGCCCGCGCTTTTGCCGCTACGCCTGCGATGACGATATCCGCGTTAGCTGGTGCGACGTTGACGTTGTCGGAGATGACATCATCCTCGTTTGCTACACTGAGCCGCCGGCATGCACACCGCTGAACACAAAAAGAGGCATTGTATCACACTTTTTCAGATGAAATCAGTGCTTCACCGCAATGTCACACCCGGCGACTCTGTTGGCAGAAGTCGGGCGCTTTCAATCTGAAAGCTTCCGCCCGCATCGGCGCAAGAAAAATAATATCTGTAGTGGAGAGCTTCGTGTAATGCGAAGTTCTCTGCTTTTTCCGGCCCGTCTCCGAGAATGCCCAGCTGACCGAAAATCTCCTCTGTCGTGTCCATACTCTCTCCCGTGTAAGCGCTCGCCGCCGCCATGGCAATCGAACGGAAGCGCAAATAATCAGCGCCGTCATATGTGACGCTGATTTCCCTGATATACCCATCCGATTCCTGCGAGTCAACGCAAATAAGTATGCCGTCAAAAAATATCCGAAATTCCTTTACGCCTTCAGACTGTGAGTATTCAAGCGCGGAGGTGTCTATGTACTCACTGTCCTGCACGTTGTTGAATGCGCGGACGAAGGCATTTATGTCAATGTTGTCCTGACGTGTGCAGCCGCTGAAAGCCAGCGTAGCCGCGAGAATTACAAAAACAAAAGCCATTATTTTCTTCATGTATTTCACTCCTTCAAATATTTATATGCGATTTGTTTATAAAATTTTACAGTTTACAGTCGCAGATATTCATACATTGTTCATAGTTCGCGCATTATTATGTTTTATAATACAACAAACAACTTTTAAACATTCATAATTTATTATATTTTTTGAAATGAGGAACCAGTATGACAAAGAGAAAAGCTCAGGTAGCCGTCGCTCTCGTTTTGGTTGTGGCGGTCGCCGCCGGGGCGCTGCTTTATGTGCGGCGAATGAACAACAAGAGATACGAAGCAGTTCTTATGGACGTTTCAACAGACAGCATCACTCAAACCATTTCCACAAGCGGCACGGTTGTTTCAGGCAACCAGGGCGTTTTTTCGCCGATGGACGGCGTCACTGTCAAAACCGTCAACGTCAAGGTCGGCGACAAGGTCAGCAAGGGAGACCTGCTTGCAACCTTTGACGCGTCGTCTCTCGACTCGGTTGTCAGAGAAAAACAAAACGCATACGACAACGCAAAAGCGACATATGTCAACTCAAAGAATTCCGCCTCCTCCGCCGCCGCTCAGCTCCCCGAAATTGAAGCTCAGATAGCTCAGCTTGAAAGAGAAACAGCCTCTCTCGAGCAGAGTGTTGCGAAAAGCGAAAAGAATACGGAAACCGAAACAATGTTCTGGGCGACTCTTATGATGAAAGCTATCTCGGCAAGCTTTTTGGCGGCCTTTCCGACAAGGGCGTAAGCAATTCATCGCTCACCGGTCTCATCAGCAGCCTCAGCGGGCTCAGCAGCATGAGCGACATGAGCAATTTCAACATCGGCTCTATCATCGGCGCAAGCAATGAAGAAACCGAGCTTATGAGCAAGCAGATTGAGCTGCTTTCTCTCAAGGCAAAGCAGACTGTTCTCAAAACTCAGAAGTCAAACGCTCTTGAAGCAACCTATAAATCACTTATGGACAGCTCCGAGAAAACACTGAATGAAACAAAGGCCACTGTCGCTCAGCTCAAAAAGGGCTGGTATGCGGCGGCGGACGGACTTGTAAGCTCTGTGAACATCGCCGCTGGTCAAAAATACGAACAGCCCTCCATGCTTGACAACATTTCAGGTGTAGACCTGACCACCCTCCTTTCCGGCCTGACAAACGGCGGAATTGACCTGAACAGCATTCTTTCGGCAGTTTCAGGCTCGGGCAGCGCAGGCGGAATCACCGTTGAATACTATGATTCATTTATCGCCACCTTCAGCCTCGGCAAATATGACATCCTGGATGTCAAGGTCGGGCAGAAGGCAGTTATCACCTCACTCGGTCAGGAATACGAGGGAGAAATCATTTATGTCAGCCCTGTCGCCTCCACCGGCAGTTCCATTGACATCAGCTCTATTCTCGGAAGCATGGCGGGCTCATCGACAGGAAGCACAATTGAGGCGCGCGTTCTGATAAAAGAACCGGATGACCATATCATCGTCGGGCTGGACGTTGACATTTCCATCGACATCGAAACGGTTGAGGACGCTGTTGTCGTTCCCATCGAGTCCGTTCTGAGCGATTCAACCGGACACTATATCTATCTCTACGATGGTGAAACCAAAACCGTGTCAAAAACCGAGGTCAAGCTCGGACTTACCTCCGACACCGGATATCAGATTCTCTCCGGCTGTAAGTCCGGCGATACCATTGTGCGCAACCAGTCCTCCTCCCTGGAGGACGGAGCAAAGGTCAACGCGAAAACAAGTGAAGACACAACAGCTGTTTGAAACCAAGTGTGAGGTGCGGCTTTGAATATACGTGAAAACATCAGAATAGCGGTGTTCAGCATCAAAACGAACCTCATGCGTTCGCTTTTGACAATGCTCGGCATCATCATCGGCGTTGCCTCTGTTATTGCGATTGTCACTCTGGGCAACGGCGGTCGGGACTATATTGTCGGAATGATTGAGGATCTGGGGCAGAACACCGTGAGCATAAATGTTGACACTTCCGTTGCAACCGTGAGCGATTATTTCACGGACGCTGACATTGAGGCGGTCAAAAAGCTGGACAGTGTCGAGAGTGTCTCTCCTCTTATTATCAACATCGGAACCTGCTCGAGCGACAACGAAACGGGCATGGGCTTTGCCGTTGCCGGCACGCCTGACTTACAATACACAATGGGTATTAAAATGCTTTACGGCAGATTTTTCAACGAAGAGGATTACAAGGCAAACCGCAACGTCATCTGCATTGACAATGTCAGTGCTTTCACCTTTTTCGGCTATGAAAACGCTGTCGGAAAGTCAATTGAGTTCAAGCTCGGCGAACAGGCGATGAAGTTCAAAATTATCGGTATCTCGGACGCAACCAGTATGTCTGCCATGGATGCCGCCTCTTATACGGAGATGAGCCAGTCATTCGGCGGAAACATGGGCGCGGTTGCCGCGTTGATTATGCCCGCGTCAACCTACAATTCACTTTTCTCCTCGTCGAGCGTTTACGCCATGCTTTATCTGACCGCAAAGGATGACAATTATCTTGATGCCGCCGGTGCGGCTGCGGTGAACGTGATACGCGCGCGCCATTCCAACTCCGACCGTGACGTTTACAAAACCAGCAATCTTGCAACCTATATTCAGCTTCTTGACACCGTTATCACAATATTCACGGCGTTCATTGCCGCAGTCGGCGCAATTTCACTGGTTGTCGGCGGTATCGGGGTTATGAACATCATGCTCGTTTCGGTCACGGAGCGAACGCGTGAAATCGGAATACGAAAATCGCTCGGTGCAAAGACATCAACCATTCTTTTCCAGTTCCTGACAGAATCGGTTATCCTGTGCCTTATCGGCGGACTCATAGGTCTGACAATAGGCGTGACAGGTGCGCTTACCGCCTCCGCATATGTCGGAATTCCCATCGGTATAAAGTTTTCTACAATTGCTCTTGCCGTCGGGTTTGCAAGCGCAGTCGGGATTTTCTTTGGCATATATCCCGCGCGAAGAGCGGCAAAGATGCTGCCCATTGATGCATTGAGAAGGGAATGAGTTTGTGAACACAAGCCTCAACTCACTGCCCGAAATTCTGACTTTCGACTCCGGTGCAGAAGTCACCACCGAAAGCTGGGAATCGCGCAGAACGGAAATGCAGAAAATTCTTGCAGAAAATGAATACGGTAACACCCCGTCCGCTGCAACTGCAACAGGCAGGCTGATTGACAGTGAAAACAATGCATATGCCGGCAAGGTTGTTCAAAGCGCGGTTGAGGTCAGCTTTGATACGCCCGGCGGAATTTTTTCGTTCCCGATGAAGGTCTTTGTTCCTAAGAAAGTTCAGAATCCGCAATGTCTGCTTCACATCGCCTTCAGTCCGGCCACACCCGATAAATATTACCCCGTTGAGGAAATTTGTGACCGTGGCTTTGCCACAGCAATGTTTTGTTACACCGACATAACCTCGGATGACGAAGATTTTACCAACGGTCTTGCCGGCAAGCTTTTCCCCTCCGGCCGCTCAGCTGACGACAGCGGCAAGATAGGCATCTGGGCATACGCAGCGAGCAGGGCTATGGATTGTCTTATGGAATTCGTCGGCATCGACCATGCACGGATTACGGTTATCGGCCACTCGCGTCTCGGCAAAACCGCACTTTGGGCGGCAGCACGTGACAGCAGGTTTTTTTCCGCCGTATCAAACAACTCCGGGTGCTCCGGCGCCGCACTTTCAAGGGGAAAGAGCGGTGAAACCGTGGAGCTGATTAATGACCGTTTTCCGTTCTGGTTTTGCTCAAAATACAGCGAGTTTTCCGGCAGGGAAAGCTCCATGCCGTTTGATCAGCATTTTCTGCTTGCCTGCATTGCTCCCCGGAAGCTTATGGTTTTCAGCGCCGCGGAGGACAGCTGGGCTGACCCGAAAAAGGAGTGGCAGGCATTCATTGCCGCACAGGAGGCATTCGAACTGACCGGCGGCGAAATTACATATCATGTGCGTCCCGGAACCCACTTTCTCAGCCGCGAGGACTGGAACAGGGCAATGGACATTCTGAGCTGAACGCAAAAGCGGGCGACTGAAATCAATCAGTCACCCGCTTTGATGTTTTGAATTATTCTGTTAATCGCTTGTGTACGGAAGCAAAGCAACGTAACGCGCACGCTTGATAGCTGTTGTCAGCTCTCTCTGGTGCTTTGCGCAAGTTCCGGTGACACGCCTGGGCAGAATCTTTGCTCTTTCGGATGTGAATCTGCGAAGCTTCGCAACATCCTTATAATCAATATATTCTACCTTATCCACACAAAAAGCGCAAACCTTCCTGCGGCCCTTTCTGTTCGGGCGCTGCGGACGGTCGGATTTGTCATATGCCATGTTTTTTCCTCCTTAAATCATCAGAACGGAAGTGTTCCGTCGTCGTCGTCTTCAATTTCTTCAAAGTCGCTCTGGTTGCCCGTGGCAAAACTCACCGGACGGGGCTGAGCGCCTGCAGCTGAATCGTATGAAGAGCGATTGCCGGTGCCTGTTTCGGCCTTTGAGCCGCAAAAGTCAACCTGGCTTGCGACGACCTCTGTCGCCGTCCTCTTATTTCCGTTTTTGTCCTCATAATTGCGGGTCTGAATACGGCCAGTGACAGCAATCATCGAGCCCTTGGCGAAAAACTTTGAAACGAATTCCGCTGTTTTTTCCCATGTGACGATGTCGATGAAATCCGCCTGGCGCTCCTCGCCCTGACGGACAAAGCCGCGGTCAACCGCGATTCTGAATGAAGTAACGGACCTCCCCGAATTCGTTGTGCGAAGCTCGGGATCTGCAACAAGTCTGCCGTTGAGTGCAACACTGTTTAACATTGGTCTGCCCTCCTCAGTTCTTTTTGATAATCATTGAACGCAAAACGCCTTCTGTAATTTTCAAAACACGGTCAAGTTCAGCCTGGAATTCGGGCGCGCTCTGATAATTGATCAGGTAATAGTACGCCTCTGTTTCGTCGTTGATCGGGTACTCCAATTTGCGGGTCTGCCAATCATCGACGCTGTCAATCGTGCCGTTAGCCGAGATAAGAGCGGTGAACTTTTCAATAAGCGCCTTAGTGCTCTCTTCTCCTCCGGCAACCGAAAGAACCAACATGATTTCGTAGTTTGACATTTTTTGCACCTCCTTATGGTCTCTGGCCCCCGCCATGAACGGGAGCAAGGAAGCCGCACACTTTTTCTTTGCGGCGAAAATGAATTATATCAGAGTTCACAGGAATTGTCAAGCTTTGAAGCCTTTTTAGGCAAAATATTTGACTTTACTTTGCGTATGTAGTAGAATACCTATCTGAATGAGAGGTTTTTATGAACACGAAGAGCTTTTTTGACGCAAAAAGGAGCCCTGCGGCTTACTGTTCACAGGCGGCCGTCATTGCAGCTGTTTATGCGTGCACAACCTTTATTGCCGCCGCTGCCGGCATATCTTACGGCCCCGTGCAGTTCCGCTTTTCCGAGGCGCTGACTGTGCTTGCCCTGTTCACTCCGGCAGCTGTGCCGGGGCTGACAATCGGCTGTCTGCTCGGGAATCTTGCGAGTCCGTACGGCATTGCGGACATCCTTCTGGGGACGCTTGCCACGCTGCTTGCAGCTGTTGCCACCAGGGCGACACGCCGAATACTGCCGCTGGGCATTCCGGTGCTCGCGCCGGTTTTTTCAACCCTGTTCAACTCAATTCTCATCGGGCTTGAAATAGCATTGTTTTTGCCTGACGGCGTATCCTGGGCGGGCTTTGCTCTCTCCGCTTTACAGGTCGGTGCGGGCGAGCTTGCGGTCTGCTGTTTGTTAGGACTGCCTCTGTATTATATCATAAAAAAAGGAGACAAATTTCCGCATGAAGAAAATAGCCAGTTTTGAAATTGACCATACGAAGCTTCTTCCGGGCATGTATGTTTCACGCATTGACGGCGACATTGTGACATATGACCTCCGCTTTTGCCGCCCGAACACCGAGCCGCTGATGGACAACGCATCAATCCACACCATTGAACACCTTTTTGCAACTTTTGTGCGCAATTCATCGCTGTCGGACGGTGTGATTTATTTCGGGCCAATGGGTTGCCGCACAGGGTTCTATTTTCTTGTCAGAAGCACCGTTATTTCCGATGCACAGGCGGTTGAGCTTTCGCGTGAGGCTCTGAAATTCATTGCTGATTACAACGGCACAATTCCCGGCACAAGCGCCGCGGAATGCGGAAACTTCCGTGAGCACAGTCTTGAGGGTGCAAAGCTGCAGGCAAAACGTATGTTGAAAGTCTTTGAAGGTGTTGACGAAAACACGCTGACCTATACCCTTTGAACCGTTCACACTCCTATAGTATAATTCTTATAATACGGTTGCATTTTCCTCCGAAAAGAGGTATAATGTAACCGTTTTGTAATGTATTGATGTTAAATCTGATGTTTTCAAGCAAAGGAGGCGAAAATTTGAACGACGACGAGCTTTTTGAAAACTATTTTGACGAATATAACACAACCGATTCGAAGCCATCTTCCGGGTCGCTCAAATTCGACGCCGAGCTGGACGACGGGTTGTTTGACATTATTTCTCACGACAATGCTCACAAGGCATTCACCGAAATGGGTGATTCCTGTGAAAAGTATTACGGTATGTTCGGCTTTCTTGCCGACCAGCCGATTTTCTGCGTTGAGGAAATCACACCGGAACCTGTTGCCGAAACCCGCAAAGAGGAAGAAACTCCCGCCGCACACAGAAGTGAACCGCTTCTTGCACCCAGAACAACCGGCGCAGCATATAATTTCGTTTATTACATCGGTCTGCAATCCCAGCGTCATCTCAAAAGACTTTTCCGCAAGCTCACCGGCAAGGCCTTGCGTCCGTTCAAGTTTTTGCTTGCCTTCATCGGTGTCTTTGCAGTTGTCATAAACCGTTTCTTTGTCAAATCGGTTAAGAACATTACATCGGAATATGCAAAGCTCAGGCGCGAGATCAGGCTGTCAACATCGGGTCTTCAGCGTCAGGTTGCCGCCAATCCGAAAAAAATCTTTTCAATAATTAAAAAATATATTTATAAAGCGGTTGAACGTCATCCTCACTTCTTCAAGGTTATTTTCAACACTGCCCTGCCCGTTGCGGCGCTTGCTCTGTTCATTACTACCGTCGGCTACTGGAACAACGTCACCTATGCACTTGAGGTCACTTACAACGATCAGAGCATCGGATATATTTCCGGCGAATCCGTATTCATTGAGGCTGAGGAACTTGTCAAGGAGAAAAAGGGTGAAGCTGTTGCAACCGCCTCCGAGGAGGAAGCCGGTGCAAGGAGTGTTGAGTCTGCCGTTTCCGAAACCTCCGTCAAGCCGACATATTCCGTCAAGCTTGTCAATCTTGCACAGCTTAACGACGCGAACACCATATGCGACCGAATAATTGAGAATTCCGGCGGCAATCTTACCTATGCCTGCGGTGTTTATATCAACAAGAACGGCGAAAACAGACTTGTATGCGCCGTCAAAAACGAAAACGACGCACGCAACGCCTTTGACAGCCTTCTTGAGCAGAGCGACCCGGACAAAGAAAACATGTACACCGCCTTTGTTGAGGATGTAACTTTCGTGCAGGGGCTTTATCCGGACGACAGCTCGACAATCATTGATGCAACCCAGCTTCTCGCCAAAATCCGCACTGAGAATCTTGTGAGCATCAAAACAATTGAAACGAGGGTTGTTTCGGAGGATGTCGATTATGACACCGATGAAGTTAAGGATTCCTCAATTTTCAAGGGAGACAGGCGCGTTATCTCCAAGGGCGTTTACGGTGAGGACAGCGTCACCTATCAGATAACCTACATTAATGGCGAGCAATTCGGCTCATCGAAGGAAATAAGCAGGGTCAGAGTATCCGAGCCCGTCAACGAAAGGGTGCGCGTCGGCACAAAGTCCAAGACGGTTTACGGCATTTCGGGATCTTATTCCGTCAAAACAACCAACAGCCGCTTCATCTGGCCAACCTCAGGATGCTACACGATTTCCTCGGGATACGGCTATCGCAGCAGAGGCTGGCATTCGGGTGTTGACATTTCGGGCGGCGGTGCCAGCGGCAAACCGATTCTCGCGGCAGACAGCGGCACGGTCGAGCTTGTGAATTACAGCAACTCGGGCTACGGCAATCAGATTGTCATCAACCACGGCGGCGGCTACAAAACCCGCTACGCTCACTGCCTCAGAGGTTCAATTTCCGTTTCCACCGGACAGCGGGTTTCGCAGGGTCAGGCAATTGCGCGGGTCGGCAGCACGGGCAACTCAACAGGTCCGCACCTGCACTTTGAAATTATTGTCAACGGCAGCACAGTCAATCCGCTGAACTATATCGGAAGCTGAGGGAAGTAATATGAAAAAGATTTTTTGTTTTGTTCTTTGCGCTGTTCTCATTGCGGCGGCACTTCCGCTTTCAGGCATCGCTGTCACCAAATGCAGCTGTGACAACATTCCGGTTGTTTATGTTCCCGGAATAGGCTCCAATCTTTACAAAGACACCAACACTGAAAACCCGAGTCTGATTTTTCCTCCGAATACCGATGACATCCTCACCGGTGTGAAAGAGTTGATTCCCGGAATCGAAAAGAGCATATCCACAGGCAATTGGGAGCCTGCTGCCGATTCAATCTCGGCGCTGTGCTTAACTCTTTTTGCCGATATGATGTGTGATGACAACGGCGACCCGGCTGCAAACACAGGTGTGCTTTCAAACGGGTTTTCCGCTCACAACCATATGAATAACCGTTTTTATGACTTTCAATACGACTGGCGGCTTGACCCGCTTGTTGTCGCGCAGCAGCTCAACGGTTTTATTGAGCAGGTTTGTGCCACCACCGGCCACGACAAGGTCATTGTCAATGCTCACAGCGAGGGCGGCATGATGGTGCTCGCTTATCTCGGCACTTACGGTTCCTCAAGAATTGACACACTGTATATGATCAACACGGCTTTTCAGGGGCTTTCTCTCGTCGGAGAGCTTTTCACCGGGAATGTCGAAATTGACGGTTCTCTGCTCGCAGGCTACATTTCCGCAATTCTGCCCGACGAAGCGCAGCAATGGTTAACACTAATCAATGCAGTTGACTGTCTGGGAGTTTTCGGCGCCGCGGGCGGTTTGTTGGATGTTGCAATTGAGAACATGTGGGATAGCGTTCTGGTCGGTGCTCTGATTCCCGTTTTCGGCAGACTTCCCGCGCTCTGGGGCTTTGTACCTGCGGAATACTTTGATGAAGCCAAGGTCTATATGCTCGGAGATGATGCAAAGTACAATGTTCTCCGCACGAGGATTGACCGTTACCATGTCATTCAGTGCAATGCAAAAACAATTCTTGACTCTGTGATTGCCGGCGGGAGCAAAATTGCTTTCGTTTCGGGCTACAACTGCCAGTCCCTTCCGCTCACTCCCTCAATGAGGAACCAGAGTGACGGTCTGATTGACACAAAATACTCGAGCGGAGGTGCCACCTGCGCACCCCTCGGCTCAACATTCGGCGCGGATTATGTGCAGAAGGTCAACGATTCCCACAGCCACATTTCGCCGGACAGGATTATTGACGCTTCAAGCTGTATGTATCCCGAATATACCTGGTTTGTCAAAAACATGACTCACTGGACCGAACCGAAGGTGATAGAAAACTTCATTTATGATTTTGACGGCCAGCCCACAATCACAAGCAATGCGGACTTCCCGCAGTTTCTCGAGCGAAGCGAAAGCGGCGAGATTAAACCGCTGATTGAAAAGGACAAAACCTTCTTTGACAAAATCGCCGATTTCTTATCTTCCCTTCCCGGTGTACTCAACCGAATTACAGCTTTTCTTGTGAAGCTGATGTTCGGAATCGAGTATCTTCACGCGTAAAATATTTTGAATATGGAGAATAAACAAATGGAATGGACCGGACTTAACGATCTTCGTGAAAAATTTCTTGAGTTTTACGAGAGCAAGGGGCATCTTCGCCTGCCGAGCTTTCCGCTGATACCGCAGGGCGACAAAAGCCTTCTGCTGATTAACGCCGGCATGGCTCCGCTGAAGAAATACTTTACAGGTGAGCTTACCCCTCCCTCAACAAGGGTTACAACCTGCCAGAAATGCATCCGCACGCCGGACATTGAGCGTGTCGGCAAAACTTCACGCCACGGCACCTATTTTGAAATGCTGGGCAATTTTTCGTTCGGCGATTATTTCAAGATTGATGCCACCGCCTGGGCTTGGGAATTCTGCACGAAGGTTATCGGCCTGCCTGTTGACAAGCTCTATGTGAGCGTTTATCTCGACGACGATGAGGCGTGGGACATCTGGACAAAAAGAGTCGGCGTTGACCCCTCTCACATGGTCAGGCTCGGCAAGGAAGACAACTTCTGGGAGCTCGGAGTCGGTCCGTGCGGTCCCTGCTCCGAAATATATTTTGACCGCGGAGAGCAATACGGCTGCGGCTCTCCGGACTGCAAGGTCGGCTGCGACTGTGACCGTTACGTTGAGTTCTGGAATCTTGTGTTCACTCAATTTTCAAACGACGGCGCGGGCAACTACACTCCCCTTGCAAAGCCGAACATTGACACCGGCATGGGGCTTGAGAGACTTGCCTGCATTGTTCAGGGTGTTGACAATCTTTTTGAGGTTGACACCGTCCAAAACATCATGAAGCACGTTTCGGAAATTGCCGGCATCAAGTACCGTGAAGATGAGAAGAGCGATGTTTCGCTGCGTGTTATTACCGACCATATCAGAAGCACAACCTTTATGATCGGCGACGGCGTTATCCCCTCAAACGAAGGCAGGGGCTATGTCCTCCGCCGTCTGCTTCGCAGAGCCGCAAGGCACGGCAGGCTGCTCGGCATTGACAGACCGTTCCTCGCCGAAGTGTGTGAGACGGTCATCAATGAAAACCGGAATGCATATCCGATTCTTGCCGAAAAGCGCGAATATATCACCAGGGTTATTGAAAACGAGGAGGACAGCTTCGGCAGAACCATCGACACCGGCCTGCATCTGCTCGAACAGCTGATTTCCGCCGCCGGCGCGGGCTCTGTTCTCCGCGGTGAGGATGCTTTCCGTCTTGCCGACACCTTTGGCTTCCCCCTTGACCTTACAAAAGAAATTCTCGCCGAAAAGGACATGACACTCGACGAGGACGAATATACACGTCTTGCCGCAGAACAGCGCGCACGCTCGAGAGCTTCGCACAAAAACGCCGGAGCAGAGGGCTGGAAAGACACGGGCGTTGTCACAAAAGGTCTTCCCGCAACCGTGTTCAAGGGATACGACAGCCTTGACGGCTTCGGCACGGTGCTGTGCATCATTGACGGCGGAGAAAGAGCAGAAAGCCTTGAAAACGGCAAGCAGGCGGTTCTTGTTACGGACAGCACCACCTTCTACGCCGAAAGCGGCGGACAGGCCGGCGACAGCGGAATCATCCGCGGCGAGGACTGGACCTTTGAGGTCACGGCCACAACAAAAACAAACGACGGCGTGTTCCTTCACCACGGAATGCTCACCGAGGGTGAAAGCCTGCGCACCGGCGACAAAATCATGACCAAGGTTGACGCTGATTTGAGAGCTGCCACAATGCGCAACCACACCGCAGCCCATCTTCTCCAGGCTGCTTTGCGCAAGGTGCTGGGCAGCCATGTTGAGCAGGCCGGGCAGAGCGTCGGCGCACAGGCAATGCGCTTTGACTTTTCCCATTTTTCCGCTCTCACAAACGAAGAACTGGCACAGGTTGAGCTTGAGGTCAACCGTGCAATACTTTCAAACATGGATGTCACCGGTGTTGAAACCGACATTGAAACTGCAAAGGCAAAGGGCGCGATGGCGCTGTTCGGTGAAAAATACGGCAAGATTGTCCGGATGGTGAGCATCGGAGATTTTTCAATTGAGCTTTGCGGCGGCACGCATGTGTCAAACACCGGCAAGCTCGGGCTGTTCAAGATTCTTTCCGAAACCTCCGTTGCGGCAGGTGTCAGAAGAATTGAAGCCGTCACGGGTTACGGCGTTCTGGACTACATTTCTTCGCTGAACAACACCATAGTGAACACCGCAAAAGCAATGAAGCTTGCAAACATCACGGAGCTGGAAGGCCGCGCCGCGGCTCTGATGAATGAGCTGAAGTCCGGTGAAAAGGAAATTGAAAAGCTTTCCGGCGAGCTGTCGGCAATAAAGTCCGAAGGTTTGCTGAAAAACGCCGTCAGCCTCGGCAAGGTTCGTCTTATCACCGCAACTGTCAAGGATATGTCCAACGATGAGGTTCGTCTGCTGTGCGACAAGGCAAAGCAGAGCGGTGATGACATTGTGGCGGTTGTCGCCTGTGTCAATTCCGAAAAGGGCAATGCCTCAATCGCAGTTGCCTGCGCTCCCGGTGCAGTCAAAAGCGGAGCAAATGCCGGCGCGATTGTGCGTGCGATTGCTCAGAAAGCCGGCGGAAACGGCGGAGGAAAACCCGACTTTGCAATGGCGGGCGCAAAAGACCTCGCCTTGCTTCCCGATGCCATGTCATCTGCCGAAGAGACTGTCTCCGGCATGATAAAATAGTCAAGAAAGGGGAAACGGTATGGACTGCATTTTTTGTAAAATTGTCAGCGGAGAAATTCCGTCGAACAAAGCTTACGAGGATGAAAGCGTGCTCGCTTTCTATGACCTTGCTCCGCAGGCTCCCGTTCACATTCTCATCATCCCGAAGGAGCATATAACCTCCGCCGCCGACATCACGCCCGACAACAGCGCTGTTGTCGCTCACATTTTTGAGGTTGCGGCAAAGCTTGCCGGGGAAAAGGGTCTGGCGGACGGCTTCCGTGTTGTCACCAACTGCGGCGACAGCGCAGGTCAGAGTGTCAAGCACCTTCACTTCCATCTGCTCGGCGGCAGGGACTTCACCTGGCCTCCCGGCTGATCAAAAACAGAATCTAAAATTATATTAATCTAAATTTTTAAGTGAGTGAAAATGATGGAAACATATAAAATGACAATCGCCGGACTTGAGCGTGAGCTTCCGCTGTGCAGTGTTAATGAAACACTGCAAATTGCGGCATTTGTCCTGTTCGGCGATGTAGAAATAACTGTTGCGGCTGCAAAAGAGCTGCTTGCAAAGATTCCCGAGTTCGATTATATCCTGACTCCCGAGGCAAAGAGCATTCCTCTCGCCTACGAGATGTCACGCCAGAGCGGCAAAAAATATTTTGTTGCAAGGAAGCGTGAAAAAGTATACATGAGAAACCCCGTAAGGGTCAGCGTCCGCTCTATCACTACAGACGCTGTGCAGGAGCTTATTCTCGACGAAGTCGAGGGTGAACAGCTTCGCGGCAAGAGAGTCGTCATTGTTGACGACGTTATCAGCACCGGCGAATCCCTGCTCGCTGTTGAAAAGCTCCTCTCCCATTTCGGCGGCAACGCCGTTGCAAGGGCAGCCGTTCTTGCCGAGGGTGAATCCGCAAAACGCTCCGACATCACCTTCCTCGCTCCCCTGCCCCTGTTCTTCGACTGAATGCATTCGCTCACACGTCCGATGGCCGTCATCGGCCTGAGTTTTATTTGCACACTGTTGCTCATCGGCAATTCAGGGCGGTGGGCTGTGCTTTTTGCCGCAATTGCGGGTTCCGTCGGTTTTCTTTGTTTTATGCTGATACCGTTGCTGCGCTCACATCCGGTTTTTCCGTGTGCAAGCCTTGCGGTTGTTGCCGCCGCGATCTCGCTGTTTTCCGCGACGAGCTATGTCTTCGAGCCTGCTGTTGCTCTGTGCGGTAACGGCAGGCTCGTTTCAGCTGTGCTCACCGAGGCGCCTCAACCCGTCGGCGACGGTTATGTCTGCATGCTCAAATGCAAAACTGTTGACGGCAAAGATTTCAACGGCAAAATGCGCATGAAAAGCTTTGAAATACCGGACGCCGAGCTGTATGATACCCTGTCCTTCACCGCAAATATTTATCCTCTGGGCGGCACGGATGCCGACAGCCTCAATTATTACCGTTCAACAGGAGTGTTTATCGGCTCCTATCCGACGGATACGGTCCGGGTTATTCCGCGGAGCAGAATTTCACCGGGTTACATCATTGAATCGGTGCGCACCGAAGCATACAACCGTCTGCGGAATGTCCTCAAGCTCGACAGCGGCGCTTTTGCAGGCGCAATTTGTTTCGGCATTAAAAGCGGTTTTCCCGCTTCCGTGCGCCGTGACTTCAACGCAAGCGGCACAGGTCACCTGATTGCGGTTTCAGGAACACATATCGCAATTATCGGCTTTTTTGTGCTTGCTTTTCTGAAAGCACTGCGGCTTCCGAAAGTATGGGCATCATTGATGACTTTCGCGGCGGTCTGGTTCTATGTTCTGCTCACAGGCGCGGAAATACCGGCAGTGCGCTCCGGAATAATGATGAGTGTTCTGCTGTTCGGTAATATCATACACCGCGAGCAGGATGCGCTGAACACGCTGGGCTTTTCGGCACTTCTCATCGCCGTTGCAAATCCGTTCGCCGTTTACAGCTGGTCTTTCCTGTTGAGCTTCAGCTCGATTCTGGGTCTGGCGGTGCTCCGCCCCGCGCTGTGTGCGCCCTGCTTCAGGCTCATTGCAAAAGTCCCCAATGTATTTCTGCAAAAGCCGCTGCGCTCGTTTTGCAGCTTGCTGTGTTCGTCGCTTGCTGTCAGTGCGGCAATGCTCCCGGCAGATATTCTGTTCATTGGCGCACATTCGCTTGTTTCTCCCCTTGCAAACCTTGCCGTTTTGTGGAGCGTTTCACCGATTATCATTCT
>CAZIMM010000008.1:17894-32837 GCA_964540415.1 uncultured Eubacteriales bacterium
AATACTGACTGCCGTTTTCTCAACCACGTTTTTCGGTTTGGCCGCCGGATTTCTCTGCGGACTGTTGTGCCGTTATCAGCTTTCAGTCGCAAAATTTTTTGCCGGATTTGAGCTTGCTTATGTTGAAACCGGGCAAAAATATATGCAGCTCTGGTTCGGCTGCGCATTAATTCTGTGTGCGGCGGTCTTGCTGCTCAACATACGCAAAAAACTTGTTTTTCGTTTACTTACGCTTGTGCTTTGCTGCACTCTCGCCTGCGGTGTCGGCAGTTACATGCTGTTCAACCGCTCAACCGTGAAGCTTACCGTGTGCGATGTCGGGAACGGCAGCGCCTTTGTTCTGACAAAGGGCAGGCAGGCTGCTGTGTTCGCCTGCGGCGGAGAGAAAGCCTCATACACCGTGCAGAAGGCACTTGACAATTGCTTTACCCTCCGGCTCAAACTGCTTGCCGTGCCCGACTTTGATTCAACAGAGTCCGCCGGAGCCGCAGGAGTTATGCTCTCGTATCCGCCGGAAATTCTGCTCTCACCGAAGGTAAACTTTCTGAAAAACATCACCGACGGCAGCTGCGAAGCACTGTACCCTGAGAGATATACCGAAAAGCTCTGGGACGGAGTTCATATTGATTACAGCTGTGCGGACGGCTGCGAATTCGCGTATATAACCGCAAACAACTGCAAGATTTTGCTTCTGTTTACGCCGGCAACAGACATTTCGCGTATGCCCGCGGAATATCTCACCGCTGATATTCTCGTCTGCCGTTCTCAGCCCCCTGCGAAGCTTTCGCCCGAAGGCTTCGGACTTGTCGCGGTGTCGGCAGCAAACGAAAACTGGCGCGCGTTTGCCGGAAGCAACAGCATTTTCACTGCCGGGAATGGTAACGTGTGCATCAGCATACCGGACACAAAAACCTACAAAATCGAGAGGATGTGAACAGCTTGCCCGCCATTACGGAACAACAGCTTAAGCAACAATTGAAAAACGGAGTTTGCAGCCTTTATTTGCTGTTCGGTGAGGAAAGCTATCTGACAAGGCATTACACCTCCCTCCTCGTTGAAAAAAGCGTTGAGGGCGGCTTTGACAGCTTTTCTTTCCACGCCTTTGACGGCAGAAGCTGTTCTGTTCAGGACATTGCGGATGCCGCCGAGTGCTTCCCTCTCATGGGCGGAAAAAGCTGCGTGCTTGTCACCGACCTTGCTCTTGACACCCTGCCGCAGGACTCGCTCAATGTGATTTTTGCCCTTGCGGACGATCCGCCCGAGCACTGTGTAACGGTGTTCTCAATTGAGAACCTTGAAGTTGACCTGAAGCGAAATGCAAAATGGCGCAAAATAATTGACCGTTTTTCAAAGAACGGACAGGTGCTCAATTTTGAGCGCCGAAGCAGAAAAGCGCTGTGCGATATTCTTGTTAAGGGTGCTGCCCGGCGTGACTGTGTGCTTGACGCAAGGCTTGCGGACTATCTTATCGGTCTTGCCGGAGATGATATGAACTCCCTGCTGAACGAGCTTGACAAGTTATGTGCCTTTACGGGCAGCGGTGACATCACGAAGGAAGCTGTTGACCTGATTTGCGTCAAATCGCTTGACGCTTCGGCGTTTGACCTTGCGCGCCAGCTCGTCTCCGGCTCATTTGAAAAAGCATATGCAACGCTCGACACACTGTTCCGCCTGCGCATTGAGCCGGTTATCATTCTCGGCGCGCTGATAAACATATATATTGATATGTATCGCGCAAAGGTTGCTCTCATCTCCGGTGCACACGCTGACGAAGCCGCAAAATTTTTTAACTACAAAAACAAGGAATTCCGTCTGCGAAACGCCGCAAGGGACAGCTCCGACCTTTCCGTCAATGCTCTGCGTCTGTGTCTTGACGAGCTGGCAAAGGCGGACGAAACAATCAAGAGCTCCAATGTTGACCGTAGAATTGTCTTTGAGAAGCTGATGGTCAAGCTGGCTCTGCTTCGGAGTGCCTGAAATGATAAAGATAGACCGTGCGATAATCGTCGAAGGAAAATACGACAAAATAAAGCTTGAGAGCCTTGTTGATGCCGTGATCATCACAACAGACGGCTTCTCGATATTCCGTGATTCCGAAAAGCAGCAGCTCATCCGTTCGCTCGCCGAGAAGAAGGGGCTGCTCATCCTCACGGATTCGGACTCCGCCGGTTTCATGATACGCGGCTTTCTCGGAGGCTGTGTGCCGCCGGAGAAAATAATCAACGCCTACATTCCGGATGTTTTCGGCAAGGAAAAGCGCAAACCCGAGCCGTCAAAGGAAGGCAAGCTCGGAGTTGAGGGAGTTGACAGCGCTCTGATTGTTCAGGCACTTGAGCGCTGCGGAGTTGTCTGCGGAGAGTGCGACGCGCCCGCAAAAAAAATAACCGCCGCCGACCTTTATGAGGACGGCCTGAGCGGCAGGGAAAACAGCAGAGAGCTTCGGGCGAAGGTGCTCAAAAATCTCGGGCTGCCCGAACGGCTTTCAACAAACGGCCTGATCAAAATTTTGAATTCGTTCATGAACTACGATGAGTATAAATCAGCCGTTGATGCGGCACGGAGGGAAAAATTATGCTGAGAATCGGACACGGATATGACGTCCACCGGCTTGTGCCGGAGCGTGAGCTTGTGCTGGGCGGCGTTGCAATTCCGTTTGAAAAAGGGCTTCTCGGGCACTCCGACGCGGATGTGCTTGTTCACGCTGTTATGGATTCCCTTCTGGGTGCAGCCGCAATGGGTGACATCGGAGGGATGTTTCCGGACAGCGACGAAAAATATGCCGGTGCTCGCAGCACCGCCCTGCTCTGCCTGGTTGCGGGCAGGCTGTCGTCGGAGGGATACGCCATCGTAAACCTCGATGCAACCGTTCTTGCTCAAGCGCCGAAGCTCCTGCCGTACATTGAGACAATGCGGCAGAATATTGCGGCATGCTGCGGAATATCTCTTAACATGGTGAGCATCAAGGCAACTACTGAGGAGGGGCTGGGCTTCACCGGGAGCGGCGAAGGCATCGCCGCGCACTGTGTGTGTTTGATTGAAAAAGTCTGAAAGGCGGCATCCGGATGATAATTCGTGAGGCGGAATACCCTGATTTGCGCGGATTGCTGGAGCTTTACACGCATCTGCATGAAAAGTCCGTGCCTGACATTGACTCGAAAGTGCTCGCGCTCTGGGATAAAATTCTCTCGGACAAGAATCAGCACATCATTGTCGCTGTGGAGGACGGCATTATTGCTTCGTCCTGCACCGTTGTTATTGTGCCGAATCTCACCCGTTCTCTGCGTCCGTGGGCAACCGTCGAAAACGTGGTCACGCATGCGGATTACCGCTGCCGCGGCTTTGCGGCCGCCTGCCTCGACTTTGCCCGTGAGATTGCAAAAAATGAGAATTGCTACCGTATTATGCTTGCAACCGGCTCAAAGGATGAGCATGTTCTGAATTTTTACCGCCGTGCAGGCTACAACAGCGATGATAAAACCGCATTCATTCAATGGCTGTAGTTACGTAAAAAAGCGAAAAAGGGATTGACAAAACTCGATTTTATGGTATAATATCACCGTTGTGCGGATGTAGCTCATCTGGTAGAGCGCCACCTTGCCAAGGTGGAGGTAGCGAGTTCGAGCCTCGTCATCCGCTCCAAAAAAAAGCAGCCTTGGGCTGCTTTTTTCTATGATGTGAGCCGTAGGGACGAATTGAAAAAGTGCCCGACGTTTTGAAACGTCGGGCACACTATCTTTTTTATCAGTTATACTTCGGAAGCCAGTCTCCGTGAGCTTCAATCAGGTCGTCGCACATCTTCACGATGTCATCAATCGAAAGCTCGCTCGAGCAGTGCGGGTCAAGCATTGCTGCCTGATAGATATGCTCCTTCTTGCGGGTCACAGCAGCTTCAATTGTGAGCAGCTGAACGTTGATGTTCGTCATGTTCATTGCGGCAAGCTGGACGGGAAGCGGACCGCTGTAGCACGGCTGGACACCGTAACGGTTGACAAGGCAGGCAACCTCAACACATGCCTCTGCCGGGAGGTTCGGGATAAGCCCGTTGTTAAGCACGTTTCCGCCGATTTTGTAGGGCACGTCTGTGACGATTGCTTCCATGATGCAGGAGGCATATTCTCTTGACCTTGTGTGCGAAACCTCGTCGTGAAGATACTTTTCCTTGTCGCTGTTCCAGCGCGCAATCTGATTTATGCAGCGGCGCGGATATTCATCAAGCGGAATATTGTAGCGCTCGATAAGCTCGGGATACTTTGACTTGATGAACAGGTTGTTGTATTCCGAATTGTGCTCACTGGACTCCGTGCAGTAATATCCGAGACGGCGGATATATTCATATCTGACAAGGTCGTTCATGTTGCCTTCAAACTCGCCGTTGAGTGTTGCAATTGCTCTTTTGCGAATTTCGGGATAGAGATCCGTGCCGTCGGCATCACAGATTTCAAGCAGCCAGCCCATGTGGTTGATGCCGGAAATCTTCTCTTTGATGGGCTCTTTGTATTCGATTTTGAGTGAATCGAGCAGACCCCTTGAGCAAACCTGAACGCTGTGGCACAAGCCGACTGTTTTGATGCCTGTGTACCTCTGCATATATCCGGAAAGCATAGCCATAGGATTTGTGTAGTTGAGGAAAAGAGCGTCCGGGCAGACCTTTTCCATGTCCCTTGCAAAGTCGGCAAGGATGGGAATTGTGCGCAGGGAACGGAAGATGCCGCCGATGCCCATTGTGTCCGCGATTGTCTGACGCAGGCCGTACTTCTTCGGCACCTCAAAATCAGTTATCGTGCAGGGGTCATAACCGCCGACCTGGATGGCGTTGACAACAAACGTCGCGCCCCTGAGTGCTTCCTGACGGTTTTCAACGCCGAGATATTTGCTGATTTTTGCCTTGCCGCCGTTGACGTTGCGGTTGATGGCGGTAATCATTATGTATGATTCTTCAAGCCTTGTCGAGTCGATGTCATACAGTGCAATCTCGCTTTCACAAAGAGCCGGAGCACACATAACGTCGCCCAAAACATTTTTTGCAAAAACAGTGCTGCCAGCACCCATAAATGTTATTTTCATCGCATGTTCTTCCTTACAATATTATTTGAATTCAGGGAATCCCGCAAAAATTGATTCATCGTAGATGTTTTTCTCTTCCTTTGTGTGATTTGTATACCACACCTGTGCGAAGAACGGATTGATTGCCGCCTCGGTGTCATAATCCCAGGGCCACGGAAGCTCCTGCGGGCACCAGTGGCCGCCCTTGAGAACCGTGTTCGGAGTCATTTCAAACTCGTTGCCTCTGGCTGAACGCCATTTGAGCGGCGTGAACAAATCGCCCTTGACCATTGTTTCGGACAGGCACTCGCCGCCTCTGAACGCCGCAGCTTTCTTCATGTCCTCAATGTCAAGCTCGCTCACAGGCTTGCTCTCGTCATAGCCGTGGTCGAGAACAGTTGCCTTGGCAGGGTCGTCATTCGGTCTGTAGGTCTTGAAAGTGTCCCAGGTGCCGATGCTCTGCCAATCTTCAATCGAGCCGTAATATGCGGTGACGCGGTTCATGTCCTTTTTCTTTATCCAGTCCATTGTGCCGTAAACGTCGGTGTTTGCAATCTTTTCCATAAGGAATTTTTTGACAAGGAAGGGAGGCGCAAGCTTTGAAAGCTTGTAGTATTTCGGCACTGTCTTTGAAAGATTGTCAAAATACTCTTTAACGGGAATGTTGTGGCGGAAATGGAGATAGCTTTCGAGAACGTCCGAATCAAGATACCACTGGCCGTGGAAGTTCTTGAGAATGAACCAGTCCGCATTGAAAATCTTTTTCGGGTCGCCCATACCGATAGCCTTGAGAAGCAGGCACTCAAACTCATAGTTTGTCAGCCTGTATTCCGCACCGCTGCCGATGTTATAGAACCTTCTCCAGAATTCCTCTGGGACATCGTCGTTGCATATGTTTGCAAGAAGCAGACCTGAATCCTCAACCGTTGCCCACTCGAGAACACCGTTGATGACAACGTGGAACATGATGGGGTCCATGTTTTTGAGGATTGCGGGATACAGTATGCCGGACTGGCGCAGTGAGACCCAATGCTTCAAGCCGGACTCTGCAAAGACCTCCTCAGCCTTGACCTTGCTGATTGCATAATGATCGTAAACGCTGATTTTGATGGGGTCGCCTGTCCTTGCCCAATGAATGGGGTCGTTTCTGTCTCCGGTTTCGGCAACTGTGCCTATGTAGACAACCCTGATATCGTCAGCATTCGGCTGAGCCTTGACAGCCTTAACAATATTCTGTGCAGCGGTGACATTTGTTTTGAGCGTCTTTTTCGGATAATAATCCGCAGCCGGTGAAACCATTCCGCCGACATGAAGAACATAGTCTGAGCCCTCGACGCATGTGAGAACATCCTCATAATTCGTCAAGTCGCCCCAGACAAGCCTGACACACGGGTCGTTTTCGTAGGGAGCGAACTTAGCCTTGTTTTTTTCACTGCCCCTGTTGAGAAGCACAAGGTTGAACTCGTCCTTTCGGGCATAAAGCTCCTTGAAGCCCTGATATCCCATATTGCCTGATGAACCTGTAAGGAACACTGTTTTTTTTGCCATTTGAGCGCCACCCTTCGCATAAATTAATACAATGGTAGTCTAACATAAAATCTGCCGCTTTTCAACCAAAAAGCGGCAGATTTTTGAAATGATTGACAATTTTTATTTGACGGGAACAACCCAGTTGAAAGTGTCCGGGAGGATGCCGTTCTGGATGCCGACAATGTTATCATAAAGCTCTTTTGCAACGGGGCCGATATCGCCGTTGTTGATGACGATATGCTCATCTCCGACAATCAGCTCGCCGATCGGGGAAATAACTGCCGCCGTGCCTGTGCCGAACGCCTCGTCGAGCTTGCCGTTCTTTGCGGCTTCAACAACTTCCTCAAGTGAAAGCTTGCGCTCGCTGACCTTGTAGCCCTTGCTGCGGAGATATTCGAGGCAGGACATTCTGGTGATGCCGCCGAGGATGCTGCCCTCAAGCGCGGGGGTGACAACTTCACCGTCAATCTTGAAGAACACGTTCATCGTTCCGACTTCCTCGATATACCTGCGCTCCACACCGTCAAGCCAGAGGACCTGTGCATAGCCCATTGAGTTTGCCTTTTCCTGACCCTTGAGAGACGCAGCGTAGTTTCCGCCGGTTTTTGTGAAGCCCATGCCGCCCTTGACTGCTCTGACATATTCCTGCTCAACAAAGATTTTGACGGGATTGATACCCTCTGCATAGTATGAGCCGACGGGAGACATGATGATGATGAACATCAGATGATGACCGGGATGAACTCCGAGCTTCGGGTCAACGGCAATGATGAACGGGCGGATATACAGCGAGGTGTTTTCACCCTCGGGAATCCAGTCCTCATCGAGTGCAACGAGCTTTTTGACTGCCTCAACGCAGAAATCCACATCGAGAGCGGGGATGCAAAGACGCTCGTTGGAAACATTCAGACGTTCGAAATTCTTGCGCGGCCTGAAAAGAACGGGCTTGCCGTCGGGGGTGTGATAGGCCTTCATGCCCTCGAAAACTTCCTGACCGTAATGCAGGCACATGGCGGCGGGAGAAAGGCTGAGGTCACCGTAAGGAACGATTCTCGGATCAACCCAGCCCTCACCGGCATAATAGTCCATAAGGAACATATGATCCGTGAAATACTGACCGAAACCGAGACTCTCAACCGCGGGCTTCGGCTTTTTGATGGCGATTGGCGTTACTCTGATTTCCTGCATGATTATTCTTCCTTTCTAATATCACAGTATCAAAGATTTTCGAGAATTTTGTCCGTCATCTGGCGGGTATTGAGCGGCACTATGTCTGCGTTTCCGGCAATGTCTCCGGTGCGCCAACCGTCCTCAAGCACCTTGTTGACAGCATTGTCAATGCAGTCAGCCTCCGTCTCAAGTCCGAACGAGAAGCGCAGCATCATTGCGGCTGAAAGAATGGTTGCAATCGGGTTTGCAATGCCTTTGCCCGCGATGTCCGGTGCGGAGCCGTGAATCGGCTCATAAAGGCCGCATTTTCCGCTGCCGAGTGAAGCAGAGGCAAGCAGACCGATGGAGCCGGAAATCTGTGAGGATTCGTCGGAAAGAATATCTCCGAACATATTTGAAGTGACAACAACGTCAAACTGCGACGGGTTTTTAATCAGCTGCATTGCAGCGTTATCAACAAGCATATCCGTGCAGACAACCTCGGGATATTCCGCCGCGACCCTGTGGACAACCTCTCTCCAGAGTCTCGAGCTTTCGAGCACGTTCGCCTTGTCGATGCTGATGACATTCTTTCTGCGGAGCATTGCGGATTCAAATGCGACCCTTGCGATGCGCTCAATTTCCATTTCGCTGTAACACTCGGTGTCGTATGCTTCCTCTCCGTTTTCGCCGTTGCGTCTGCCTCTCTCACCGAAATAAATGCCGCCTGTCAGCTCTCTTATCATCAGCAGATCAAAGCCCTTATCAACGATATCCGCGCGCAGAGGACTCGCCTGCTTGAGTGAAGAATAAAGCTTTGCCGGACGGAGATTTGTGAAAAGTCCGAGCGCGGCACGAATGCCAAGCAGTGCTCTTTCCGGGCGGAGGTTGCCGGGCAGGGTGTCCCACTTAGGGCCGCCGACCGCGCCGAGAATCACGCTGTCGCTCGCCTTGCAGCCGTCAATTGTGGACTGCGGAAGCGGCTCGCCTGTTGCGTCGATTGCACATCCGCCTGCAAGATAGGCGGTGAATTTGAAGGAGTGGCCGAATTTTTCTCCGACTTTTTCCAGCACCTCGACCGCGCTGTCAACAATTTCAGGGCCGATGCCGTCGCCCTTGAGCAGAGCAATATTGTAGTTCATTATTTTATATTTCCTTTCTTGACAGACTCAATCAGACCGCCCGCGGCGATTATTGACTGGATAAACTCGGGAAACGGCTGTGTGGCATATTCCTCGCCCGTGGTTTTGTTTGTTATGACACCGCGGTCAAGGTCAGCCTCAATTTCGTTGCCCTCAGCAATTGCCTGAGCCGCCTGCGGACACTCGACAATCGGCAGGCCGATGTTGATTGAGTTGCGGTAGAATATTCTTGCAAAGCTCTTTGCGATAACAAGGCTGATTCCGCATTCCTTGATTGCTATCGGTGCATGCTCACGCGAGGAGCCGCAGCCGAAGTTGAAGCCGGCAACCATGATGTCGCCGGGGCGGACACGTTCAACAAAGGTTTTGTCGATGTCCTCCATGCAGTGTGAGGCAAGCTCTTTTTTGTCAATTGTGCTCAGATATCTTGCGGGGATGATGACGTCGGTGTCAACATTGTCACCGTATTTGATTGCCTTACCGTTGAATTTCATATTAAAGCACCTCCTCGGGTTGTGCAATGTAGCCGGCTATTGCGCTTGCGGCTGCAACTGCCGGGCTTGCAAGGTAAACCTCGGATTCGGGATGACCCATTCTGCCGACAAAGTTGCGGTTTGTTGTTGCCACGGCACGCTCGCCCTTTGCGAGGATGCCCATGTGACCGCCGAGACACGGGCCGCACGTCGGAGTTGAAACGGCACAGCCGGCCTCAACAAATATTTTGAGCAGACCCATTTCCATTGCTTCAAGATAAATGCGCTGTGTTGCCGGAAGAACGATTGTGCGCACATTCTTTGCAACGTGATGTCCCTTCAGGATGTCGGCGGCGATAATCAAATCCTCCAGCCTGCCGTTTGTGCAGGAACCTATAACAACCTGGTCAAGCTTGATTTTTTCAATTGAATCAACAGTGTGTGCATTTTCCGGAAGATGAGGGAAAGCGACTGTCGGCTTGATTTCGGACAGGTCGATAACATAGGTTTCGTCATAAACCGCATCATCGTCCGCTTTGTAAACAACGGGCTTTCTGTCACTGTGAGCGGCAATGTATTCGAGGGTTTTGTTGTCCACCTCAAAGATGCCGTTTTTGCCTCCCGCCTCAATTGCCATGTTCGCCATGCAAAGACGGTCGCTGACCGACAGCGTGTGCATACCCTCTCCGCAGAACTCCATGGATTTGTAGAGCGCGCCGTCAACACCTATCATTCCGATGATGTGAAGGATGACGTCCTTGCCCGATGCGTATCCTTTCAGAGCGCCGCGAAGCTCAAACCTGATTGCGGACGGCACCTTGAACCACGCCTTGCCCGTTGCCATTCCGCACGCCATGTCGGTTGAGCCGACACCTGTGGAGAATGCACCGAGAGCGCCGTAGGTGCAGGTGTGGGAGTCAGCGCCGATAACGGCGTCACCCGCGATAACCAGACCTTTTTCCGGGAGAATTGCGTGCTCAACACCCATCTCACCGACGTCGAAAAAGTGGCTGATATTCATTTCGCCGCAAAAGTCGCGGCACATTTTGCACTGCTCCGCTGCTTTGATATCCTTGTTCGGAGCAAAATGATCCATTACCATTGTCACCTTTTCCGGATTGAACACCTTGTCAAAGCCGAGCTTGCGATATTCCGAAACCGCAACCGGCGAGGTGATATCGTTTCCGAGCACAAGGTCAACGTTGGCAAAAATCTGCTGACCCGCCTTTACCTCCGGAAGTCCCGCGTGAGCAGCGAGAATTTTTTGCGTCATTGTCATACCCATTAGTATCACTTCCCTGTAATCAATATTTCAGCGCCAGTTGACGCTATTTTGAAAGCTTATATTCAATCGAATCAGTCAGGGCGGCAAAGCTCGCCTCGATGATGTCGGTTGAAACACCGATGGTGGTCCAAGTGTCCTTGCCGTCAGTTGATTCTATGAGAACCCGCGTTATCGCCCCGGTGCTGCTGCCCGAGTCGATGACACGAACCTTGTAGTCTACCAAATGCATATTCAAAACCTGCGGATAAAAGACAGTGAGGCATTTGCGCAAGGCAGTGTCCAGAGCGTTGACGGGACCGTTACCCACAGCACCAGCAACCTCGGTTTTCTCCCTGACCGCGATCTGCACTATTGCGCTTGCCTGCATTTCACCGTCCACAGACGGGTAATCATCCGTGGTTTTGAAGAAAGTCACATCAAAACTAGGCTCCCAAAGCCCGAGTTCTTTTTTTATCAGCAGCTCAAAGCTCGCCTGCGCAGCCTCGTATTGATAGCCGTGCAGCTCACGCTCCTTGAGCACGTTCACGATTTTGGTTGCCTCGGGAGAATTTTTTGTGATCTCCGGGGCAAACTTGTTGATTTTCGGCAGAATTGTTCCTCTGCCCGATACTTCACTGGTTAAAAACTTGCGATGATTGCCGACAAGCTCCGGGTCAATGTGCTCAAAGGAACGTGTGACCTTCATCACACCGTCAATGTGCATACCGCCCTTGTGTGCAAAAGCACTCCTGCCGACATAGGGCTTGTTGTTGCGCAGACGGACATTTGAAACATCGGAGATGTATGCCGCCGTCTGCTTCAGCTGTGTCAGGTCACCGTCCCACGCAAAGCCGCATTTGAAAATGAGGTTCGGGAGTATTGTGCTCAGGTCGGCGTTTCCGCACCTCTCGCCGAAGCCGACAAAGGTGCCCTGAACCGCACCCGCCTTAACCGCCATCATGGAGCTTGCAACGGCACAGCCGATGTCGTCGTGGCAGTGAATGCCGAGCCTGACGCCGGGGAACCTTGCTGAAACGGTTTGAGTGATTTCAAAAATCTCCGTCGGCAGCGAGCCGCCGTTTGTGTCGCAAAGGCACAGGCAGTCCGCGCCTCCGCTGACAGCCGCACCGAGCACACTCAAAGCGTATTCGCGGTTAGCCTTGTAGCCGTCAAAGAAATGCTCGGCGTCAAAGATGACCTCCTTGCCGTTTTTCTTCATGAAGGCAAGTGTGTCCTCAACAATTTCAAGGTTTTTTTCTAGAGATATTTTCAGTATTTTTTCAACATGCAGATCCCAGCACTTGCCGAAAATTGCAACTGCGCTGGTGTGCGCCTGCAGCAGGCTGCAAAGATTTGCATCCTGTTCGGGCGACAGATTCGCACGTCGGGTGCTTCCGAACGCACACAACGTCGCCTTCTCGAGCTTCACCGACCGGATTTCTTCAAAGAACTGCAAATCCTTCGGGTTTGAGCCGGGATTTCCCGCCTCAATGTAATTGACGCCAAACGCATCGAGCGCCTTTACAATATTGATCTTGTCACTGACGGAAAACGATATGCCCTCGCCCTGTGAGCCGTCGCGAAGCGTTGAGTCGAATATTTCGATTTTCCTGCCTGTTTTGCTCATACAAAAACTATCTCCGTAAAATATGTTTGTGTTTGTTCACCGAATACATTTTTATGAAATGAGTACCGGATTTTTGATAGACCGAGCGCGTTGTTCGCTTTGCGTCAGGCACCGCGTACAAGTGTACGCGAGCCTGACAAAAAGCGTTCAAAATTCATGACATTGCCGGAATATTTATTTGTTCCAGTTCATTTTGGAGCGAAGTTCTGCACCGACAGCCTCTGCCTGATGCTGAGCCTCGAGCCTTCTGCGGGAATTGAAGAAGGGACGGTTTGCCTGGTTCTCGAGGATCCAATTGCGGGCGAATTCGCCGTTCTGAATTTCGGTGAGAACCTTCTTCATTTCCTTCTTGGTTTCGTCCGTGATGATTCTCGGGCCGATTGTGTAATCGCCGTACTCTGCTGTGTCGGAAATTGAATATCTCATGAAGGATATGCCCTGCTGCACAACGAGGTCAATGATGAGCTTCATTTCGTGAATGCACTCAAAATATGCGTTTTCCGGCTGATAGCCGGCTTCAACAAGAGTCTCAAAGCCTGCCTTCATGAGAGCTGTGACGCCGCCGCAAAGAACAGCCTGCTCGCCAAAAAGATCCGTCTCGGTTTCCTCGCGGAAGGTGGTCTCAAGCACACCTGCTCTTGCACCGCCGATGCCCAGTGCATAAGCGAGAGCAAGGTCCTTCGCATTGCCTGTTGCATCCTGGAACACAGCAATCAGATCGGGAACACCCTTGCCCTCGACATACTGGCTTCTGACAGTGTGACCCGGGCCCTTGGGAGCGACCATGATGACGTTGACATCCTTGGGAGCAACAATCTGCGCATAGTGGATGTTAAAGCCGTGAGCAAACGCAAGAGTCATGCCTGCGGAAAGGTTGGGAGCGATATCCTTTTTGTAAAGAGCCGCCTGCTTCTCATCGTTGACAAGAATCATGACAAGGTCTGCCTTCTTCACTGCGTCGCCCGTGTTGTAAACCTCAAAGCCGTCCTCTTTTGCTTTGACAGCTGATTTTGAGCCTTCATAGAGACCGATGATAACATTGACTCCGCTGTCTCTGAGGTTCTGTGCGTGTGCATGACCCTGGCTGCCGTATCCGACAACGGCAACGGTTTTGCCCTCAAGGAGAGCAAGGTTGCAATCTTCGCTGTAGTACATCTTTGCCATGAAAAAAACTCCTTTAACAATAAATTATATGCAATCACTTAAAGTGGTTACTGACAAATCAGTCGTCCTCCGACAAATCCTTCAGACATTCCCTGCCCCTGTTGAGCGAGACAACGCCGGTTCGGCACATTTCCAGAATGCCGAACGGCTTCATCAAATCGACAAAGGCATTTATCTTCTGGCTTTCGCCGGTTATCTCAACGCACATTGAATCCGCTGCATAGTCGATTATTTTTGAACGGAAAACATTGACGGCATCCATAACCTCCTGCCTGTTTTCGGAGGTGGTTGCGATTTTGATGAGCAGCAGCTCACGAAAAACTGATTTTGACGGCGACATGACCGCAATCTCCCGCACATCGTGCAGCTTGCCGAGCTGCTTGATTATCTGCTCGCGTGTGCTGTCATCGCACTTGGTTGAAATTGTGATTCTGGAAATGCCGGGTGTTTCGGTTTCGCCGACGGTCAAGGTGTCAATGTTGAAGCCTCTGCGCGAGAACATTCCGGAAACTCTTGCAAGAACGCCGAACTGATTTGCTACGCGCAAACCGATGACAATATCTTTCATTCTTTTGCCCTTCCTTTCATACCCGGATTAGGAAAATTATTCGCCTTTTTCAATGATTAACTGCTCAATGGAGCCTCCCGGAGGGGTCATCGGCAAAACGAACTCGTCCTTGTCAATCATGCAGTCAATAACCGTGGGGCCGTCTGCCGCAAAAGCTGCTTTCAGCGCGGCGTCGAGCTCGTTTGCGTCCTGCACTCTGAAGCCCCTTGCCCCGAACGCCTCGGCAAGCTTGACAAAATCGGTTTTTCTTTGCAGGGTTGTGTTTGAATAATGCTCGTTGAAGAAAATGGTCTGCCACTGACGCACCATTCCGAGAACGCCGTTGTTCAAAATGATAATCACAAGGGGAACGTTATAGCTCACGGCTGTTGCCATTTCGTTGAGATTCATGCCGAAGCAGCCGTCTCCGGTGAAAAGCACCGTGCGCTTTCCGGTTGAGAACGCGGCGCCGATTGCGGCTCCGAGCCCGAAGCCCATTGTGCCGAGACCTCCGCTTGTTAGCAGGGTGCGGTTCTTTTTGAACGGATAATGCTGAGCAACCCACATCTGGTGCTGACCGACATCGGTGACAATCGGTGTGTCGTCATTTGTGAGAGCTGCAACGCTGTCGATAATTTTATAAGGCGGCAGCTTTGCCGTTGACTCGCCCTTGCCGGCACTGAAAGCGCGGAAGGATTCAATACTCTTGTGCCATTCCTCGTGCTTTTGGGTGTCAACTTTTTCGATGAGTCTGGTCAGAGCGTCCTTCACATCACCCACAATTCCGAGATGAGGCTCAACGTTCTTGCCGATTTCGGCGGGATCAACGTCGATGTGAATTATCTTTGCCTTTGTTGCGTATTTTGCCTTGTTTCCGGTTGCCCTGTCGCTGAAGCGAACGCCCACTGCAATGAGCAAATCTGATTCGGCTTTTGCTTTTGAGGAAGCGTAATGTCCGTGCATGCCCTGCATACCCAGCACTCTGTTGTCCTGTGACGGAACAG
>CAZIMM010000008.1:32847-48615 GCA_964540415.1 uncultured Eubacteriales bacterium
CAGACCCATCATGCTGCATCCGACAAAAGCGTCAATTTTGTTTGCAAGCTTCATAACCTTGTCGCCCGCGCCGCTTATGACCACGCCGCCCCCGCAATAAATGTAAGGGCGCTTGGCGGAGGCAATCATTGCCGCCGCGTCGTCGAGGAAATTGTCCTTTGCTGTCGGCATTTTTTCCGGCTTGACTTCTTCCTTCGGTTCAAAGTGAGCCATACCGGTCTGCACGTCCTTGGGAACGTCAATAAGCACCGGACCGGGTCTGCCTGATTTTGCAATGCGGAAAGCCTCACGGATTGTTTCCGCAAGACGGTTGACATCCTTGACAATATAGTTATGCTTTGTTATCGGGAGAGTGACACCCATGATGTCAACCTCTTGGAAGCTGTCTCTTCCGATGAGAGGGCAGGGCACGTTGCCGGTGATTGCAACAAGAGGAGTTGAGTCAAGATATGCAGTTGCAATGCCGGTGACAAGATTTGTCGCCCCGGGGCCGGAGGTTGCAATGCACACGCCGACCTCCCCGGTTGCTCTGGCATAGCCGTCGGCCGCATGGGCGGCTCCCTGCTCGTGAGCGGCGAGAATATGGCGCAGTCTGTCTGAGTTTTTGTAAAGCTCATCATAAATGTTCAGCACCTGACCGCCGGGATAACCGAAAACGGTTTTGCAGCCCTGTTCGATAAGTGTTTCAACAATAATCTGTGCTCCCGTAAGTTTCAATTCTATATTCATTCCTTTCCGCACACAGCCCGGCGGGCAACGTATGCCATTTTGATAAAATTAACATTATACTAAACAAAACGGACCGGCAGCTCTTTTGAGAACTACAGGTCCGGTTTATCATTCTGAACGGTTAAAGCTCACCGCGTTCATGCGGTTAAGCCTTGCGACAGCTATGACACATTGACCTGTCTTCGGTGCAAACCAAAATAGCGTTATCGGCAACGAGGTTTATCGCTCCGCCGATAACGCTGATAATGACGATGCCCTTTGAACAGGTATTCTTCATAACCAACGCCTCTTAATACTTACATTGGAATGTATTATATCATACCAAACTAATATAAGCAAGTGCAAGATTTCTTTTTGGGATTTTTTACTGTTTTCGACAGTACAGAAACATTTTTTTGTAAGTTTTTCACATCGGTTTAACGCCGTTCCGGTGTTTTTACAGCCCCAGAGCAAAATGTTTGAACAGCCACACAAGCGGATTAAGCTTGAAGATGGCATAATCAAGCACTGTCACAAGCCCCCGCAAAAAGGTTGAGGTGTCATGCGTTTCGGGAATGTCCGCTTTTTGAAGCTGCGTGCCCCGCGGAATTGCCGTGAACGGCTGGGTGTAGCATATTCCGCCCTCGCCCGTAAGATATGCTCTGACATAGCAGGTTATCTCGTCCGAATGCTCGCGCAATGAAAGTGTTTCACCTGATGCAATAACCTTTCCGTTTGAAACCCACTTGACGGAATTGTAATTCACTCCGGCGAGAGTTACAGTGTCGTTTTCTTCGTCAATTGCCACATTTGTCACCATGGGATAAGCGCCCTCACCTGAGAACTCCTTGCCCAGCTCTGTCCTTGCGTGCCTTGACACGCCGAAGAATGTTCCGTTCTCCATGCTGTGGCGCAGGTTTTCAACCGTGTTTGAAGGCATCATGTGTACTGTGAAAGCTCTGTCCCACTGCCCAACACCGTGTGCATCGCTGAAGCAAAACGCCCACGGAACAACACCGTAGGGTATTGTCTTTTGAAGGATGTTGTCATAAAGGCGGCGGTCATAGAGCGTGTGATTGTCGACACCGCTGTTAATGTCCATGCCAACGCAGGACGGATAGTCTACAAAAATTTTTGCGAACTTGTTGACATGCTCGGGCAGATCGGATATCGTCGGGTCATCCTCCATACCGGCCTTTGTATAGTTCCCGATATGATCAAGGAAGGTTATGCCGCCGAGCTTTTCTGTTCCCTTCACCGGAGTTTCATAGTCGCCGTCAACACCGAACAGACCCTGGCCGTAGCCGCCGAAAAATCCGTTGACATGGCTGTTTGACGGCACTGCACCGTTCATTTCAATTCCGGTTTTAACATCGAGCATTCCCCTGCCGTTGCGGCCGACACCGCTTTGCAGCTCGGCATATCGCTGCTCGGTAACCGGGATGACATCCGCCATCTGTGTGCGTTCGTATTTTACAAGGCGAAACAGGGGTATTGTCTGCGGCACAACGTTCCATCCCCTGCCGACAATAGCATGGTCCGTGATTGCGAGGATGTCATAATCAAGCAGATAGTGCGCCTCAACCACATCGGCAAGCTGAACATCGCCGTCGCTGGCGATTGTGTGAACATGGAGCTGCGCTTTGTAGGAATCGTAAGCACCCTCACCCGTCCAGACAACCTCTTCGTAGGGGGACTCAATCTCGTAATCGAGTATTGCCGCGGATGCTGTGACAGAAAAAGCCGAGATGAACACTGTGAGAACAAGTGCTGCCGCCATGAGTTTTTTCATCGTCATAATCCCCTTTCGTTTTTCACAAACTGCCGTCAGATGGTGAACGCTGTTTCAAGGCTGTTCCGCGAAGCATTTTTCCACACGCTTTTTGCCGTTACATTCACCGTGTAGCTTCCCGGAGCAAGGCCGTCAATATCCTGAGTCACCGTTTCCGGCATATTTTTCAGATAGTAAGGCGACCACATGCAAATCTGTTTTGCGATTGCGCCGTCGGAGCTTCTGCGCACGGTTATTTTATAATCATCAACATAGTCTTCGTCAATATCAGCAGTGTCGAAGGTCAGCGTGCATTTATTTCCGGTGACCTCCGCCTTTATTTCCGCACTGTCGGGGAAATACGGTGTGACGGAAGTTTTATAACGCTCGTCGGTGTAAATGAAGGTTGACGGCTCTGAGGGGCAGTCAATGCTCCGGACCTGCGGGAAGAACGAATCCGTGATAAGGTCATAGGGATAAATTCTCACCCGGTTTTCAGCATCCGCTTCAACAATTGTCATCTGGGCGCATTCCTCGTCAAACGGGGGGACAGTGCCGTCAGCCTTGTCGAACTCGTCAAGCTCAAAATAACTCAGTGAGCCGGTTCCGACGCAGGTGAAGTGACGCTGGTGAATTGAGCGCGGGTCGTTAATCGGTGCGTGCGAATGGCCGGAAAAATCAATAATCTGCGGATAATTCATAAGTATCGCTGTTATCTCGTCCTCGCCCCAGTTTATGCTGCCGTAAACCGTGTCCGTGATGTGCGGATGCTGAAAGAAGAATATCGGCTTTTTCGGGTCGTCCGCTGCGGCAAGGGCAAGCTCATCTGCAATCCATTTGCACTTTTCTTCGGAAAAATGGCAGCCGTCGGTGGTTGTTACGGCGATAAAATGAAAGCCGTTGATAACCCTGTGGGTGTCCGGCTGTTCGCCGAAAATCCGTGCAAACCTTTCGAGCGCCGCCGCCTCTCCGCTGTCTTTGAATTCATGGCTCGCCATTGTGAGAGTGACCTGCGTGCCGCTTTTCACAGAATCGGCAAGCACGCAATCGACAAGCTTCATCTGCTTTTCGGAGCCGCTGTTTGCAAAATCTCCAACTATATACAAAGCGTCAAGCTTTTTGTAATCCTCCGAGCTCCCGGCAACTGAATAAGCGCTTTTGAGTGCAAGGGCAAGGCGCTCGCTTTCCTTTGAAGGCTCATCCTTGCAGTGAATATCGCTGAGGACAAGAAACCGCAGTGTCGGAATAAATTTCATATTTCTATCCCCATTTCCTTTTTAAACAGCTCTGTGACCTTATAAAGTCCTTCAATTTCGCGCTTGTTGCTCAAGGAGAACGCCTTATAGTCTCTCGACCTTGTGACATAACCCATGTTTATTCCGTCAAGCCCGAGATAATACTTCGCATTGACCGGGTACATCTGGCACTCGGCCATTGAAGCGGCGGCAAGGAATGCCTGAACCGTCTCCGCCTTTTCGGGCATTGTTTCAAAGTTTTTGCACAGCCAGGAATAAATCTCCGGATGGAAGTTTGCCATAACTCCCGAAAAACCTGCACAGCCCATGCGGAGTGTTTCAAGAATTGTTGCACAGTTTGCGTTGAAAATTTTGAGCTGCGTGCCCTTGACCGCTTCAAGCTTTTGCCTTATCATTTCCGGCTTGCAGCAGGTGTCCTTGAGGAACATGAATCGGCCGGTTGCCGCAAGGCTTGACAGTACGTTCGGGGTGAGCAGACGTTTATAAGGATAGGGGCATTCGTAAACGCCCAGACCGATTTCGTCAATCTGCGAGACAAAATATTCTGTGTTGCGAAGATAAACGGAATCGTCCTCGTCCTGCTTTGCAAGGCGGTTTGAGATAAAAACATAGCCGTCTATCCCGACCTCGATGAACTTCCTCGCCTGAAAAATCTGAGTTTCTATATCGTCCTCGGTGTGGCCGGAGGCAACAATTGAAATGTGCTTCGGTGTGTTTTTGACAACAAATTTTAGAAGCTCCAGCCGCTCCTCAAAAGTCAAAAAGAATATTTCGCTCGACTGGCAGATTGCAAATATGCCGTCAACTCCCCTTTTGTCATACCATTCGATGAGCTGTTCAACGGCATTATAGTCCACCTTATTGTCCGCGGTGAAGGGTGTAATCATCGTCGGATAAACGCCGTTCGGAATCTGCTTTATCATACACTTTTACCTCACTTATATTTTTTCAAGCCCGGCAAATTTCGCCATAAGCTTTTTGGTTCCTTTTGTATTGAACGCAACCTCAAGCATGATATCGTTTCCGAGCACGGTCAATGAAATTATCACGCCCTCGCCGAAGGCTCTGTGCCGCACGGAATCGCCGACCTTGAAATCCGGCAGCGGCTTGCTCTCTTTTTTGACGCTGCTGCCGAAGCTCACTGCCTTTTTGGGCTCCGGCTTTTTCGGAGCGGGAGCGCGCTGCGCTTCGAACTGACTGAACGCACGGACTCCGCTGCGTTCGAGCAGGTTTGACGGGATTTCCTCAACAAAGCGGGAAAGCCTGTTGTGCGTTGTTGCGCCGTAGAGCTGGCGGGTTTTTGCGTTTGTCAGATACAGCCGCTGCTTTGCGCGGGTTATGCCGACATATGCAAGCCTGCGCTCCTCCTCAAGCTCGGACGGGCTGTAAATTGCCTGCATGCCGGGGAACACTCCGTCCTCCATTCCGACGATGAACACCGTCGGGAACTCCAGCCCCTTTGCCGAGTGCAGGGTCATAAGCACCATTGCGTCAGCGTCGGCATTGTAGTTGTCTATATCCGTAAGCAGCGCCACTTCCTCAAGGAAGCCGGTGAGCGTAGGCTCGTCATTTTCCTCCTCATAGCGCTTGAGGTTGTTGACAAGCTCATTGAGGTTGGCCGCACGGTCAACGTAGCTGTCCGGGTCAGATTCGAGAGACACGATGTAGCCCGTCTGCTCGAGCACGAGAGTCAGCAGCTCCGAAACGGAGCATTCCTGCGATTTTTCAATGAAGGAATCCATCATGGCGGTGAAATCCGCGAGCTTCTGCACCGCGCGCGAAAGCTTCGGATATTCGCGTGCATTTTTGAGCACATCGTACATATTTGTGCCGATCACAGCCGCAATGTCAGCTGCGGTGTTCACCGTTGCATCGCCGATGCCTCTGCGCGGCTCGTTGATTATCCGCCGCAGACGCACACCGTCCGCCGGGTTTGCGATAACGGACAAATAGGCGATTGCATCCGCAATCTCCTTGCGCTCATAAAACCTGTGACCTCCGATAACTCTGTAAGGTATGCCGAGCCTCGTCAGTGCACTTTCAACCGCGTTTGACTGTGCGTTGGTTCTGTAAAGGACTGCATGGTCGCCGAACTTTGCGCCCGCGGCAACGGCATCAAGCACAGTGTCGCCGACAAATCGCGCCTCGGTGTATTCATCGTAAGCCGTGTTAAGTACGATTTTTTCGCCCTCGCCGTTTGCCGTCCACAGGTTTTTGCCCTTGCGCTGCTCGTTGTTTGCAATCACGGCGTTCGCAGCGTCAAGAATGTTCTGGGTTGAACGGTAATTCTGCTCCAGTCTTATAACAGTCGCGCCGGGATACTCTGCTTCAAAGCCGAGGATGTTTTCAATTGTCGCGCCTCTGAAGCGGTAAATGCTTTGGTCATCGTCGCCGACAACGCATATGTTCCCGTGACCGCCCGCAAGCAGCGATGTTAAAACATACTGTGCGTGGTTCGTATCCTGGTACTCGTCAACCATGACATAGCGAAATTTCCGCTGATATTTTTCTCGTATCTCGGTGTCACTTTCGAGCAGGCGCACGGTGTTGACGATGATGTCGTCAAAATCCATTGCGTCCGAGGCCTTGAGCTTTTGCTGATAAAGTGCGTAAACCTCGGCGGCTCTTTTGCGCATATCGTCCCTGCCGGCATCGGAGGCATAGTCCTCAGGTGTTTGAAGCCTGTCCTTTGCAGAGCTGATTTCGCGCATGAGGAACTTATGAGAAATGTACCTGTCGTCAATTTCAAGCTGCCTCTGGCATTCTTTTATCACACGTTTGGAATCGTCCGTATCATAAATCGTGAAGTGTGATGAATAGCCGAGACGTTCACCGTCAAAGCGAAGAATTTTTGCACATGCCGAGTGAAATGTGCTCGCCCAAATGTCGTTTGCCTGTTCGCCGAGCATGTGAGCAAGCCTTTCCTTCAGCTCATTTGCCGCCTTGTTGGTGAAGGTGATGGCAAGAATCTGCCACGGCCTCGGCGCGTCAAGCTGCATGAGGTCGGCAAAGGCGGAATAGATATCCGTGTCACCTTCAAGGTAAGTCCGCATACAGTCAATGTCATACTGTGTCGGCTCTCTGAGGCAGCGGTCGGAAAAATAAGCGTCGCCGTGACGGATAAGGTTGGCAATACGGTTGACGATAACCGTCGTCTTTCCGCTTCCCGCTCCCGCAAGCACGAGCAAAGCGCCGTTGCTCTTGAAAACCGCCTGCTTTTGCATTGCGTTCATGCGGCTGAACTCGCTTTCAATAATCTGTTTGCGTAAATCAATAAATTCGTTGTGAATCATAAACTGCTCCGAAAAATAGAATGAGGGACGGCAGATGCTGCCGTCCCCCGCATTGTATGATTAAAGGGAAATCTCCATAGCGGTTTTGTAGAGCTCCTCATCAAACGGCTTTTCCATTTTGAGTGCATCCTGAATGTCGATATCAACAATCTTCTCTGCTCTTGCAATAACCACCCTGTTGCTCATGCCATCCATAAGCAGATGCACCGCCTTGTTGCCCATACGGCTTGCAACAACCCTGTCCTTCACCGTGGGTGAACCGCCGCGCTGAACATGGCCGAGAATCGTGTGACGGCTTTCAACGCCGGTGATTCTTTCAATATCCTCCGCCATCTGCTTGACATCGAGCGGATTTTCTTTTCTGTGGGTGAGAGCTTCTGAAACAAGCACGATGAAATGGTTTTTGCCGTTCTTGCGGGTGCGCTCAATTTTTTCGATTATGTCATGCTGAAAATCAAAGGGCTTTTCGGGGATTGCAATGGCTGTTGCACCGACTGCAATTGCAGAACACAGTGTGAGCTCTCCCGAGCCGTTGCCCATAACCTCAACAACGCTGCACCTGCTGTGGGACTCGATAGTGTCCCTCAAACGGTCAACCATGTCCTTAATGGTATTCAGTCCCGTGTCAAATCCGATTGTATAATCACTGCAGCCGATATCATTGTCAATTGTTCCGGGGATTGCGATGCAGGGAATGCCGTCCTTTGAAAGGTCGCGTGCACCTCTGAACGAGCCGTCGCCGCCGATGACAACTATTCCCTGGATTCCGCGTTCCGCACAAACCTCATGAGCAATTTTGAGATATTTTTCAGGATCCTTACCGAACTCCGGGAAGCGTGCACTGCCGAGCTTTGTTCCGCCCCTGTGTATTATGTCGCAGACGCTGCGCATATCCTGCTCACGCATATTATTTTCAAAAAGTCCCTTATATCCACCCACGATGCCATAAACCTTCATGCCGTTTTCGCAAGCGGTGCGGACAACTGCTCTGACAGCGGCGTTCATTCCGGGAGCATCTCCGCCACTGGTGAGGACGGCAATCGTTTTGATGGACTCGGATCCGTTTTGATTTAACATTTTGTGAACCTCCAAAACATCTATGTTGTATGAAAAGTTTAATACAGTCATTATAGTATACATTATCGGTCACAAAAGTCAAGACCCAGGGTCGAATTTATGAATATTTTGTCAGTTTTTTCTGCCTTCCGGTGCTAAAATTAAGTCTGTTGACCGCATAGTTTTTTATAAAATTCGCCTTGCCCTTTTTGCGCATAAGCTTGCTTATCGGCTCGCCGTTGAATTGACGCGGAGTCAGAGCAAAGCCGAAATTGCGCTTTTCGAGAGAATCATAAAGTTCGCACAGAGGGCTTGCGCTTTCAATGCCTTCTGTACAGCTGACCGCAATAATCAGAACGTCTTCATCGTCAGGAAGAACAAGCTCTCCGCCGGCGCAATCAAAACCGTATTTGAAAAAGCAGGAAATTGCACCGTAAACATCACCCTGCGCGCTGTGGCGGTGCGTGAGTGACAGCGCAATAGGTTCACGCTTAATATAACCCGCTTCACCCAGCGCGAACAGGTCCCATGCGCCGATGTTTTCCCCTGCATCCCGGATTTTCACAGTGTGTTGTTGACCATTAACTGTAAAGCATTCATCCTTGTCACCGTTCACGGAAGCTGCCACGACATAAACCATTCTCGCTTCGTCCGGCAATTTGATTTTTTGCCCGGTGCAGCGCAAAGCCCTGCCGCTTTCTGTGCGGAATTCAATGCCTCCGCTGGTGAAATATTGGGGATACAGCTCACTCGGCAGCGTTGTTCCTCCGGGAAAAACACCATCCGCCCGTTCAGAATTTGACGAGGTTATATCTGTGTCGGCGCCGAAGTCAACGCAGATTGATTCATCTTTCTGCAGGCACTGTTCGGGGTCAAATGGTGTAAAGGCAAATGTCTTGACACCGTATGCTTCGATGTCAAACACCAATTCTCCGTTTTCGACCCTTGCCGCACCCTTCTCCTGCTCGTCGCCGAGCAGTTCGCGGGCGCTTGCGATGCCGTTTCCGAATGAAAAACGCACATCTTTTTTATCACTGCCGATGCTCTCGTTGAAGCGCACAACAAGCTCACCGCTCTCCTGTGCTTTTTTGACTGCACGGATAAGTACGCCGTTCGAGACGCTGATAAAAGAGTGCTCGTCTCCCATTTGCTTTTTCTGTTTGTCCGACGGGACGGCAAAAGCCGCCATCGGGCGATTGAATGCGTTTGCCGACATTTGCGTTCCGTTCCGCCATGAACCGCCGTGTGAAAACAAGGCGAAGCTCCAGCGGTTGAGACCAATTTCCATCAAATGCTGTGCGCTTTCACTGCGGTAAGGATTGCACGGAGTGTGCATTCCCGTCAATCTCAGGGTGTTGCCGTCGGGCTTATCCCAACCGGTGCGGCTGTCACTGAAAACGGAAACTCCAAAGCTGCCGTCGGGTTCGGTTATGTCCCCCCACATCTGCGCCGGGACTTCATAAAGACGTCTGCTGTTGCTGCCTCTTTCGATTACGCCCAGCCCGAGGTCATAGGTTGCCTTTTCGTTGGAAACAGCAAGTGGAAAGGAGGTTTTCAGCAGGGTTTTTGTGCTGCGCCAGTCAACCTCATTGTAAACCGACACCGCGTCGCCCTCACTGTCAAGCGAAACAGTCTGTTTGAAAATTGAACCTTTTGCCCGTCTGACGGTTTCGATTGCCACACGTGCACAGCCGAAATCCGCAATGCGGAACGAGGGCTGTGACGCAGTGTGCGTGCAAGGTGCCATAACCTCATCATAGCCCATTTCCCATGCCGGCCACGCAATGCTGCCGTTATATTCATACAGCCCCATTATTACAGGAGCAGCCAAAAGCTCTCTGTTGTTGATTTTGTCAAAAATGCTCGAAATGTCGCCGTTTTTGTTGAGATATACCTTGTATTTTGAATTCTCGAGATATTTCTCACTGACGTACAAATCCGTACGCAGCGTGCAGCTTCTTTTGCTCCCGCGCAAATCGTAAACCCTGCACCCGACAGCCGGCACGTCAGCCACAAACGTGACGCAAAAGCCGTTTTTCTCCCTCTTTGTCTGCGAGGGCACTTCATTACCGTCCCCGTCGAAAACCGCGGCAAAGGAGAAACCCTCCGGCGGACTGACATTCAGCGCCACTGCCTGCTTGCGCCGCGTTTCAAGCGGATTTGTAACGAGCACCGCGGTACCCTCGACAAACGAAGTGTCCATACCGCGGGCAAGGCTTCCGGCAGCGGCACGGTATTCCTCCGCAAAGCCGTTCAGGGCGAGAACATAGTCGTTCCAGTTGCGCTTGTAGCACTCCATGAGGGATGTTCCGGTTATGTCGTCGTGAAACTGGTGCGCAATCGTGCGTTTCCATGCGGTGTCAAGCGCAGACTGCGGATAATCCATACCTCCGAGCCAATATGCAGCCGAGCAGAAGCGCTCGGCCGCGTCCGCAAGGCACTCGCAGCGGCGGTTGAAGCGTTTGCTCTGTGCGCGTGACGTGTAGCTTCCTACGGCGTGGTCGGTGAAAACAAGCTCGTTTTTCCACTCCGGCAGGCGGGCTTTCTGTTCATCCGAAAGCTTTTCGTCCATGTCTCTGAACAGTCTGTCCGTGGAAGCCATGATGACATCGCTCTTTGCAGACGCATTGGTCTGCACTTCAAAAGCGACACGGTTCATCGACTTCACACGCGGAGATCCGCCTCTGTCACCGACTCCGTGAAGGATTTCGGCAAACGGCAGATCATAATTTTTTATGTTGTCCCGAAGCTTTTTTATCACCGCCGGATGCGTGCGCACTCTTGCAAGAGACGCGTTGTAGTCCCGGGCGTCGGCTGAAACATAAATCCATTTTCCGTCCGTTCCGTACCATTTTCCTATGTCGAACGGTATTCCGTAGGCACTGCTCCAGACAAGCTTCTGTGTTGTGAAGCCGAGCAAGCCGCAATGTGCCGCAACACCGGGCAAAGCCCGGCCGAACCCAAAGCAATCCGGCAGGTAGATGTCCGCGCTGCGCTTGCCGAAGGTTCTGAAAAAATAGCCGTTGCCATACATTATATTGCGGATCAATGCCTCGGGTGACGGTATGTTTACATCTCCGTTTTCATACGCGCTCCCGGAAACACACCATCTGCCGCTTTCAACAAAGCCCCGGAGTCGTTCAAACTCCTCCGGGTAATACTCTTCCGCAAGCTCATAACGATAGCTTCCCTCAAAGCTGAAAATATAGTCCGGGAATTGTCTGAAATATTCAAAGTTTTCACGCAGCGTCTTCGGCAGATATTCTTTCAGAGTTGTTTCAAAGGTCCAGTTCCACGAGGTATCGAGGTGAGCAGTTGCGACGGTGTATATTGTCGGCTTCAGATTGCTCATGTTGACACGTCTCCTTATTTCTGATTGTACCGCGCCATTTCGACGCTTGCCATATTGTCAAACACCTCGCTGTCAGCGTCGGACGGCATACGCAAATCGCCTCTGGGCGACAGTGCAACACTGCCGACCTTCGGTCCGTCCGGCGAGCAGGAGCGTTTGAACTGATTGGCAATCAACCGCTTTGTAAATACGCGAAGCCAGCGGGCAATTTCTCCCTTTGAATATTTTCCTTCAAAAGCGCGCTCGGCAATGAATACGATCTTTTCCTGTGTGAAGCCGAACCGCATAAAGTGATACAAAAAGAAGTCATGCAATTCATACGGACCGATAACGTCTTCGGTTTTCTGCACTATTGTTCCGTTCTCGTCCGGCGGGAGCAGTTCGGGGCTGACCGGAGTGTCAATCACCGCGTTAAGCGTTTCTGAAAGACCTTCACCGGAGCAATCCGCAATATATTTGACAAGATGACGCACCAGTGTTTTGGGGACTCCGCAGTTCACGTCGTACATACTCATATGGTCGCCGTTAAAGGTGCACCAGCCCAGAGCAAGCTCGCTCAAATCTCCCGTTCCCACAAGAAGCGCACCCTGCTTGTTTGCGAGATCCATCAGGATTTGTGTGCGTTCTCTTGCCTGGACGTTTTCATACGTCACATCGTGAACCTTCATATCGTGTTCAATGTCACGCATATGCTGCTCACAGGCAGGCACGATGTTGATTTCCTTGAGCGAGCAGCCCAGTTGTGTGACAAGGTTGCAGGCGTTGTTTTTTGTTCCGGCGGTTGTTCCGAAGCCGGGCATTGTGACACACTGCACGTTTTCCGGCGGAAGTTTCAATTCCGCGAAGGCTCTGACGGTGACAAGCAATGCGAGAGTTGAATCAAGGCCGCCCGAGATGCCGAGTATAGCCCTTTTTGCGTTTATGTGCTTGATACGTTTTATCAGCCCGGCCGCCTGAATGCTCAGAATTTCCTCGCAATGCTCGGCACGCAGCTTCTGGTTTTCTGGAACAAAGGGAGTGCACGAATAAGTTCTGCTTACCGCATCTTTCGGAAGCTCACCGATCGGTGTTTCGATAACAGTGTACTCCTGCTGAAAATCGTCCGCATTGTCAAAGAACTCACTGTTCCGGCGCTGCGCGCTCAAACGCTGAACGTCAATGTCGGCGATTGCAAAACTGTCAGGAGTGAAGCGCTTGCTCTCGCTGAGCACAGAACCGTTTTCCGCAACAAAGCAGGAGCCGGAAAAAACAAGATCTGTTGTGCTTTCTCCGACACCCGCGTCGGAATAGATATAGCCGCACGCACAGCGCGCACTCTGCTGCTTTATCAGAGAACACCTGTAGCTGTTCTTCGTCACAAGCTCATTGCTTGCCGAAAGGTTGACAATAATATTTGCCCCGTTCATCGCCATAATACAGCTCGGAGGAACCGGCACCCAGAGATCTTCACAGATTTCGATGCCGACAGTTGCAGAATCGTCCAGCCTGAAAAGGAGCTTGCCGAACGGTGCTTGAGTGTTGCCGATTTTGATTGTTGATTTTACGGAGGTCTTTGCCGCAGAAAACCAGCGCTTTTCGTAAAACTCACCGTAATTGGGGATATAAGCTTTCGGCACAACGCCGACGACTTTTCCCATATGCAGCACGGCGGCGCAGTTATAAAGCCTGTCCCCCTGACGAAGCGGCAGACCGACAATTATGAGAGCCTCCATGTTGTGTGTCTTTTCAGCCAACCAGAGGAGCACATTCTCACAGTTTTCAAGGAGTGAATTGTTCCTGAGCAAATCCGCGCAGGTGTAACCGCAAAGATACATTTCCGGCAGGGCGATAATCTGGGCACGCCTCTTGTCAACCGTATTGCGTATTAATTCAAAAGCTTTTTTGACGTTGTGCTCCGGGTTTGCAAGAATTATTTCGGGGCTCAACGCTGCAGCTCTGACGAAACCGTATTTATACAAAGCTATCCCTCCGATTAAACATATACAATTTATTATACTATGCTTTTGCGAATATATAAAGTCCTTTTAAAAAAAATTTATATACAGGTGATTCGATGGCGCTCATTGAAGGTATCAACAACGTGCTGTGGGGCACGGGAACACTGCTTATTTTTGTCGGCGTCGGCCTTATGTTCACCGTTCGGACAGGATGGTTTCAGTTTTGCGGCGTCAGGCTGTGGATGAGTAAAACGCTCGGTTCGGTTCTTCGTCCGAATGTCCGCCGCAGTGCGGAAAAGGGCTCAATCTCACAGTTTCAGGCACTCTCCTCATCACTTGCGGCGTGCATGGGCACAGGGAACATCGTCGGGGTTGCGGCAGCACTGTGCAGCGGCGGTGCCGGTGCGGTGCTGTGGATGTGGATTTCGGCAGTGCTCGGAATGATGACCAGCTGCGCGGAAAACGTTCTCGGAATGAAATACCGCGAAAAGAACCGGAGCGGCGAATGGGTCGGCAGCTCAATGCTTTATATCCAAGCGGCTTTCCGTTCAAAAATTCCCGCAGTTGCATTCAGCGTGTTCTGCATGGGAGCGGCGTTCGGCATGGGCAACATAACTCAGTCAAACGCGCTCGCGCGTGCGCTTGAGGGTGAGTTCTCGTTGAGTCCGTATGTTTCCGGCGCGGCTGCGGCTTTGCTTGCCGGAGCGGTGATTTTCGGCGGTATCGGCAGAATTGCAAAAGTGACAGAAAAAATAATACCGCTTATCTCGGCGGTATTCATTCTCGGCTGTGTTGCCGTGATAGCGGTGAATTATAAAAGGATTCCGTCTGCGGCGCACGCAATTGTGGCGGAAGGGCTGAGCATGAAATCCGCGGCGGGAGGAATTGCCGGATACAGCCTGAGCAGAACCGCACGGGTCGGAATATCCAAGGGTGTCTTTTCAAATGAAGCGGGTCTCGGCTCGTCACCGATTATTCACTGTGCGACAGATGTGACCGAGCCGACGGTTCAGGGAATGTGGGGCATGACGGAGGTGTTTTTGGACACCGTTGTGATGTGCACCGTGACAGCGTTCACCATCCTTTGTTCCGGAGTACAGACGAACGGAGCTGCGCTTTCTCCGGCGCTGATGTGCTCCGTCGCGTTTTCAGGGGTGTTCGGCGCGTTTGCGGGAAAATTCGTTGCGGTGTGCGTTGCGGTTTACGGCTATGCAACTCTTGTCGGCTGGTCTTTTTACGGCGAGAAGGCGTCGCAATACATTTTCGGCGAACGGTCTCCTGTTGTTTACCGCTGCGTTTACACCGCTTTGATTTTTCTCGGTGCAATCTCTCCGCTTGCCGCTGTCTGGGAGCTTTCGGACATGATGAACGCACTTATGGCAATACCGAATCTCGCCGCCCTGACCCTGTTATCGGGCGAGGCGGCGAGAGAAATAAACCGTTATGCGAAGAACGAGCGCAAATCAAGCAGGAAGATTACATAAATCATTGTCGCAAAAGCATTAGGTGTTAACCGTTTTCGGTGCTTTCATTTTCCTGCACAGCCTGAGATGCATTTTCATCGGACTTTGCCGTGCTGTTCGTTTGGTTGAATACGAATTTGCCTTCTTCAATTTCGCAGACATAGGCATTGTTTGCCGTAACCTTTCCTTCGAGCATTGCTTCGGAAAGCCTATCCTCAATCTCGCTGCGTATCGCACGGCGAAGCGGACGTGCACCGAAAACCGCATCAAATCCGGCATCTGCGATTTTGGAAACGACCTCATCGGTAAATGTGAGGGCAATTTCAAGCTGAGATACACGTCCAGTAAGCGCTGCAAGCATACGGCGGGCAATCTCGCGGATGTCCTCCTTTGTCAGACGGTTGAAAACGATAATATCGTCAACCCTGTTGAGGAATTCGGGACGGAAACAACGCTTCAGCTCTCCCATGACAGCCTCTTTGATTTTTACATTGCTCATCTCAGCATTGCCCTCGCCTGTAAAGCCCAGTGACTTGCCATCGGCTGTTATCAGCTTTGCGCCGACGTTTGAGGTCATGATTATGATGCAGTTTTTAAAATCAACTCGTCTGCCCTGAGAATCAGTGAGAATACCGTCCTCGAGAATCTGCAAAAGCATGTTGAACACGTCCGGATGCGCCTTTTCGATTTCATCAAACAGCACAACCGAATACGGCTTTCTGCGCACCTTTTCCGTGAGCTGGCCGCCCTCCTCATAGCCGACATAGCCCGGAGGCGAGCCGACAAGGCGGGACACCGTGTGCTTCTCCATATATTCCGACATGTCCAGACGTATCATTGCATTTTCGTCGCCGAAAAGCGATGCTGCGAGTGACTTGCAAAGCTCTGTTTTGCCGACACCTGTGGGGCCGAGGAAGATGAACGAGCCTGTC
>CAZIMM010000009.1:0-44265 GCA_964540415.1 uncultured Eubacteriales bacterium
AAATTGCTTGATTCCGCACTCAGAATCGACAAAAGCTTCGATTTGGTTGGGAGAACTGTTACGGTGGGGCCGCGAAGCGCACGAATGTATTTCGTGGACGGCTTTGTCAAAGACGGTACTATGGTTAAAATCCTTCAGTTTTTTATGGAAGCAAGTGCCAAGGATCTGGATAAGCTGAAAACCACCAGAGATTTTGCAAACCGTTTTATCAGCTACACGGAGACCGACGTCGTCTCGAATCTCGAGCAGGTTGTCAACTTTATTCTTTCCGGCGCACTAGCGCTGGTTGTTGAGGGCTATTCAGAAGTTATTCTCATTGATGTGCGCACATATCCCGTGCGCAGTGTCGATGAACCGGAGAACGACAAAGTTCTTCGCGGGCCTCACGACGGCTTTGTTGAAACGGTTATATTCAACACGGCCATGATACGCCGCCGTATCAGAGACACCTCGCTGACGATGGAATACATCCAGGTCGGCAAGGTGTCAAAAACGGACGTCGTTCTCTGTTATCTTGAAGGGACGGCTGACCCGAAGCTGATTGACAACCTTCGCAAACGCATCAAACAAACAAGTATCAGTGCGCTGACCATGAGCCAGGAGAGCCTTTCCGAATGCCTTGTACACAAGCACTGGTACAACCCCTTCCCCAGAGTCAGATACACCGAGCGCCCGGACGCCGCCGCTGCATGCATAAATGAAGGCAGCGTTATTGTGCTTGTGGACAACTCCCCTTCCGCGATGATCGCTCCCACGGGAATATTCGATTTTTTGCAGGACACAAACGATTACTACTTCCCGCCGCTCATCGGAACCTATATCAAGGCTGTAAGAATTTTGACTTTTGCACTGACATTTTTGCTCACTCCCGTATGGTTTTTGCTCATCAGAAATCCGGAAATAATTCCGGAATGGCTATCCTTTATAACAATCGAGAGCGAGTTCCGTGTGCCGATTATTATGCAGCTGCTGCTCGGCGAGCTGATAATTGATTGCCTGAAACTGGCCTCACTCAACACACCGGCAGCCCTGAGCAACTCATTCAGCGTCATAGGGGCATTGGTGCTCGGAGATTTTGCGGTTGAAGCACAGTGGTTTGTGCCGGAGATAGTTCTTTATATGGCATTTGTCGCACTGACAAACTTCACACAGCCGAGTTACGAGCTCGGATACGCCTTCAAGCTTTCGAGAACACTAATATTGATTTTTACGCAGTTTTTCAACTACTGGGGATTTATCGGCGCCTTCATTGTTGTTCTGCTGCTGATTTCGTTCAACAAGACCATTTCTGGCAGATGCTATCTTTATCCGCTCATACCCTTCAACGGAAAAGCACTTGCAAGGCTTCTGTTCCGCGTTCCCATAAGCAGCAAAAACAGCTGACCGATATTGTTGACTCAATCGCCTATGCCGGGTGTCTGATAAACAAACATTACGTTTGATTCCGCTTCTGGCGGTGCAATTGAATAGATGTCATATTCCTCGGCAAAATCGAGCATCAGCGAAAGCTTTTCGAGCAGAACGTCCGCGTTATCCGCAAGATCTCCGTATTCAGAAAGAGTTGAAGCCAGCTCCGAGGTGTCAATGCTGTCAAGCACGCTTTTGAGGTTATCGATGTTTTCCTCTTTCATCAGGTTTGACAGCACCTCGGTCAGCTCCTTGTTTTCATCGAGCTGTGACTTGATTTGCGCAAGGCTGTTCAGGGTTTCCGGCAGAGCATTTATTGCGGCTTTGAACTCCGGATTTTCCATGTCCTTTGAAAACTCCTCCATTATCGGCACCACTGCATCCATGTTTTCCGCAAGCTCGGGGGCAACCTTAATAAAGTTTTTGAACACGGGGTTAGACATGAGCTTGATAAAGTCCTGCACCTCTTCACTGTCAAGAGACGTGAGCAATTTTGAAAACGCTTCAATGTTTTCAGGCGTCAGATATTTCGGAAGCACGTCAAAAAGAATACGGTTTTGCTTATAGAGCGCGACAGCATCATCCACAACGGAGACCAAGCCGGAAATTTTGTCGGGGCTTTCAATGAACGAGCTGAGAAGGTTTTTCGGATCGATTGCAGAAAAAGTGCTTTCAAGCGCTTTAAGCTGAGTTAGAGTTTTTTTCAAATCGTCAACCGTGGTGGGTATATTCAGCTCTGCGCCGAGTGAGGACAGCGGGATGGCGGCAAAATAGATGTTGCCGAGGCTGAAATTGTCTGCCGCTGCCGTGACGGAAAAGCTGCCGTTAAAGTCAAAGTCTCCGAGGTCAAGCTCATCAAGTCCGAGCGTCTCGTTAATTCCGGGGATGCCGACAAACAGCGCGATTTCCTTTGTGCCGTCACCGATGAGCTTGCCGTTTTCGATTGCCGTTCCGCTGAACTGCGTGTGCGGCAGTATCATCCCGCCGACAACAATCATCGGGTTGTAAATCTCAACGCTTTTGCCGTTGACGGTTGCAACCTTTTTTATGTTATTTTCGGTGACAATTTCAATTTTAACGTTTCCGCTTTTTCCCGAAATTTTTTCGGGCGAAATCTCGGCACCGTCCAAATAATATTTGATTGAAATATCAACAGGAAGTTCTTTTTTGCTTTCGCCGCTGTAATAAAGGTCTGTTGTGCCCATGTTCCATGTCAGAGCAGTGCCGTTTTTTACGGGCAGAACATCACCCTTGATGTTGACAATATTGTCAAGGTCACTTAAATCCTTCACTGCGACCTCACCGATATCGGTGTGCAGCCAGTCGGAGACAGACACGGTTTTGACTTTTCCGGAAGAATCCATGTTGACATAAACCGTCTCGCTCTTTGTCAGGCTGCCGGGAGCAGCAGAGTATTCCTTTTGCTCAACAATATTTGTTGTTTCGCCTGTTCCGGTTGTTTCTCCGTCGTTTTTTCCGGCACAGCCGCCGAGCAATATGAGGGACAGTGCAAGCAAAACAGCGGTTGTTTTTTGCATCAGCTTCACGTATTGCATCTTTTTCATATAATAACTCCCCTTTAATAAAGTATTATTTCAATTACATTTCGTTTCGGCACTGTCATTTGCGCGCTTCGTGACTCGTTTTGTCTTTTTTACGCGCCAGCCGGATGTGGTTTTGTTGATTGTTCCCTCAAGCAGATAGAGTATCGGGGTGAGAATGAAAACAATCACAAATGCGCTGATAACCGAGCCTCTTGCGAGCAACAGGCACAGGCTTCGGATTATGCTGATGTCGCAAATCAGATAAACTCCGAATGTTGCACCGAAGAACACAAGCGCGCTTTGGCAAATTGATCTGTCCGATTCGTTTGCTGCAATTCTCATGGCATCTTTTTTGCTCAAGCCTTTTCTGAGTTCTTCTCTGAAACGTGTCGTAATCAGGATTGCGTAATCGACTGTTGCACCTAATTGCACGCAGCCGATAATTGTCGGCCCGATGAACGGAATTGTTGTGCCGGTGAAATATGAGATTGCAAGATTTATCATTATTGCAAGTTCGATTGATGCAACAAGAATCAGCGGCACGGAAATTGACTTGAACACAATTGCAATAAGAAGGAAAATTGCGGCTATAGAAATGATACTCGTAACCTTGAAATCAATGTCGGTTATGTCTATCAAATCCTTGGTCAGAGCACCCTCTCCTGTTATCACGCCGTTTTTGTCATAAGTTTTTACAATGCTGTTCAGTTCATCAAGCTGAGCAATTTCTTCCGGCGTTGCGGCGGCATAGCTTGTGTTGAGCATCATGAGCTGTTTGCCGTCCTTGATACAGATATTTTTGATTGAGTCGGGAAGCACGGAAAGCGGAATTGACGGCCCGACAAAGCTGCTCAGAGATATCACGTTTGTTATTCCGTCAACCTTCTCCATACGGTTTGTCATTTCGCTCATGTCGCCGGCATCCATGTTTTCGTCAACAATGACAAAGTGGGTGGTGGTCATGTTGAATTCCTCTTTCATTCTGTTGAGCGCGGAAATCGAGGGCAAATCCTGCGGCATTGCGAGACTGATATTGTAGTAAACATCAACATTGTTTCTGCCGTACAGTGAAATGAGCAAAATCGGAATAAACAATGCAGCGAGCAATCTGCTGTGTTTCAGAGTGAATTCGTTAATTCTATTGAAGCTGAAAAGCAGGCTGCGGTGCTTTGTTTTTGTTATCGGTTTGTCGAGAATAAGAATCAGTGCAGGAAGCAGGGTGAGAACCGTTACAACACCGAGCACAACTCCCTTTGCCATCACCAATCCGATATCAAGGCCGAGGGTGAAGGTCATAAAGCACAGAGCCAGAAAGCCGAAAACCGTTGTGGCAGACGAACCGACAAGAGACATAAAGCTGCCCTTAATTGCGTGCGCCATCGCCTCGGTTTTATCCGGATAGCGAAGCTTTTCCTCCTCAAAGCGGTCAAGCAGAAACACCGAATAATCCATTGTAACGCCCAGCTGAAGTATTGCGGCGATGCACTGAGTGATGTAGGATATTTCGCCGAAAACAAAGTTTGTTCCCATGTTGTAAACAACCGCCGCGCCGAGTGCCGCAAGAAGAATAAACGGCATAATCCACGAGGTTACGGTGAAAGAGAGAATGAAAAGCGCAATGGCTATTGCAATGGATATATATATTGGCGCCTGACTGTCCGCAAGGTCCTTGGTGTCCGTTGTGATTGCCGAAACGCCGCTGAGAAACATGTTTTTTGTCAGAAGCCTGCGAATTGTTTTTATCGCGTTCATTGTTGTTTCGGATGCGCCGCCGTTTTCGTACTGCACCATCATGAGCGTCGCATTGCCGTCTTCGGAATAAAAGATATCCGTTGCGGCATCCGGAAGCATGCTCTCGGGAATTGTTATGTCGGCGATGTCATCAATCCACAGCACCGCGCTGACGCCCTCAACTCCGGCAATCTGCTGTTTAAGCTTAACGGTGTCCTTGGCCGGCGCGTTTTCAACAATCACAATTGAGCTTGCCGCGTTGTGAAAGGTTACGTCAAGCACTTTTTCTCCCTGAACCGATTCCACATCGTCCGGCAGATATGTAAGTATATCATAATTTACAGCCGTGCCCAGATATCCGAACACACACGGAACAATCAGCGCAGCGCATATCAGCAGCACCGTTTTCGGGTGCTCAGCTATTAATCTCGCCAATTTCATGTTGCTTTCCCCCCACTTAAAACTGTTCTTATCATTCTATGCACTTCCGGCAGCAATTCATCCACTGTGTATGGCCTTCCTTTGATTATTGCCTCACAGCAGACGGTGCCGACCGAATTAAAAAGTATATAAAGCTTTCTTCTCGCTCCGTCATGCGTATGCCCCTCCGCCACAAGTCCTTCGGTGAGCATCTGAATCGGGCTCTGCTTATTCGGTTCATTGGTGTCAAGAATCGCATAACAAACCGAAAGATTTTTTGAAACAATCGGCACAAACTCTTTGCTTGCTTTCAATCTGGAAACAACCTTGTCAAAAAACCATATTGATTTTTCAACGCAGCTCATCTTTTCACTTTTTTCAAGGCTGTTCATCTCATCAAATATATCATAAAACACCTGCGTGCTTTTGTATGCGATAATCTGATCAAGCAAATCATATTTGTCCTGAAAATAGAGATAGAAAGTGCCCTTCGCAACACCCGCGAGTTTCACAACCTCGTCGATTGCCGTAGTGTTTATTCCCTTTTCAACAAACAGGTCACACGCCGCGTCAAGAAGCTTGATGCGCTTCGCCAGTTTGTTCTGTGCAACGGTTGCCATATTATCACCTCACAAAAATGACTATCAGTCATTACTTTGCATTTTACCGCAAAACTGACCAATAGTCAATATTTTTAGATATCTTTTATTTTTTGTTCACATTTGGACGCTGCTTTTTTTGAATGCAGACTTTTCACTTTCAGTCTGACAGAGAGAAGTTTCGATGAGCGAATACGAACCGTTCCTCAGTATCTCAAGCAAATCGTCATTGCTGGAAATACGTCTGTTTGTGACTATGCCTCCCTTTGCCAGCTGAGCAGGACTATGAAAATCACTGCCGCTCACCCGAATGGGGAAGCCTGAGCTCTGCGCCCATTTCGCCGCCTTGACATTCTCCGAATCGCTTCCGGCTTTTCCGTTATAGACCTCCGCGCCGTCAAGAACGGATTTGCAGACTCTTGTTATGAGCGGTCTGAACGGATGCGCCTGAAGAAAAAGCATATTGTTATTATGTGCGAGCTTACTGAATCTGTTTTGATAGTACATCATCAGATTGCCGCTGTTTTTCAGAAATTCCTCTGTCACGCCGTAGACAAGATAATCGTTGACCGTTGCATAAAACCTTAATTCCATACCGAGAAGGATCGTAAAATCCTCCCCTGCCTCATCGAGTGCCCTACGGTAGCCCTCAAGGTAATAATCAATGTGCTTTTGCGGAGCAAAAACCTTGTCGGGAAGAAACGTCAGGGGCGAATAATGATCTGTGATGACAATTCCGCTGTATCCTTTTTCCTTATACATACGCACAATGTCGCGTGCCGGAACCTGTCCGCAGCGGCTGACCTCTTTTGTGTGGCAATGAAGCTCATATTTGTATTCCACGGTTATCACCTCACCAATATACAATATTTAAATATGCCGACAAACTGCAATATGCTTCCCAAAATGACGAACAGATGGAAAACGCTGTGGGTGTATCTGTAGCCCTTGCTTCCCAAGCCGTACAGAACTGTTCCGAGAGTGTAGGCAACTCCGCCTGCGAGAATCCACGCAAAGAATTGCATATCGTAACACTCAAGCAAAGGCTTGAGTGCAAAAACAATGCACCAGCCGATTGTCATATAACATATCATTGAAAAGACCTTATATTTTTTCAAATCTATTGCCGTGAACACCGTCCCGAGAACAGAACCGCCCCAGATAATCCCGAACAACGTCCAGGCAAGAGCGGGCTTTGACTCTCGGATGCCGGTGAGAAGAATCGGTGTATACGTTCCGGCAATAAGCAAAAAAATCGTGCAATGGTCAATAATCTGAAAAACAATTTTTGCAAGCCTGCCGGTTAAGCCGTGATAAATGCTGGACATTGTGTAAAGCATAATCATCGATATTCCGTAAATCATCCCGCTTGCAAAGCCCCACAGATTTCCGCAGGCAACCGAATAAACAACGCACAGCACAAGCGCGGCAATTCCGAATGCTCCGCCCGTTATATGAGAAACCATGTTAAATATTTCCTCGCCACGGGTGTAGTCCGGCAGCTGTCTGTCAATGAGTTTTGTCCGTGTCATTACGGCACACTTCCTTTCGCCTTGATGAGCATATTATATCCGCCGGCGGCTAAAATGTCACCCTCCTGTTTGTAAAACGAGTCTACTCTGCGGGTCTTGCTCGGTAGAATTCACAAAAGTGACTCTACCCACGGTAGAGTCGGCTTTAGTTCTTGATTTTTCGGTGGAAAGCGTGTATAATTGCTGACAGAAAAGGAGCGGCACCGTATGCCGCTTGTCGGGGGGGAAAAGGATGAACGAGCAGGAACTCAAGAGCACTGTTGCCTCAAACATCACAGCTTACCGAAAGCTGTACGGCTATACTCAGCTTGAATTTGCCGAGAAGCTCAACTATTCCGACAAGGCGGTTTCAAAGTGGGAACGCGGAGAGAGCCTACCGGACATATTTGTTTTGAGCAAAATTGCCGAAATGTTTGAAATAACCCTCAACGATCTCACATCATCCTCACCGGGGAAAAGGCTGCTGACCGCATCTGCAAAAAAGAAAAAGCATCAGTTCATAACGGCACTCGCGGTGGGATTGGTTTGGTTGTCGTTTTCTGTTGTATTCTTTTTGTTGAAGGTTTTTGACTTTTCGGTTTTTATGCCTTCTTTTGTTTTCATCCTCGCCGTACCGGTTTCATTCATTGTTCTGGTTGTTTTCGGCAAGCTTTGGTGGAGTCTGGCTTTCCGCTCGATCTCTGTGAGCGCATTAATTTGGAGCACAGCTGCCGCCATTGCCTTTCCGTTTGAAAACAAAAATCTTTATTATGCCTTTCTTGTTGCTTCCGTGCTCCAGATTCTCACAATTCTATGGTTCTGGATGAAGCGTCATTCAAGAAAGCACTGATATTTTCAGCATTTTTGCGCGTTCCGAACGGGGATGCGCTTTTTTCATTTTTTATGAACATTTTTCATGCTGCCGAATATAATGTAAGGACACAATGTTACAGGAGATGAAGCGCATGAACGGCGAAAGTTACAATGCAATGATCGAACGCTATAAACGAGAACTTATTGAATTTGCAAAGAAAAACGGTCAGCTTTACACAAACACCGGCAATGAGTCCCCAACGGCAGATGAAGAAATGCAGCCGAACACTGTAATTGAAGAGGAAATGCCGCAGCCCGTGCAAGAATCAGAGGCGGCAGTTGTTGCGGATTATGAAGAAGTCGGAGCTTCTGTTCCCGTATATTCAAAGAACAGGCCTCTGCCGAGAGATTATGCCGCATCATCAGAGCCATATATGCCGCCCGAAACATACACGGATACGGAAGCTGTCAATGATGAAAGCACAATTCCTGTTTCTGTAAATAACTGGTCGCTGCCGGGTGATTATGCCGCATCATCAGAGCCATATATACCTCCCGAAACGTACACGAATACGGAAACCGAAAATGACGAAAGCACAGTTGCCGTTTCTGCAAATAACAGGCCGCTGCCGAGAGATTATGCCGCATCGGCAGAGCCATATATGCCGCCCGAAACTTACACGGACACGGAAGCCGTCAATGGCGAAAGCACAATTGCCGTTTCTGCAAACAACAGACCGCTGCCGAGAGATTATGCCGCATCGGCAGAGCCATATATGCCGCCCGAAACTTACACGGACACGGAAACCGTCTATGATGACAGAACAATTGCTGTTTATGCAAAAAACAGGCCGCTTCCCCGTGACTATTCGCTTTCGGCGGACAGCAGCGTGGTTGCGGTTTCCTCCGCACATGTCACTGAATACCCCAAGTTCGACAACATTGCAATTGAGGAATGGGGCGACGATTCTCCGCAGGATTCCGTTCCGACAGTTGTTGAGCCTATGCAAATACCTCCGTCGGTTGAGGCACCGCGGCTTTACAATCCCCCGTCCGGCATAACAGAGGCACCGCCTCCCCAGCGTCAACAGCAGCAGGTTTATTCGGTGCCTGATGAATATACGCGGATCAATCCCCGCACAGGATGGCTGAAGGTTCAGGTTTATTCCGCACGCAACGCCGTTCCCGTTCAGAACGCGCACATAAATGTGAGCAAGGATCTCGGCAGTCACAGGCACACTTTCTTTGAGGGCTTCACCGATATCAGCGGAATAGTTTCCGACATAGCGCTTCCTGCTCCGGAAAAAAGTCCTTCCGTTGCCTCCGGACGCGGCATACCCTATGCGACATATGACCTTGACATTGCACACCCGCGCTTTGCGCCGATCTCTTTCAAAGACATCCCCGTATTTGAAGGCATTGAATCACTTCAGCCGGTTTCCATGCAGACAACAGACAGCCGTCAATCCGATTTTATTCCCGGGTCCGAGCCATTCGGAATGCAGTAACTGGGAGAGCATTCTTACAATACCCGAGTATTTTTCGGTTCAGCTTGTTTGCTGCATTTATTCAATCGGTGAATGCGGCAACAGATGAAGGCAAATACAGAATGCAGACAAAGCGCACCGCGGACACGGTTCGGAAGCTTTACAGCTTGCCGAAAACGGTCGGACAGGTGCGCTTTACTTGTGATGCACTTATTGAAAGCGCCTGATTCAGCGCAAAAAGCTTTCCCAGTCAACCGGAATGCCAAGCATCGGCGTGAGCCTTGCAAGGGTCAGGCGGTGACGCATATAAGAATGGTATGCAAGCCCGTCAATTCCGAGCTGCCTGTCAACCGCAATTTCATCAAGGGTCGTGGCTGCTCCCGCTGCCTTATAAACGGAAAGCAGCTCGGTTTCGTCTGGAAGCTCGCTCACTGCTCTGCGTATTTCCTCCCAGTTTTCCGATATCCTTTCCGGAGAAATGCCGTCGGTCACGGTGGGATTGTTCAGTTTTTTTACATCCTGCGACAGATTTTCACCGTATATCTCAAAAACCTTGTCCCAGTCGGTATTGTCCGGGGTGGGGTTTATTTTTTCAAATGAGGCAAGGTATTTATACAGCCTGAGAATGGCGAGAGTCGCGACTCCGACCTTTTTTCCGTGGAAATCGGACAGCTTGCCCGCCTCAAGCTTTTTGACCTCCCAGAAGTGCGAAACAATGTGCTCCGCACCCGACGCGGGGCGCACACTGTCTTCAAGCTGCATGGTAACGCCGGTGAGTATCAGTGCCTCCATAACTGCCGCAGCAGCCTTCTCGTCTGCGCTGCGCAGCTTGTCAGCCTGCCTTGTAATTCTTTCAACAGCGTCCAGAGTTATTCCGGCAATGCGCGGGCAGAAGTGCTCACCCGTGAGCAGGTGTGATACTTTCCAATCAACAAGGGCTATGTATTTTGCCGCCATGTCACCGAAGCCGGCAGCCTTCAGCTCATCGGGTGCAGCCGCAAGAACAGCGGTGTCGGCAATAACCGTTCTGGGTTGGCACGCCTGACGTGTCATCTTGAAGCCGCGGTCAATTATCGGCGCAGTACCTGAGGCGAAGCCGTCCATTGACGGAGCTGTTGCAAAAATCGCCAGCGGCTTGTTTGCCCTGTAAGCTCCGAGGCGGCAAATATCGTTGAGCGAACCTGTGCCGACCGACAAAACTCCGTCAACATCACCGCACAGGGTTTCAATCACGTTCACCTGTTCCATTTCGGCAGTTCGCAAATCGTCATACATATGCATTTTGAGCTTGAAGCCGGACGCTTCGAGCGATGGCAGAATACCATCTGCAGCCGAAAGAGTGTTCTTGTCTGCTACGAGCAAAAGACGCCCGAAAAAGCCGTCACGGCGTAAAATTTCTCCGGTTTTGCCCACAATTCTGCTGCCCATTTCAAAATTTTTGAAGTCTGCGATGTGCTTTCTTCCGCACGGGCAATCGGCAACAATCTTAATGGTTTCATCGAGAATACTCATAATTATCACATCCGTAAAAATTTTTTATCAGTTTAATTGTTAAAATATCAGTTCCGTAATCGGCACTATTCCTCCGAGGTCGAGCAATTTTCCCTTCCTCAGCTCCAGTGTCTCAACGCCGTGTTTGTTTAAAAATGACCTTATTGCGCAACCGTCCGTATGCGTTGACAGCTCTCCGGTGAACGCCATTATATCCGGGGACAGCTTTCCGCAGCACCCTCCGATAAAGCCGTATTCAAAGCCGGGCAATTCAACGCTGCCCTTTGAAATTTCCAGACAGTCCAGACCCAAACGCCGGGCTGCGGAGAATATTGATTTGTCGTCGGTTATTATTGCGTTTTCATTGACGATGCAAACCGAGCACTTCGCATATCCCTGCCCGACATTTACAATTTCTAAGCTGTTTTCCGCAGCGTACTTAAGCAGCTCGGGCGCTGCGCTTCGGTGCCGACAGAACACAATTTTTCCGACAAAAGCCGCATTGAGCTGAACGTCAGACGGATAAGCAGCGCCGAAAACGGCTTTGCACTCAATTGCAGTGATGCCGCAGCTTTTTCTCATCTGGTCGGCAAAAGCAGTCTGACCGCTTCCGACAAGCATCACTCCCCCGCCGCAATAGCGTGTGAGCATATCGGTGTGGCTTTTGAGCTTTCCGAACGGTTCAAACGGCGGCGGTGAAAGAGTTTCAACACCCAGGCTGTGCAGGGACTGCAGGATTTCCGCATCCTGCGAAGACACCAGAGCGGTTTCAACTCTGCCGCGTGGCAGATCCGCCTGTGCAAGCGCCCGGCGCGTCATACCACGGCTCCCATTGCTTCCTTGATTGTGCGGACTCCGATAATTTCGATTTTTTCGCAGATTTCCTTTGAAAGCCCTTTCAGATTGTGGCGCGGTATCACACAGCGTGAAAAGCCGAGCCTTGCAGCCTCGCGAAGTCTCTGCTCACAGTTGCCGACTCCGCGTATCTCACCCGCAAGCCCGATTTCCCCGAAGGCAAGGACATCACTGCTCACAACGATATCCTTCAGGCTCGACACCATGGCGAGCGCGACGGAGAGGTCACACGCCGGTTCGTCAAGCTTCAACCCGCCGACAATGTTAATGTATACATCCATGTTCCCGAAAAAGTATCCTGCCCGCTTTTCCAAAACAGCAATGAGCATGGACATCCTGTTGTAATCAAAGCCGGTTGCCATGCGGCGCGGATTTCCGAAGCCGGTGGGTGTGACAAGCCCCTGCACCTCTGCAAGAATGGGGCGTGTGCCCTCAATTACACAGGCTACACAAGTGCCCGGAGTGTTTTTAGGTCTGCCGGAAAGCAGCATCTGTGACGGGTTTTCAACCTCCTCCAGACCCTTGTCCAGCATTTCGAAAACACCGATTTCGTTGGTTGAGCCGTAGCGGTTTTTGACAGCTCGCAGTATTCTGTATGAAAGATTTCGCTCGCCCTCAAAATACAGCACAGCGTCAACAATATGTTCAAGCACCTTCGGCCCTGCAATGTTGCCGTCCTTGTTGACATGCCCGACAATAATCACCGGAATGCCCAGCCCCTTTGCCGTGTGCATGAGCAGATTTGTGCATTCGCGCACCTGCGCCACACTTCCAGGGGACGAAGGCAGCTCGCTCAAATCCATGGTCTGGATGGAATCCACAATCACAGCTCCGGGTTTTTCGTCACGGATATACTGTGTGATTGACCTGATGTCGGTTTCGCACAGAATTTTCAACGATTCGGTTGTCACGCCGAGCCTGTCCGCTCTGAGTTTGAGCTGCTGCGCGGACTCCTCGCCGGAAATGTACAGAATGCTGAGATTTTTGCCGAGCGTCTGGCAAATCTGCATGAGTATTGTTGACTTACCGATGCCCGGGTCGCCGCTGAGAAGAACGAGCGAGCCTTTGACAAGTCCGCCGCCGAGCACGCGGTTAAGCTCATTCATTCCCGTGTTGTACCGCAGGTGTGCATCGGGTCTAATCTCACCGAGGGAAAGCGCCGAGCCGGAAACCGAAGCGGCGGACAGCGCGCTCCCCTTTTTTTCCACAAGTCGGATTTCCTCGCTCATTGTGTTCCATTCACCGCAGCCGGGGCAGCACCCGAACCACTTCGGGCTTTCATATCCGCAAGCTGAGCACACATATACCGTTTTATTTTTTCCCGCCATGACAACACATCCATTCATTTCAACTGTTCATATTGCAATAATCAAGCAATCCGCAGGTTATGGCAAAGGCAATTTTTTTCTGATATTCTTCATCACAGAGCAAGGAGCACTCGCGTGCGTTTGAAAGGAAGCCGCACTCAACCATAACCGCAACGGTTTTTGCGTTGTGCAAAATGTAAAGATTTGTGCCGGCCGGCTTGATTTCACGCTTATTCTCGGGCTGTACGAGGGTGGCAACCGCATTTTGTATTGACTCTGCAAGAAGTCGGCTGCGATAATCGCTCACCGAATAAAAGACCTGCGCGCCGGAATACCGTTCCGCGGTAAACTTGTTTTGATGTATGCTCAAAAAAATCGCCCGGGGATTGTCCTCAATGAGCTTGAAACGGTTGTGAATATCCGCAACCTTTTTGCTGCGCATATTTCCCTGCAATTCACCGTAAAGCGCACGGTCGTCAATGCGCGACATGATGACGGTGAAGCCCATGCCTCCGAGCTGCTGCCTGAGCTTGTGAGAAAGAGAAAGATTGATATCCTTTTCAACCGTACCGTCAATGCCGACGGCACCGCCGTCCTCCCCGCCGTGGCCGGGGTCGATGATAACCGTTTTGTTTACGGAGGCAGATGCGTCCACAGCCCCCAAAAATCCGAAGTCAACATCAAAAAAAAGCAGCAGCGCACAAACCGTCAGCACAAACAAAAGAGCGACAAACCCGGCAATTCTTCTTTGCATACGCACACCTCCGAAGCTTTCTCTTCAATTGTATGCGTTCCGGGTTGGTTCAAGCACAAAAAAAGCGGCGCGTTTCATCTCCCGTTGCCTTTCGGGCAAACAAGTCCAGCAGAGCGGTTATTGCCGCACCGACATAAAAGCCGAGGCAGTTCAGCATGATGTCATCAATGTCGCAGCTCCCGTTGTTCAGAATCAACTGTGAAAGCTCAATTAGCGAACTGCACACAATGGGAAAAACAACAACAAAGACCGTTGCGCATATACCCGAGGTTTTTTTCATTTTGCACACCGCGTATACTCCCGCAGGCATAAGCACACAGACATTGCCGAAGAACATCATAAAGACTTCATACATCATGTTTTCTTTTTCACGCATATAAAAAAGTATGGATGCAAAAGGTGTGAAATTGTTGGGCTGATTCACACTTGTGTTCAGACGCAAAAGCACAAAAAAGTAAATAAGCATTGCGGAATAGAAACACAAAAACGCAATTTCAACGCGTGAATAAAACACCTTCATATCATCTTTTTGCGCTTTTTTGGAAAGTATGCCGTAAAAGCCGAAGCAAAAAATCACAACCGTGAAAAGGATGCAGACAATCATCGGCTTGTCATAATAAAACTGAAAAATCCATCCGCTGAAAGGCTTGCCGTCTGCACGGGCCGAAAGCTGAAGTTTCATCTGAACATACAGCGTTCGAAGCAACAAAACCGCCGTAAACCAAAACAGACCTCCGCCGAACAAGCGCTTCGGAACCCTCAGTAGAGTTCCCGCAAGGCACAAAACAGTCGGGAAGAGAAACGAAATACCGATCTGAAACCACAGCCTCGGAGAGCCTTCAAATGCAGGGACACAGCAAAGTGACAACAGCAAACAAACAAAAACAGAGCCAAGCTGTTCAGCAACAGCTTTTGCGGCTCTGTTGTTTTTTAACTTTTTTACATTGAGAAAATTCAATGCACCGTCCGCCTTTTATCAATATATGCCTGCAAAATAATCGTAGCCGCAACCGCGTCAACGGTTTTCTTGCGCTTTTTGCCGCGTACATTGACTTCATTGAGAACATTGTGTGCGCTCACCGTTGTGAGTCTTTCGTCATAAAGGTCGGTTTCAAGCCCCGTTGCTTCCCGCAGCGCATCCGCAAACTCAGTGCACCTGCGTGCTCTTTCGCCGACTGAGCCGTCCATATTCTTCGGCAAGCCGACAACTATCATCTGCGCCGAAAGAAGTTTTGCCTGCTCTGCCGCCTTCTGGACAAGCTTCGGAAGCCAGCCCTCCTCAATCACACAAACAGGAGATGCAAGCAGCTCGGTTTTGTCGCAAACGGCAACACCTGTTCTCGCTTCGCCCATATCAAATGCCATAATTATCATTGACTCACCCGAAAATTCCGCCCCAGATGTCCGCAATGGAGGCTGTTGTCTGCTCATCGGACGAGGTGGTCTGTTCGCTCGAGGAGCTTGCCGTACAGTCTGTGCAGGTTTTCGGCATATTCGTCAGCTTGTACCAACCGCTTCCGCCGACGGTGCAATGTGCTCCGGCAAGGAGTCCCGTACTTGCGCAATACGCTTTTTTGACAACCAGCTTACCCATTTCAAACTCTTTTGAGGGCAAGTCCTTGTGAACCTTGTCAAAAACATTCTTGAAAATCTTGCCCGCAGGGTTGCCCGAAACGTTTGTTATTGCCTTCGGATGGTCATAACCGTACCATACCGCAGCAACATAATAAGGTGTGCCTCCGCAGAACCAACGGTCTTTTTCATCTGTTGTTGTACCTGTTTTTGCATAAGTCTGGAAGCCGCTGATTTTGTATGCTGTGCCTGTTCCTCCGCTGGCGGTTGTAACCGTCTGGAGCAGCTGGCACATAACATTTGCACTGTCCTCCCCTATTGCCTGGGTGTAGGTTGGATTGGTGTTGTCAAAATAGGTCGTCGTGCCGTCCGAATTTGTGACAAGGAAGTATGAATACGGTTCATAATACTTGCCGCCGTTTCCGAATGTAGCATAAGCGGATGCCATTTCGAGAGTGGTGATGCCGTGATACATGCCGCCTGTTGCCAGCGGAGCTGGCTGAACATCCTCAACCGGGTCCGCAGTTGAAATGTGGAAATTCTTTGTGAGATATTCATATGAGCGCTCAACCCCGACAATGCTGTAAACCAGCCTTGCCGAAATGGTGTTCAGCGAACGGCAAAGACCGTTTTGCAGCGTGACGAAGCTGCCTGAGCCCTTTCCTCCGCCGTAATTTGACGGCCACATTTTTCCCTTCAGCGGGAAAGCATAGTCCTGAATTTTTGTTGACCAGGTGGCAAGGTTACTGTCAATTGCGGGGCCGTAAGCCGTGAGCGGTTTGATGGAGGAACCCGGCTGTCTGGGTGATGAGGTGGCACGGTTAAGGCCGCGATTTCCGGACTTCGGGCCTGCCTCACCGCAAATTGCAACAACTCTGCCGGTGTAGTCCATGATTGTCATTGCGGACTGAACCTTGTTTTCCGAGCCGCTCTCATTCGGGAAGGTTTTGCGGTTGACATAGGTGTCCTCAAGCGCCGCCTGAACCTTGGGGTCAATGCAGGCGTATATCTTCAAGCCGCCGTAATAAACCTTTTGGGTTGCCTGGCTTTCGGTGTAGCCGAATTTTTCAACAAAGTCATCAATGAGACACTCAATGATGTAATCGACATAAAAGCTCTGGTATGACTTTTCTTCTTTTGTTTCTTCTTCCTCTTCTTCGCTGCCGACATATCCCGGACTGTTTGTGTAAACGAGTTTATAGTTGACTGCCTCATCATACTGAGCCTGGTCAATTTTACCCTGCTCGAGCATATAGTTGAGGCACATTAGCTGACGCTCACGGTTATTGTCCGGGTTCACAAGCGGGTCGTACTGATAAGGTGCTTGGGTTATTGACGCAATAACGGCGGCTTCGGCACAGTTTATCTCCGAAACCTCCTTGCCGAAATACTTTTCAACGGCTGTCTTCACACCGTAGCATCCCTCGCCGAGATAGAGCGTGTTCAGATACGCCTCAAGAATTGTATCCTTGGAGAAATGCTTTTCAACGTTAAGAGCCGTTTGAATCTCTTTGAATTTTCTGACAAAAGTGACTTCCTTTTTCTGCGTCAGATTCTTAATCAGCTGCTGCGTTATTGTTGAACCGCCCTGACCTGAATTGTAGTAAATCGTCGCGGAGGCGATAGTACGAATCCAGTCAACGCCTGAATGGTCCTTGAAGCGCTTGTCCTCCAAAGCGATGAATGCATCCTGCAAAACCTTCGGCATTTCGTCAAGGCTCAGCCAGATTCTGTTTTCCGCACCGTGAAGCCTCATGAGCTCAGCTTCGTTGCCATCACTGTTACGGTAATATATGATTGAGGTCTGATTCTGATTGACCTGATATTCACGCAAATCAATCAGCATGTCACCGTTGGATACGGCGATGGTGTTTATCAGCACAAAACCACAGACGATGCACACCGTCAGCACGCACGAAAGCAGCACCGAGACGAACACAAGCCGCCCGATGTGCTTACCGTTTTTGTCCTTGACTTTTTTCACCCTTTTTTGAGGGGTCTGCTGCTGAACAGAACCGTTATTCATCGAATTACACCTCAGAAAAAACACATATGAATCAACAGAATATTATCGATATATTATAACATACTTTGACATTTTTTTAAATACAAATTAGAATTTTGAATACGCCGTCCTCAATAAGGGAAAAATATACACAAACCAAAACGGGAGGCCGGAAAAATGAGAGGTTTAAGTTTGCTTGCAGCCGCCGGAGTATGCCTCACCCTGTTTGCGTGCGGTACTGTTTTTTCCTATGAAAATGCAAAGGGAAAGCAAAACAACGAAGCAACGGTTTGCGATTATGTGCTGGGTGAATACAACGGGTATATTGCGGTTTTTTGCGGCGATGAACCGTCGGAGGTTTTTGAGTGCAAGCTCAGCAGTCTGCCGGAGGAGGAGGCGCAGAAGCTTCGTGAAGGAATACACGCAAAAAACGAAGAGGAACTGCAGCTTCTGATTGAAGCATACACAAGTTAGTTTTTCAGGCTCTGCAGCGGTGCAGGGATTCTGCCGCCGCGTGAAATAAGTTTTTCCGCCGAGGCGGTGTTCAGCTTCATCACGGGTCCGCTTCCGAGCAAGCCGCCGAAGTTCAGCTCGTCTCCGGGCTTTTTCCCGACGGCGGGTATAACTCTGACAGCGGTTGTTTTTGAATTGACCATACCGATTGCCGCCTCGTCCGCGATTATGGCGGATATGGTGGAAGCCGGAGTGTCACCGGGGATAACAATCATATCAAGCCCGACGGAGCAAACGGCTGTCATGGCTTCAAGCTTTTCTATGATGAGTGAGCCGCTTCTTGCCGCGTCAATCATTCCCCTGTCTTCCGTAACGGGAATGAATGCGCCGGAAAGTCCGCCGACATGGGAGGAGGCCATTGTGCCTCCCTTTTTTACTGCGTCATTAAGCAGTGCGAGCGCTGCGGTTGTGCCGTGAGTTCCGCATTGCTCCAGCCCCATTTCCTCGAGAATGTGAGCGACGGAATCACCGACCTCCGGAGTCGGTGCGAGCGACAAGTCAACAATTCCGAACGGAACATCGAGCCGTCTTGAAGCTTCACGCGCCACGAGCTGCCCGACGCGGGTGATTTTGAATGCGGTTTTCTTTACGCAGTCTGCAACATCAGTAAGGTCTCCGTCCGGAATTTTCGCAAGCGCCGCGCGTACAACTCCCGGGCCGGAAACGCCGACGTTTATCACGCACTCCGGCTCGCCGGCACCGTGAAAAGCACCCGCCATGAACGGGTTGTCATCGGGAGCGTTGCAGAACACAACGAGCTTCGCACAACCGATACAGTCCCTGTCGCTCGTGACCTGAGCGCATTTGACAACGGTCTCTCCCATGAGCTTCACTGCGTCCATGTTTATTCCGGTTTTTGTTGACCCGATATTGACGCTCGAGCAGATATGTTCTGTTTCACTCAATGCTTCGGGAATGCTGCGAATCAGCTCCGCGTCGCCGCTTGCAAAACCTTTTTGAACAAGTGCGGAATAACCGCCGATAAAATTCACTCCGACAGTGCGCGCCGCCCGCTCAAGTGTTTTTGCAAAAAGGACAGGGTCACCCTTGGCACTTGCGCAGAGCATTGCAATCGGAGTTACGGCAATACGCTTATTGATTATCGGAATTCCGTATTCGTGCTCGATTTCCTCACCGACCGCAACAAGGCGCTCGGCTTTTCGGGCAATTTTATCATACACCTTTTGGCAGGAACGTCCGATATCGTCCGTACAGCAATCCAGCAGGGATATTCCCATGGTTATCGTGCGGATGTCGAGGTGTTCATTTTCTATCATCCCGATTGTTTCGAGGATGTCAACAGTGTTAATCATTTTCCGTGCCCTCCCGGATAATCAGATTCTGTGCATGGAGTTAAAAATGTCCTCGTGCATAACATGAACAGCAAGCCCGATTTCCTTGCCAGAATCAGTCAGCACATCGGAAAACTCCGAAAAAACGCCCTTGATTGACGAGGTGTCAACGAGCATAATCATGCAGAACATGTCCTGAAGTATTGACTGCGAAACCTCAATGACATTGACATTATACTCCGCACAGTGCCCCGAAATGCGGGACAGTATTCCGACCATATCCTTGCCGACAACGGTGATAACAGCTCTCATTTTTATTCCTCCGAAAGTTTATAAAAGGCAATCTCACAGCTTGTCCGGACGTTTCATTAATTAAGAAAGCAAAGGAGAAGCCTCAGTGGCGCGCAACCGCAGCTGTACCGCGCCGACGTGGGGTAATTATACCACACGTTTTGAGGAATATCAAGCAATGGTGCCTAATTGTAACCTTCATGACGACTATTTGTAACCTATCACATAAATTTAACAACCCGCCCGCCGCTGGTTTATAAACCTTTCGGCGAACGGGAGCTGTATCGGGAGGCAGCTTACGCTCCCTGCCCTGTTTTTCCCTTGATTTTGTTGAGAGCTCCCTTTTCGAGGCGGGACACCTGTGCCTGCGAAATGCCGACCTCACGGGCAACCTCCATTTGCGTTTTGCCCTGAAGAAAGCGCATATTCAGTATACGCTTTTCTCTGACGTTCAGCTCATCAATTGACTGTCTGAGCAATATTTCGTCTATCCAACCGTCATCCGAGTTGAAATCTCCTATCTGATCCATAACGAAGATTGTGTCGCCTCCGTCCGAGTAAACCGGCTCATAGAGCGAAACGGGGTCAACAATTGATTCAAGCGCAATTACCACTTCCTCCCGGCGGAGGTTCATGTCGGCGGCGATTTCCTCAACAGTCGGGTCTCGGCCAAGCTCGTTTATCAGCTTGTCCCTGACCTGAATTGCGTGATATGCTGTGTCGCGCATGGAACGGCTGACCCGGACAGGATTGTTGTCCCGAAGATAGCGCCGAACTTCACCGATTATCATGGGCACGGCGTAAGTGCTGAACCTCACTCCCTGCTCAATGTCAAAATGGTCAATTGACTTTATCAGTCCGATACAGCCGACCTGAAACAAATCGTCCAGATTTTCGTTGCGGTTTGAGAAGCGTTGGATAACGCTGAGCACCAGGCGGAGATTTCCGCTTATCATTTCTTCCCGGGCTGCCTTGTCACCGTCCTTTATCCGATTGAGCAGCTCCCGTTTTTCGCTTTCCTTCAAGACCTTGAGCTTTGCCGTGTTCACTCCGCAAATTTCAACTTTGTTATATTGCATCTTATCCCTCCGACAAAATCCATGTATATGAATTATTGCCTGTGGCGGGACAAAACATACAGCTTTTAAAAACTCTGTTATATCTTGCAATTCATCGCAAAGGATGGTAGACTTTATATGGTAAAAATATGAAAACTGAGGTGTTATATGAAATTTGATTTTACGGGACTGTGCGTTTTTGTTTCGGATGAGGCTTGCTCAAAAGCGGCGTCAATGTTTTGCGAGGAAATCCTTGCGCGGACAGGGGTTACACCGGAGTACGGTGACGGTAAGCCCTGCGTCCGATTTGAAATAGACACAGCCCATGCTCTGCCGAACAAGGACAGCTATTCCCTGTCGCTCAGAGACAGCACCCTGACGGTGTGCGCACAGGGTATACGCGGACTGATTTACGGATACTCATATTTTTTGAGAAAAACAGAATACAGCGGCAAAAAAATTACACTTATCAAAGACATAACCGGAACATATATTCCCGACAAGGAAATCCGCGGTCATCAGTGCGGATATCGCACAACCCCCAACACCTATGACGCGTGGGACAAGAAGGAATATGCCGCTTTTTACCGCGACATAATGATGTTCGGATGCAATTATTGCGAGCACATCCCAACCGAGGGCAAGCATAATCCGAAAAACGCCGTGATGAAATACACCACGCACGAAATGGCCATAATCGGTGAACAGCTTGCTGACGAAGTTGACCTCAACGTGTCGCTCTGGTATCCCAACGACAGCACGGATACTCACGAACAGGCTGTTGCCGAACGCCGTGAGGTCTTTAAAAAATCGCCGAGAATCAACATCGTTTTTCCTCCGGGAGGCGACCCGGGAGACATGCCGGGGGATGAATTTGTTGAACGCTGCCGCTGCATTTCACGCGCGCTCAAGGAGATTAAACCCGATGCACAAATGTGGCCGTCGGCTCAGCAGCCGCACTCTCAGGTTAACTGGGGCAACGACTTTATTGAGGCAATGGAACAGCTTCCCGATGAGATTGACGGTGTTATCACCGGCCCGAATCGCGCATTTCCGCTGGATACCCTGCGCCGCCGGCTTCCGATGAAATACCCGATCCGCCTGTATCCCGACATCACTCACAACGTGCGCTGTGAATACCCGGTTCACTTCACACAGGACGATTGGCATTTTGCGCTGATAAACGGCTTAAGCCGCGAGTGTGTGAATCCACGTCCGACTGAATACAGGCAGATTCATCGCATGACAAGCCGATATGTCCTCGGGAGTGTCAGTTATTCCGAGGGAGTCAATGACGATGTGAACAAGTTCGTCTGGAGCGACATGGACTTTTTCCCGGATGTAACACTGCGCGAAACCCTTTCGGATTATGCACGTGCGTTTTATTACGGGCTGCCCGTTGAAGAAGTTGTTGACGGCATACTCGGGCTGGAGCTGAATTGGGTCGGCGACCCTGCCGAAAATTCGCAGATAGAGAATACGCTGAACATCTGGGAAAGACTGTATGAGAAATATCCGTCGCAGAAAAACAACTGGCGGTTTGTTATGCATCTGTTCAGAGCAAAGTGTGATGCACTCATCCGACGCCGCAGGCTCTTTGAGCTGAATCTCGTCGATGAAGCCGTTTATCTTCTGAAAAAGGGTGAATACGAACAGGCAGAGCAGATTCTGGACACACCGTTTGACGAAACATATCTTCGCCTTCGCAGTGAAATTTCCGCACACGCCGAAGCCTTGTTCAAGCTCATAGGAATGCAGCTGGACGTGGAGCATTATCACGCCGACTCCTGGGAGCGCGGCGCAACACTCGAAACGATTGATTTGCCGGTGACCGACAGACTGTGGCTGAAAAAAAAGCTCGAAAAAGCTCTTTCTCTGCCCCGTGCCGACGGTGAGAAGCTGATAAATGCTGTTCTGAACCGAAATTCGCTTTTGCCGGATGAATACCGCTTTTCACTCGCGGAGCACGGCTTCGATGTTCTCGGCGAAAAGCAGGTCGGCGAGTTTTATATTAATTATCAGGGTGACCGTCCGAACGTCAACAACGGAGATATCCCGATGTCGATGCTGAAGCTTTATGACCACTTCACCTTCCGCTGCCGCCTCGGCGGTTTTCTGCCCGGAAGGGACTATGTTTTAACAGTAGCGTTTTCAAAAAACTGCATTGAACTGCTTAACGGGTTTTATGTCAAGGCAAATGACAGAATCATTTACAGCGGCAAGCCTTACGGCGGTTCGGTGAGTGAGGAGTTCACCGAAGAGCTGCTCGCACCAGGCTTTGTCGGAATCAGCTACACCCTTCCCGCCGACGTGTTTGAAAACGGTTGTGTTGCACTCGAAATCGGCGAACCGATTGCCGGCGTGATGCTCTCCGAGTTCTGGATAAAGCGCAAATAAAAGCGAAACAGCGCAGCCGTTGAGAGCATATAATCGGTTAAATTGTTCAAATAATTTGTGACCGGATTTGAATAACCGCATTTTGCACTTTGATGAAAAAGCTTCGCGTATTTTGCCGTTCATTTTTCAAATTGATATAACTTTCCTTAAATAAGGGAGCTTATACCGCAAAAGATATGAAATGAAGCATTATAAGCGGAGGGAAAAATGAACACAGAACAGTATTTGCGAATGCGAATTGAAGAAATTGCGGTTGAGCTGCAGGACAGAAACCTGCCACTGAAACACAGAATTAACCAAGAACAAGCGCTAAAATTCTATATCAGAGACCTGCGCGAGAGACAAAAAAAGCGCTCCGATTGACGGATCGCTTTTTGTTTTTGATTTGTTTTTATCTTTTTTGTACAACTACTGATATATAAGAGCTGACCTCGCCCTCACGCCGTCCTTCACTGTTGTATGCAACAGCAATGCAAAGCAACGAATAGGTTCCACGGTCAAGCATTTTGTCGAGCTTGTCGCCCGCTATATATTCGCCCGGCTTGAGCAAAGGAGTTTCATAAACCAGCTGCCCGCTTTTTCCGTCCCCCGCGTAAAGGTAAAACTTGAGGTCAAGGCTGCTTTGGGTCGGATTTTCAAAACAAAGGTCGCCCTTTGAAAAAGGTCTCTTAAACGTGACGGTTTTGTTGAGCTTATATCTGATTTCCCCATCGGGTATCTCATCAATTTCATCCTTGCTGTTGAGCGTGCCCTGCTCAACCGTACCCTCCGGAACAAAAGACCATCTTATCCAATTGAAATATCCGAGGGTGTCGAGCGCCGTAGTAGCAGCAATCAAAGCGACAACAGAAAGGCAAAAAAACAGTGCCACACGGCTGACTCGCGTTTTGCCTGTTTTGCCGTTTATTTTCTTTTTGTTATTCTGTTTCTTCTTGGCCATTTGTTGTTTGGGAAGCAGCCGAGCTCTCGGATGACTGTGACGTTGTCTCCTGAGTTGCTGACTCCGTTTCCTCCTCAATGCCGATGTTAACAGTTAAATCATGGTATTGCACGCCGACGTTTTCATGGGTTTCACTGTTATATGCGGCGATAATGAGCTTAAAATCATATTGACCGTAAGGCAGTTCCTGATTGAACAGGCGGATGTCATGAATATATCTTCCCGCAGGTAAGCCGAGCGAGCGGTAAATCACAGCTCCGGCATCATCAACAATCGTTGCAATGAGCGTACAGTTGTTGTCCATCACATTTGCGAGATCCAGGTTGCCGTAACCGAAGGCCTCATCAAAGGTGATTGAATCAGCGGCATAGCATTTGAAAACGCTGTCGCCCTTCGCGGCATATTCCTCGGCGTACTTATACTGCTCCTCAAGCTCGGCGAGTAACGGCAGGCTTTCGGTTTCGGGAATATCGCGGCCGTAATACTCGGGTATGGCGACTTCCGGAATCTTGAAGCGGAGAGAAAAATACAAAGCAAAGATTCCGGCTGCCGCAACAAGCACAGCGGCGCAGATAATAATTACCTTTTTAGAAACCGAAACCGCTTTTTTGGAAGCGGTGTTTTTCGGATTGTTTTTCACTTTTTTGTTCTGTTGATTTGACATTAGAACCGTCCTAAAAAGTTTTATTTATCTCCACGGAAGAGAATCCATTTCCCAAATCTGTTTGTATCTGTTGAACTGAACAGCATCCACACGGAATGCCAGCTTTACGGTGAGTGACATTGAGCTGAGAGTTTCCATGTCCAATCCGTCGGCATCAAATCCTCTTATTACACTGATTGTTGAGGCTGACGGCGCGGAGGTATAGTAAACGCAATAATCATTTTCGCGGTTATCGTACCATTTGTTTGTGTTGCCCGTGTCCGCGTCATCGTCAATGACAAACGGCAGAGCGGTGTCCGCCTGCATAACAGAAGCTCCCGAGGACCATTCGGCAAGCATTTTGACACGCATAAAAGCAATGCCGCTGCCGGAAAAATTGACATTTGCTCGAAGGTTGCCTATATAGTTTGTATCGGCTGAATTAAGGCTTACGGTGATGGCACCGTTAGTGTCCTGGTAGCCTGTAATCTCCGTACGCACACTTCCGTTGAAAAAATAAACGTCCTGCTCTGCGGAAAAATCGTCAAGGTTCATAAACCTTATCGGATTTATCGGCGTACCGGTTATCCATGCAGTGGTCAAAGAGTATACTGCAACAATCACCGCAAGCGCCGCGAGCACTGCGATGAGAGGTTTTTTTAACTTTCTTGAGGCTGTTTTCATCAGCATTTATCTTCCCTTCGGGGCAATGTTGTCAAAATCAGGAATAGTTTGCTGCCTGAACCGGGATGACGTTGAACTTGATATCATAATTAACGCTGCCGGCACCCCCGTCTATCTTCGCTTTGAAGAAATCGTATTCAACCCAGAACGCAACACAGATTTTCTTTGTCTGCCCCACGTTGAGCGCGAGTGTGGTGGTGTTGTTTGCCGCAAGGAAGGCTGTCTGCGCGCTATTGTCTGAGACAAATGCGGAGTTTACAGTGACCTCCCCGGCGTTTTCAACAGCTTTTCCGCCGTTGACCATTGCGGTTTCAAGTGCCGAGGTAAGGGTCGGATTGAGAGTGAAGTATCCGCCGGTGCCATCCGGCAAAACGCGTTTGTCTGTCGAGTTGACATAAACTCCGTCAACCAGCTGCGTTACTGTTCCTGCCTCGGCTGCTGTGTCGGTATATTCATACCAGAACCAGCGCAAACCGTCTGCAGCGGTAAGTGCGGAAGTTGTTCCCCCAACGTTGTCATATTTCAGCGCTTCAAATGTCAGCAAAGCGTCAATGCTGTCCGCATCGACATTGTTTGTGACGGTAAAGTTTAAGAATTGAACGGTATGCTCAAAATAATTTGCTCTCTCATCATCATCGGTAAATTTTGATGCCGCTTTGAAATCAAGTGTCACATTGTTTCCCGAGCCGGTGGAGAAGGTGGTGTCGATGTCCGGAACATCGTATGAATCGGCGACATACCCTGTGTCGATAACCCATGCTGTTGTTGACGGCAGAACCGCAAAATAGCACACAGACACCGTGAGCATAACTGCCAGCAGCAAGCTGAATATTCGTTTTTTTGCCGATTTATTCATATGGCAGGCTCCTTACAGTAATTCAGGCTTCAGTCTTTTTCTTTCTTCGGTTGACAATTACTCCGGCGCAGACGACGGCAAGCATCACAAGCGCAAGCACACCGACAATTGTTTCAGGCTCAGTGTTCAGCGAAAGCAAGCCGATTTTCGGAAATGAAAATTTCACTTTGCCGACGAGCCTTTGTTCGGGGAAAGCCTCGCCGTCTTGCTCGCTGTTTGCATCGCCTTTAGTATAGAACAATTTTTTATCTTCGTCAACCCTGCACACACGGTGTGTGAACGTGCCGTCCGAGCCGAGAAGCTTGACTGTGACAATGTCCCCGACGCTCAATTCTTCAAACGAAACACTGCTTACAAAGACCGCATCGCCGGGTGAAAGTGTGGGTTCCATGCTTGAGGTGGAAACGGCATAAACGTGCGTTTTGCTGACAGCAAGGTAAGCCGTGAACAAGAAAACAAGCACAATCAGGATTGCGAAAAAGTTATAAATAATTTTAAAAAGTTTCTGCATCATGTTGAAATTGTTCCGACAGTAGTCCAGTTTACATAATCGGACTGCCTTGCTTCAAAGGTTATGCGGACATAGACATTTGCACCGTCAATCGCATTGGCATCCATTGTGTTGTCCCCGCTGAATTTGACCGAAGACAGCATCGGAATTATATCCTCGGAGGTTGCAATTGCAGTTGAATTATTTGAAGTCAGGGTGCCGAAATAAAAGTATCCGCTGCTGTAATACCAATCACTTCCGATGAATGAAAGCTCAAGGGGACAGGTTGACGCATCAGTAGCGGCAACAAGCGTTCCCTCGGCACCGCCGGTCAAAGTATATTCGGCTTTGATCCTCAACTGAGATGCAACTGTCGAGGCATTTGTGAGATACATATATGTTGTGTTACCGACCTGAGTTGTAAGTTCGGCATTCTGATCCCCTGCGGCAAGCGAATCCAAAAGCTCCTGGTTCGGCAAAATCAGCGGGTCGCCGCTGCCGCCTGTACCGAGAGAAGAGGTTGAAACCAGATTGCCCTTGAGAGTGAAGCTGACTTCGCCGACGGTAAACTCCTGATTACTCTCTCCCGCAGCAACAAACCACGCAAAGGTACCGTTGCTCCCCGCAATTCCTGCGACGAACAACACCAGCAAAACTAAACAGGTTATCCTCTTTTTCATATGCTTACCTCTGTTCTTTTTCGTTTTGATTTAAAAGCTTCAATTTCGGCTGCAATCCAGATGATTACAATTATTCCGAACACTGCAATGCCCGGAACACTGCTCATTGCCTTTGCAAGATAACCGAGCAACGGAACGGAAAACCTTACCCTGCCGATACAGCGTGAATATGCGGCTGAGGAGGGATCCTCTGTGTTGTTTGCGTCGCCCTTTGTTGTGAACAGTTGATTTTTTGCGTCAATGGCGATTACTCTGTGGGTAAAGCGCGAAACAGTGTCCTCACTTTCAAACATCAGCACGTCGCCGATGTTTACACTCTCAAAGCTCACCTCTGAAATATATACCATACTCCCCTTTTTTATTGCGGGAGCCATACTGCCCGAATCGACATAGAATCCGGATAGTCCCATAAACTTCGGGACATAAACCAGCAACACAAGGCACACGAGCAACAACGGCATGGCAGCGGAAAAAACTTTTCTAACTCTTTTCATCGCCGGGATTATCTCCGTTTTCTTTTGTAAACTTCTTCTTTATACCTAACATTTCAGAGAAAATTATTAAAACCATAGGAATGACAATCAGGAAAAACAGCGCATACTTCGACGTAAACAACTTAAGCAGTTTTCCGAAGGCAGCCGATTTGCCGACCACCCTGCCGATCACTTTGCTTCCCGAAACGGGATATTCATCATTGAGCTCGGCAGCGTCGCCCTTTGTTGTAAAGCTCAGTGACGAGCCTTCACCGCTGATTGCAACGATTCTGTGTGTGTTCGGATATCCGTTCAAAGCCGGATCATCCGAATAAAAGCTGATGACATCTCCGATTTTCAGCTCGGCGGCAGGTGTTTCTTTTACAAAAATTACAACACCCACAGGATACTCCGGTGTCATGCTCGGAGTTGCAATCCTGAGCATACTGAATCCGAACATCTGAACAACCTCTCCGTCTTTTCTTGTGACGGATTTGAAGAGAATCAAGCCTGCAAACAACAAAATGACGACACACAGCGCAGAGAAAACACGGTAAACGACCTTTTTCATAATACCTCTCGGATTTCGGTTAACCGATATAAAGTTTAAAGGAAGCGTGGATAAATTCGCCCATCAAAGCCGAGTTTTCGCTGTTTTTCGAGCCGTCATACAGCGAGGTATTCATGCCGAAAAGCGAGATTCTGTATTCAAAAACAAACGGTGTGTTCGCCGTAACGGAGACGCCTTGAATAACCGTTGCCGAGGTTGAGGAACCGGTGTCCATAAGGTCATTTAAAGTATCCTCGACGATGGTGGAAGAGTTGGAGCTGTTGATGGCTTTTATGCTCAGATACGGTGCAAGGGTCGGATAAAGATCCGTTCCCAAACCGTCGTCGACAAAGCTGTCGTCACATTCCATGTTGGTCAGCTTTAGCGACATTGTGCCGGAGGCCACCGGAGTTACCGTTATCCTGTACCGAAACTCTTTTCCGGGAATGAGCATGCTTGTATCGAGAGTTGAAATGCCGGAAAGGGTATCCCACGCAGAGGTGCTCTCGTTGTACAGCTCAACCTGCAATGAAAATATGGTTCCGCCTTCGCTGCCGGCTGCATTGGCGGTAATAGCATTGACAGATCCGGTTGGGATTGCAGCTTTGAACCATGCAAAACTTACGGCAACCAACATAATGGCTGCCACGGCAAGCATGACTGTGCTCTTGAAAATTGTTCTGTTCGGCTTCATTGAAAAGTCTCCTTAAGTGCTGATGCGCCCAAAAAACAGGATGCCGAAATCAGCCGGCAAGATTATCGCTGAAAGTTCTGATTCCCCACTCACCCGTGTCGGAAACCACAGACAAGGATATTGTGATTTGGGTGATGTTTGATGCTATCGGTGCACCGCCGCTCGTGAGCTTAACCGTGTTTCCGTCAACATCAAGCGTGCCTGCACCGCTGTTATAAGTTGCGGTCACGCCGCCGAGCTTACAGCCAGAGGGCAGTTTTTCGCCGACAACAAAGCTGTAGCATCCGGCAGTTTCGTCGTATGACACCATCATGCCGGATATCAGCGTACCGGTGCGGTTTGTGTTTGAAGTGATCTTTGCAGCAGTGGTGCTGGGCGATCCGCAGGCATCCGTCGCCATAACAGCCGCCGCACTAGATCCGAGCAAAGAGGAAACATCGGAAAATGCATAATCAATTTGGATAACCTTGCTCAGCTGCGGCTCAAAATAGCGTTCGAGTCTGCCGCCGTCAAACATATAGGTTTCTCCGACATAGTCATAAATACCGTATTCAACCTTGGTCACAGCATTGACATTTCCGACATTCGCCGAATTGACTGATGCAATGGGATCATTGCCACCCGCGTTGTTCAGTGTCAGATATTTCGTAATGCTGTCTTCCTCAAAATGAGTATTGCAGCCATTAAGTGTTGCTTGGGCTGTGATTTGGGTGAATGACTTATAAGTTCCGGATGAAATGCCTGCAAGCAGTGAAATTTTCGCGGCTGCAAGCTGCACACCGGTGGTGAATGTACCCGTCTGTGCGTTTGAAACAAAGCCTGCGGGGACATAGTATCCGGTAAATCCGGAATATCTGCTCCAACCGGACACCGGTGCTGCGGCGGAAGACCCGGTAAGCTTATAGGTCATCAAGCCGGTCTCTGTCACATCAGCATCAACCGTTGCAAACTGCAAATCGAAAGTTACGTTGCTCACTGTACACTGCTCACTCAAACCGACAATGTTGTGTGCGGAATTAACCGCATCCGCAGCATCCACCATGTTTGCAAATACAGCGCCGGTGATTAAAGTTTTATATGACGATGTGCCGGATGCCTTGCCGATGATTCCTCCGACGTTTGTTTTGCCTCTGACAAAGGAGGTTGACATTGCATCAGTGATTGAGGTTTCATGTGTCTGTGCGGAAACAGTCTTAGCTTTGGTTGTTCCGATTACACCGCCGACATTCGCAACGCCGGGAGCAAGAACTTTGCCGGAGGTCAGAACGCCGTTTATTGCCGTGCCCTCGGTCAGTCCGATGAAACCGCCCGCAGTGTCTGTTGAGGCAGTGCCGTTGTGGTTAAGTGAACCGACGGCGAAGCAGTTGCTGATTGTTGCGTAACCCGCGTTGCTTGCAAAGAGACCCGCGTCGCCTGAGGAGGCAACAACATCAATGCCGCTCAAACCAAGGTCGATAATCTCGGCACCGTTAAGAATTTCGCCGAACATACCGTTGGATTTATTTGCGGGAATGAGGATGTCGGAAATTGCATAGCCTTGACCGTCAAGATGAGAACCGAACTGATTGATATATTCGTTCCACGGGGTTCCCGCTGTGTCGTTCATATCAATGTCATTGATAACTTCAAAATAGTTATTCGGGTTCTGACCGTAGAACGCAAGCGCCCTGACCTGATCCGCCGTGCTGATCTGATATGGGTTGTTCTCGGTGCCGTCGCCGCCCTGGAAGTTTAAATTGGCAACCGTATTTACAACCGTCACAAACAGATCAAGCTGCGGTGTCTTTGAGCAGACGACATAGTTGAAATCCTTTGCATCTTTCTCGAAAGAAACTGTAGAATTACCTGCCGAAACCGCATCGAGCTTGTAGCTTGTTGCAACACCGGTTCCGCCTGTTGTTGCTGCAAAGCGGTCAGCCACGGTTGTTGTACTTGAAGTCCATGCACTGTCGTTTGAGTCGTTCTCCGCGTTAAAGCTAAGATTCGGGCAACGATCAAACGCCTTGATTCTCAATTCCTCTGTCGCATAACTGCTGGATGCAACATTTGCGACATAATTCACGATGGGCAAATTGTCCATATACTGATCGTTCGGAATCATCATGGTTGCGGCGCTGACGTATGAATAGCCTCTCAAAGCATTGTAGCGTCTGCTCATTTCGGTCTGGTCGCCGGGAATCGGCTCATCGTTTTCATCCCAGTTCTCTTCATAAGTTTCTACAATTGCCCTGATTTGAGGGAAGAAATCGAAGCCGGTGAGCGAATAATCCGAGGAAGCGCCGGTGACAAGCTCCGGATAACGGTTCATGTCAACAATATCCTCTGTGCGTACAGCGGAGGCATAGACATCGTATGTGTTGGAACCGGAAAGAGATTTGTCGAACATAACTCTGCTCATTGTTCCGGTGTTATTGCCACAGAATACAGACTGATAGGTTACGGTTCGGCCGGTAAGCACCAGCTTGCCGGAGGCGAAACTGTCGGATATCGTTCCTGAATTGCTGCCCGCAAAGCTGCCGACAATGCCCGTGGATTCCACTCCGCCCTTTGCAAAGATATTGTATCTTGTGTAGCAGCCGTCAACAGTGGCACCGGAGCCGTTGGTTGCGACAAAGCCGCCCACATTGTTTGAGAGCACACTCGTTCCGAGCTGCATATTGCCCATGGTAAAGCTTTGCCTGATTGTGCCGTTATTTGTCCTCACAAGGCCACCGACATTTTCTGCACCTGCCGCAGTTATATCTCCTGCCGCACAGCACATTTCGATTATTCCGGTTGAAGAGTTCGTCAGAGCGATTCCTGCATGGTTATAAGCCTTAGCAGCCGGAATGTTGCAATCAAGGTCAACAAGGCAGCCCTTTATGAGGCCGTTGTTGGTTGCTGCAATGCCTGCGGTGCCGATTCCTGTCGCATCGCCGAGGACGTTAACACCGTCAACAAAGCCGCCCGCGGGTTGATCGTTAACAATGCTTGTTGTGTCAATTGTTCCTATGAGAGAGGTACCGTCCGACAACTCCGCGCCGTCAAAAGTCATGTTGTATATCGCGGAATTGCTGTCAAGTGCGGTGATGAAATTGTTAAGGCCGGAGGCGGACAGATTCAAATCGCGAATATAGTAGCCCTTGCCGTCAATTTCGAAGCCGGAATAGGTGTATGGGGTTTCGTTGATGGTGTAGCTCTGACCTGTCAGTGTGGGGATTTCACGGACATATGGGTTTTCGTTGTCCGCGTTGACCGTGACATAACCCATCAGCTGGTAATATACCTTGCCGGATATGGGGGCAAAATTATCGTCAAGCGGGGTTACCCAGTCCTTATAATAACTATTTGTATCGAGCGCGCTCCACTCGGCGCTGGTCATTCCGACATGCTCAAGATCCTCCTGCGAGGTAATCAAATACGGATCTGTCTGTGTTCCGTGCATGCGTGCACAAAGCTTGGACAGAGTTCTGGATGCGATGGAGGTGTAAGTTCTGCCGGAATTTGTATCCTGAGTTTGCGAGTCGTTCTTAGTCTCAATCTGAACAATGATGTCCATTGTCTCAGGCCTGTTGTCGGAGCGTTGAGGAGCGACTGTATTTGTTGAGGTGTCAATAAACATACTTGTCTGGGTCGTAATCCAGCTGTATTGATACGAACCGACATAGTAGGAGTCCTCTCCTTCTTCAAAAGCGGTTGAGTATTCAATCTCTGTCGGTGCAGTGAGTGCCATTGAAATACCTTCACCGGATGCAGCCTTTGTATCCAATTCATGCGGGTTCATTGCAACAATACTCAGCAGAGCATTGATGAAAATGTCAAGTGAGACTTCATTTCTGAAGAAAAGCTTCAGGAACGGATATGCGCCGTAGGAATAGCCCCACTCGGAGTTGGTGAGGAATTTGTCCTCATTACTTGAAACCTGAGACATCTCACGTGTGGTTTTTTTACTGTTCTCATCGTTGAATGAGTTGCTGCCCAAATCAAGACCCGCAACGTGCTCGGCACCCGAGTTCCAATAGTCAAAATACAACTCAGAGCAACCGCCCGCTTTTGCAACACCGATGAGCGCGCCTGTGCCGTATGAGAAACCGGCGTTCGGTTCGCCGTTAAAATAGGTCAGCGTTGCACCTGAGGTATAGGCGTTCTGCACAGCTTTGTTTGCAATACCTACCAGTCCTCCGAAGCCGAGCACGACTGTGCCGGCAGCAGAATCCGCGAGGTTGCCCAAAGATGAATTCAGTGACGCACTTGAATAGAACAGGCCGAGCATGGAATCGGAAATTCCCACGACACCGCCGATTCCGAGATTGGCAGTTCCGACCGAGCCGTAAACAGTGAAATCACTGTCGGAAACATTGACGTTGCCGCTCGAGAAGCAAGAGGAGAAGTAAATGCTTGCGTTTGAAGAGTCCTTACCGATGATTCCCGCAAGGCCGCCGATGCCATAGTACGACGTTGAAACAATATCCTGAATGCTCGTAATGTTGACTTCGCCGCTTGCAAAGCAGTTCATCAGGGTTACATAGACATCAGAAAGGTTAATCTTGCTGATAACACCGACCAGGCCGCCGATACCGGCGCGCTGAGCCATTGAGGTAGCAGTTCCTCCTGCATAACAGAAGGTGTAGTTGTAGTTGTATTCTGTACCCTTTTTGTCATGCATCGTGGCAATTTTTGCAGATCCGCTTGATACAATGGTTGCGGTGACGCTTCCCGTTGAGAAGCAGTTTTCAATCGGAGATTCTGACATGCCGACAAGACCGCCGACTACGTTCAGACCCGAAACCGGGACATCGGAGGATGACTCAAAGATTCCGTATTCTCTATCGGTGTTAATATTATCATCGTTCGAGGAATAGCCGATTGAACCGACGAGACCACCGACATTATAGCCCGTGCCGGTGACATGAGCATCATTTACTCCCTGTGTTGTTACGACATGGCAGTTTTCGATTCTTGTCTGCAACGCACTGTTGCTGCTCGGATTGACAATCGCGCCGACAAGGGCACCGACGTTGTTCGCACCGTTTATTCTGACATCCCTGAGAGTCAGGTCCTTTATGATAACCGTTGTTGATGTTGTTCCGCATATTGAACGGAACATACCGATTTCACTGTCAGTCGAGCCGTTGATTGTGAGATTGCTGATGGTGAAATTACCGCCGTCAAAGTGCCCGCCGAAGCCGATAATCGGATTGAAAGGTACGGTCGCATCCAGGTTAATATTGTGTGTAACATAGAAGCTGTTTTGTGCGTTTGTGTAAAGCGAAGCAAATTTTGACCCTGCAACACTTTCCGCAGAATCGCTTATGGCTCTGAGCTGACGTGCGGTTGCAATGGGATAAGTCATAACACTTCCGTTTGCGCGGTATTCAAGAGGGATCACAATGCGGCGCACGCAGGTTTGATCACCAACTGTATGAGTGACATCAACTGTCGGAAGAAGCTGTGAGTACCCCACGGAATTGTTGTCAAAAACCGTGCCGTCATTCTTGAGCTGATATTTTGTGTTGCCGAAAACATTGCGGTAAACCGTTGCTGTGGTTTTTCCTTCAACAGTAACATCCTCAAAGAGAAGGTCTGTCTGTTTGTCTGTACCGATGCCGTAAAATCCAGTATCAATGTTTTGGGGATAATCTACGGTATCCGTCAAATCAAGCTTTGAGGAAGCGAATGAATATCCGTCTTCCTTAGTCAGGCTGACAGGATAGAAGAAACCGTTATAGGTTGCGCTGTCCGCCGTTTCTCTTGCACTGTTGGCATTGAGAACAACCGAGCACAGGGCCGCGTAATTGTCTGAATATGTGTCGTCCATGTCAATTGTGGGATACTTGCCGGCTGCCTGTGTCCAGGTGGTATGAGCGGTTGCCCCAAACGAGACTGCGCCGCCGGAAAGGGTGGCTGTACCGGATGAGGTTACGCCGTCGACGCTTCGCGTTGCGGTTCCTAGGATTGTTGAGTCATAGTAAATATAGCTGGAAGAACCTGAGAGAGCTGTGCTTGCCGGAATTCCGCCCATGAAGGCGCAGAAATACTGGCCTTTATCCGCAGACATCATGGCTCTTGTGCCAAGGATAAGGACGTTGTTTGCATTGACCGTTCCCAACCCATGGTAACCGATTGCAAGGCCCGCGTAAATTTCGTTGTTCTCCGTCATGGAAACGTACCCCTGCTCGGAAATCGTCGCGGCAGAAATACAGTCGCTCACGGTAAGTGTCGCACCGTTAGAGTCAAAGCTTCCGATGAGTCCGCCGGTGTTGCCGCCCCAGTTCGCGGTGTTTGCGTTTTCGATATAACCGGTTGCAAATGAGCTGTACATATTCACATTGCCGGACACAAAGCCGATTATGCCGCCCGCCGTGTTTGCGGTGGTTGCAGTCGAAGTAAAAACGTGAACATTGCAGGTTGTAAAGCAGCTGTCAACAGTGCCAAGCACCAGTGTGCCGACGAGTCCGCCGACAAAACCGCTGCCTATAATATCGTCACCCACGACCGAACAATTGGTGATATCGGCATTTCTGACATAACCGACAAGACCGGCAACACTGTTTGTGCCCCTGATTCCGCCCATCTTACCGCTGAGTGCGTTGTTCGGCAGAAGCTCAATATGAAGGTTTTTAATGACAGCCTTTGTTGAACCGTTTCCTGCGTATCCGAAGAAGCCGGTGTTCGCTGCTCCGTTGTTGATGTAGAGATTAGTAATTTTGAAGCCGCCGCCGTCATATGAGCCGGTGAAAGAGGTGTTCAGTGACTTGCCGATTGAAGCAAAGCCCTTTAAATAATAATCACTCGTCGAAGTTGTGTAATCAGCGGTGGTGAAATTTAGGTCATTCATCTGCAAATAGTAAGCATCCGGCAGAGCCCTGACTATCGGCAACTGGTCGATTCTTGCAATCTGATACGGGTCGTTCGAGGTACCCGAGCCGGCAATGTCAACACTCAACGCACCGACAGATACCTGCAAGCCGTAATTCATGTCGGCATACAGGGTATCGCTTCCTGCAGTGTTTGAAACGGAGATGTTGATGACACCGCAGGCATAGTTATAGGATTGTGAATTGAGCTCATAAGTGTATGACGAAGTGGAGGAGAAAGTTGTGTCATCATATGTTACGGCAAAGTTCGTACCGTCTGCAAAGCCGAAGCTTCCGGCGAAGTTGATTGTCATTCCCGCAACGTCGAAGCCGTGATAGGCAAGCCTGAACAGCCTGTCTTCCGATACGGTTGTACCCGATTCGTAAACAACCATTGCCTGCTTGGTGTAGCTTCCGTTTGCATAGTCCGGTGAAGCATAGGAAACATAGCCAGTGTTGTCAACCATAAGAGTATTCTCACCGGTAAAGGTTTCGCTGCCTCTGACAACGGTCACGGTGTTGATGTCAATGTAGGTGCTGAGTGCACTCTGATGTGATGTAAGAGTATTCGTTGCGTCGCCGTACGCTGCGAGATTCTGCGGATAGCTTGAAAGATAAACATTCGAAATATAGTCTGTCAAGGCAAGTGTGCTGCCCTGCGCCGCCGTAGCATCAGCGAAATTGAGAGTTGCGCCGACACTCTGCGAGAGCCGACCGATAATTTTGCCGGAATATGTTGATAATTCATTATCCGGGGCTGAGGGGTTGAAGCCGGCGACGTGGCAGGAGGTGATGCAGTTGTTTATCATTTTATTGGTGCTTGTTGTTTTGTTCACAAAAGACCTGATATTGCCGATTATGCCACCGTTGCCATACTTTTCAATCGTCGTGCCCGTGCCAAGAAGTGCTGCGTTGCCTTTGACTGTTCCCTGAGAGGAACTGCCGCTGATGATGATGCCTTCAAGAGGAACGCCATCCTCAATGCAGCCGAGAATGCCGCCGCAGTTGTTGCCGATGCCGTTGTTGCTGACACTTGCTGAGGTAATGACATTCGCATTGACGTGAGAATCGGAAACAAACAGAGACGAAACAATGCTGTTGCCGGCATCTGCTGCAATGCAGCCGACAACTCCGCCTGCCGAAGCATACAGCCTGCGGTTTGTAAGGCTGACAACAGAAGCTTTGTTTGACATTGCCGAAATTGTCACCGGGGATGTGTCGCCGACTGTTGAGCCGGTTACGCTCACGGTGCACGATGCTGTTTCGGGAACAACACCGATTATGCCGCCGGCGCAATCAAACGCTCTGATTGTGCCGCCTGTGAAGGACGCAAAGGAAACGGTAAGATTTCCGCCGGACATACCGACAACGCCGCCGATAATGTCCGCTTTCTTTGATGAGCTATATGTTGTGCCGTTGTCGGGAGTGTAGCTGAAATCACCGAGAGTGTTCGTCACAGCCACATATGAGAGGGTTGTGTTTTCAACTTCGGCAGTTGTGATTGAGCCGGTAGCTTTTCCGGCGACACCGCCGCTGATTGCGACAAAATAATTGTCGGTGTCCTGCCTGTCTGTATAAATAAAGCTGTCGGAAACTGAAACGCCTGTTGCGGCTGTGTTCATTTCTCCCGCAACACCGCCGGCATAAACACGAACGTCCGTCGAAGTGCTGGTCATCTTGCTCGCGGCAAGAACGGTTGACCCCGTGACGGTGACATTTTGAAGAGTGGAAGCAAAGTAAGAACCGAATACCGCGCCGGCAAAGCAGCTTGCAGGCGAAGTTCTGCGAATAGAAATCACTTCTGCATCATTGACGGTTACACCGTTAATCGCCGAATTTTCTGAAATGCCCGCGAGAATACCCGCATAGCTTGTTGAAACTGTGGTGTTCTGAACGTTAATCGAGCAATTGTTGAATATCAGACCCGTCACCGTTGCCCCGTTGATACGGCTGAAGAAGCCGGAGTACAGGCACTCGGATGAGGGATTCAGCGACATATTATTGACAGAATACGGTGCGAAGCCGCTGTTCATGGAAGCGTCCTCGGTCTTTACTACATATGAGCCGGTGAATGTATCTGTACCCGTCTGGCCATTAAAGATAGCACCGACACCGGTGTTATTGTCGTCTGTTGTGAATAACTCGCCCGCAACAGATGAGAGCAGGACATCGCCCAAGCCGTCGTCATCCAAGTCATAGGTAGTCTTGAAGTTAACATCCTCATTGTCAGCATTGAGACCGTTAACACTTTCGAGCGCCGTCAGTTCGGCTGAAGTGAGGAATTCGCCGAGCGTGATGTTGTTGAGATCTGTAGCCGTTGCTGCGTCCGGCACTTGAAAATAAACGCTGAACATCTGCTTGAAATATTTGTTGCTGTTTGCAGAAGTAAGCAGGGAAAGGTTATTGTAGCCCCAGATGAGATAAGGGTCACTTGAAGTGCCGCTTCCCCATGTGCATGACGAATCATAACTCACCTGAACCGGAATCGAAAGTTTGATTCCGTTTTCATATGTGAGCACAAGGGTGACGCTGTCCGTCGGCGAATGAGCATGGTTGACAATGTACGGAACGCCGTCCCGCATTTCAACTCCAACCATTGTCGGGTCGGAAAGAACGACCTGGGCATCGGAAAGCACAAACGGAATATCCCTGCCGACCTTGACATTTGCCGAAGCACTGTTTTGAGCCGTAAAGGAGTTGATTGTGCTGCCCGTGGCGTAGCTGTACTGCTCGGGATAGGTTGAACTGATATCGCTGCCGGTGACGGGAATGTTCAGAGTTGTTGAATCAATCGGGGTGCCCGATGCGTTGTTGCCGTCAACAGCAAGAGTTCCTCCTCCGCCGACAGCGGTGAGTCTGAGCGCCGCCGATGAGGTGTAGCCGTAATGGTTGACCTGATAATTGAGGTCATAACAATATTTGTCAAGGACATGGTTTGTGGTGAAGGTCGGAGTATTGAGTCTTCCGTCTGTATTTAAATTGTTTTTACCAAACAGGAACACACCGTTTGCGGATGTGCCCAAAGGGCTGATGCCGTTTGAAGCAATGTTGGTGTTATAGCCCGAATAGAAGATATTGTAGAAAGGATGAGTTGCCGGATTGGTTATGCTTGCTGCCGGGAAAGGATAATATGTGGGGGCTGTCGTAGTGCCTCCGTTTGCGTTACCGACGGCTCTGCCGAAAACAACGCCGATATATACCACTGCATTAGTTGAGGCGGTGATGCCGAGGGCTTGTGCAAAAGAGTCGATCAGCACCGTATTATCAGTCATATCTCTGCGATAGAATGATGCGCTGATAACGCAGTTTTCGGCGAAATGGTCGGTGTCGCTTGAAAGATCTGCCAACGAGTTCGAATTACCTGTGGCACCCATTGTGCCGACAAGTCCGCCGACAGAGGTTCTGCCGATAAGTTTGCCGCCGACAACGCAGTTTGTGATGTTTGTACTAATATAATCCGACCAAAGGGAGATAGCGCCGATTATGCCGCCGGCACCGCGAATCTGCTGAAGTGTTGTGTTAACCGGTGCAAGAAGGCTTACCGATTCAACCTCTGCAAAGGTGGAACAGCCGTCAATCTTCGCGTAAGTCGGCATTGCCGCCGTGGACAATGCAGACCTGAGTATGGCGATAATGCCGCCTGCAGTCAACATAGCCTTGACAACGCAGTCTTCATCAACACTGCAGTCCGAAACCTGCACATCGTGAACTGCGTTTCCCGACAAGTTCGTGCTCTCAACCTTGGCAAGAATCCCGCCCGCAGACAGGCCTCCCGCGGCAGTGTGTATCTGGTTGTTGACCGATATATCAGTTGAGCTGACGGATGTGTCGGAAACATCGACAGCCTGAATATCGGTTTCACCGACGGAGGAAGCAAATGCACCGCCCGCGGAAGCACCGGAAATTGTGCATCCGTCAACAGTGTTGCGTACTGCACCGTTTGCAGACACAGTGCCGTAAATTCTCGTTGAAATGCCGCCGGCACCGAGCTTGAGAAGGATGGGAAGCGTCGTTGTCGAAACAGCAACAATATACGACTGACTGATTGTGAGTCCGGAAACTGTGATTCCGGAATAATCAACAGGAGCTTTGCAGGTTGTTATTGTTGTTGTGGCTGAAGGAGTGTCTGTGGCAACCATGCCGTCTTGCAGGCCGAGAATACCGCCGGCGTTGTATTGAGAGGAAATGGTTGACGCGCCGATGGCAGCTTCAAGTGTGGCAGAATTTGCAACAGTTCCGCAGCCGACAAAGGACGGAGTTGTGCTTGCAAGCGTTGAAAATCCGCCGACAATGCCGCCGCAATGATAGGCACCCGAAAGATTCGGATTTTCAACAGTGACATTGACAAAATCGACCTCGCCGCGCGCGTAACCGACAACAGCGCCCATGAAAGCGTCATTGTCCGCCGAAACAGCCTTCACATTGACAAAACGGATGTTTTTGATGAGGGTCGGAAGTGCAGACGTGCCGTCAACAAATGAGAAGAAGCCGACATAATTTGCAGATTCCGATATGCCGGCGTTAATCACCATGTTGGTGATTGTGCGCTCGGTTTCAACCTCGTTTGTGAGGTCATAGCCGATGATTTTTCCTCTGAAAGGAGCTTCTGAGTTGCTGCCTCCGGTGAATATTCCGATCGGAATAAATCCGTTATAGTAAGTTCCGGCGCTTGACGTAAACTCAGACACATCAATATTAATATCATTTACGATTGCAAAGTTGTTTCTTGTGATGACGCCGCTTCCGTTATTGCTGACGTAGTCTCGGATTGCATCAAGGTCAAACATATTCTCAATAAGGTAATATGATTCGCCTTCAATCATTGCAGTCGAAAGAGGGGCACGGGTTGTGGACGTGGCTTTAAAGCCCGCACGGAACACAATGGATTCGTCCAGGAAAGTTGCAGAATAATCAACATAAATTATGGCGTTGCCCTTGCGGACAGACTGAATCGTGAGACTGCCGATTGAATCATTCTTGACCTCAACGAGTTCGGAGTTATCTGACTTCCATTTGTTGGTTAACGGACAGGAGAAGGCAAGGTAGCTGCCGTATGAGGTTGGGAACGGAGACACAACACTCGGCGTCTGCACGTTTGCATTGTTAAGAGTAATGTCAGAGGCAAGCTGAGAACCGGCGTTAGGCTTATAAACATCATAGAATGTTCCGGCAGCGTTTGCGTTCGAAACGCCTGTTGCCGCAGTGCCGTATGCGAGCATATCTGAACGGTATGATGAAAAATAAATGTCGCTTATTGCGCTTGTGTAATTTGAAGTGATAACAGAGGAACTGATGTTGCCGAATGCAATTGCAGAATACTGCGTTGTGTCATTGGTCACCGTGAATGAGCCGGTGACGACGCTGCGCCTTGCAACATATGACGAAGTGTTTGAATATGCGGTGAGCCCGCTCAGGATTCTGCCGATAATTCCGCCGACAGCCGTCGGTGCGGTTATTTTACCGCCGAACAGGCAGGTTTCAATGTGCAGGTTGTTGAGCAAACCGCTTTCGGACAGCCCGAGGATGCCTCCGACACCGCCGGCTGTTGAGGTCGGCAACTCAGCGGAAACAGACGAATATACTTTACATCCGGATATGTCAACAATGCAGCCGCTGACCGGGTTTGCCCTGCCGACAATACCGCCAGCGACAGTTCCGGTTGAGCTGACATCGGTTTGAGTGTCAACAGTGCAGTCTGTTATTGTCACATTTCCGGTTGAGGCTGACGCTGCACGATAGGTGTCTGCAAAAATACCGCCGGCAACAGGAAGACGGTCAGCCAGCATAGAAGCAATGATTTTTGAAGCATTCACCGAGCAAGCGTCAATTGCGACGCTGACACCTGAAGCTGCACCGACAGCAACAACACCGGCACACGAAATGCCGTAAATCTTTGAGGATGAAACCGTACAGTCGCTCACCGTGCCCGAGGTTGCCGAAGCAATGCCGCCGGCAGGCGAAACCATCTGTTCAACATCAAAATGAGCGTATACATATGTTTTATCAACTGTGCAATCGGTTATTGAAGTGAGCACCGAATTGTTCAGGTAGCCGGCAATACCGCCTGCTCCGCCGTAAACGGTATAGGTTCCGCTGCCCACATTCACGGTGTCCTTGGATGTTGTCTCGATAACCGCGCTCGGAGTTGCACCGTCAGCTGTCGGGTCAACCGTACCGTTCACGGATGAGGTGGAAATATTCACTCTGCCGCGTGCGTTGCCGACAATGCCGCCGACAGACATATTGCTCAGGATTGAAGGATCTGTTATCTCGGCATCGGAAATTGTGACTGTGCCGCTCGTGCTGTATTTGTTTCCGAGAACACTGCCGGAAGGATTGTTGCTGCCAATGATGCTCAAATCGGTGATGTCGGCACCGGTGACAGTAAGATTGTTTGCACCCATCAAGCCGACAATGCCGCCGATACCTATGGCAGGCAAATCTGAATTATATGCTGAAGTAATAGTGACATTGTTCAAAACGATGTCGGCTATTGTGCTGGGATTTGCACCGTTTGCACACAGGTTGCCGACAATTCCTCCGATTCCGGCAAAGCCGTTTGAGGCACTCGGTGAGCTCCATGCACCGGCTAAATACATGACGCCGGAGGTCAGCGTTGAATCGGTGATTCCGACATTGCGGACATCCACACAGTCACCCTTGCCGATAAGTATACCGACATAGTTGTTACCTCTTGAGGTTACGCTGTCAAGATTGAAGTTGCCGATGAAAGCGTCTGTTGCGACTGCGTTGACGGTGATTTGTGCGGAATGGTCAACATAAGCAAACATTCCGACATAGTCAAAGCTTGTGGTGGTCATAGCTTCGCCGACTGAAAGGTTAGAAATTGTATACTTGGGCGAACCGTCAGTATCCAAAACGCCGGTGAAAATTCCTTTAAACGGGAGATAAGTCGATGTGTTTGAGTCATATCTGTAGCCGAGCGGGACGAATGTTTCACCGCTCATATCAATATCGGCAACCAGACGGAACGCCGATGAAAGATATGCAAAGTTGTTATCATCCTGATGCTCACCGATGTATACGAGATCATCGACAGAGGCAATATTGATGTAGCCGTCATCACCCGCTGCAGGGCCGGCGGAAGTTGTGACATAGAAATATGCCGTCAATCCCGTGGGCGCGTGGGTCACTTTAATATAAGTTGACCTGCCGCTGATAACGCTGATTTTCGTCACCGTCAGCTGAACATTGCCGCCGCTGACGGTTGGTGAACCGACAGTTGCAACAGCAGTGTTTGCCGATGTTGCCGAGAAATCCGATGCAGAGGCAGAGGCAAAGGCATAGTTCAGACCCGTCGGCAGAGGAATCGAAACCGCAATGGATGATGCCGTGATGGCATATGTGGATTTTCCGTTGCCGGTTGTTCCCCACTCTGTGATTCTTGTCGGTACACCTGATCTTGAGCTTGCGGGAGTGCCGTTAACTGTGCTTGAATCAGACCATACAATATTATAAAGATTCGAGGATGAAGAATTGCCGAATACACTGTATTTCGGTGTGCCGTTTCCTGTGACAGTGCCGGTGGCAAAGCAGTTCTGAATAACACCGCTGTTTGAAATGTTGCTTCCTATGAAGGCAGAACGTCCGGAAATGTTTGTTCCGGCAATTGCAATCCCGCCGGTGGAGCTGCACTTGTCAACAAGAACTTTTCCGTCAATATGGCCGATTAAAGTTGCAGAGTCCTCACACGCGGCTGTCATTGTGGAGCTGACATTGGACGAGCAATTATACACATAACCGCTTCCGTAAAACGCATTGATGAAGGTTGCCTGCCTGGCAGAGGTGAGTGCAGCGGTATATGTTCCGCCGGTAAGCGTTGTGCTGATGAAAGTTGAATTATATACGTTGCCGAAAATACCCGTTGTGATGTTTGCCGCAAGCACAACTTTCAAGTCGGAAACCGTTCCCATTTTTTTATCTGAAGCATTGTCCTGCTGAGGATTTGAGGTGTGCTCCGAGGTGTTAACAACGGCGGTGTATCCCGTTCTTGAGCCGAGAACGTGAGTGAACAGAGGTTCAGAGACGGTGAGAGTATATCCGCCGCCGTCAAGTGTTCCGGTGAAGTAAGGAACCGGAGTCCAGTTTATTGGATCAATTGTTATGTTCGTTGCAAGTTCATAATGCGCATAGGGTGCCGACGCCAACAGCCTGAAATGGTCGTTGGACGAAAGCATGAGAGGATTGGTGATATCGGCAGGGTCGCCGGTTGAACTGAGGACGAGAACATCGGTTTTGAAACTCTGAGTCACAGCCGAGCTGATTACATCGGATGCGCCTATGCCGTTCGGCAGAGTAATTGTTGCATCGTACGTAAATGCACCGCAGCGGTTGTCGGTATATCCCATTAC